>JAEYON010000068.1 GCA_023411645.1 Bacillota bacterium | reverse complement strand
TCGCGAATCTCCTGCAGGATCTTTTTTTCGATCCTGGATACCTGCACCTGTGATATGCCAAGCATTTTTGCTATCTGCACCTGGGTTTTTTCTTTGAAATAACGAAGTACAATGATCTGCTTTTCCCTCGGTTTTAGTGTATCCATTACCTGTCTAAGCGCAATTTTGTCAATTATGTCGGTTTCATCTTCATTACAGCAATCATTCAGTTTATCAATCAATAACAGCGACGAATTCTCCCCATCTCCTACGGGATTAAAAAGTGACTCTGGCATATGCCCTGCTTCAACTGCCATAACAAGCTCTTCCGCCGATATTTCCAATCGCTCTGCGATCTCGCCGATGGTAGGCTCCCTGCCCAACTCCTTACTCATTACCTCCCTGGTAATTCTCGCTTTATTGGATGCCTCCTTTAGTGACCGGCTCACCTTAATGATTCCGTCATCACGTAAAAAACGCTTGATCTCGCCAATGATCATCGGTACTGCATAGGTCGAAAATTTTACATCAAAAGAGGTGTCAAATTTGTTAATGGCCTTAATAAGACCAATACAACCAATCTGAAACAGATCGTCAGTCTCATATCCCCTGTTCGAAAATCTGCGGACAATACTCCAGACAAGGCCAATGTTTTTTTCAACAAGAACGCTCTGCGCAGCTTTGTCACCCTCCCTGGCCATAGTAATCAACCGAATTGTATCTATCCCCTCATACGGATTTCCATTCATATTCCAAAACCTTTCTCCTGCCCACAAGAGCAAAGGAGCGTTATTATCTTACTTATTTATTAATATTTTACATCATAATGCAAAAACGCCCTAAAAAATTCATTGCCTAGTTATTACTGTGTGTTGCCGTCCAGTGAGCCAAATGTTTTGTAAAGCACAATGGTCGTTCCCTCACCAAGTTTTGAACGAACATTTATCTTATCCATGAAGCTCTCCATGACAGTAAAGCCCATGCCCGAACGCTCCAGATCAGGCTTGGAGGTATACAGCGGCTGCATTGCCTCTTCAATATTTTCGATTCCCTTACCTTCGTCAGATATTTCAATTTCAACACTTTTTTCATATAGCCGGCAGATCATTGTAATGATGCCCTGTCGGTTCTCATAACCATGGATAATAGCATTTGTAACCGCTTCAGAAACAGCCGTCTTTACATCAGCCAATTCTTCGAGCGTTGGATCCAGCTGGGAGACAAAGGCCGCTGCCACTACTCTTGCAAAGGCCTCATTACTTGACTTGCTCACAAATTCCAGTTTCATTTCATTGATAGGCTGCATACCATTTCTCTCCCTTAAATAAAATCTCTCATTTCGTATATCGCCTCTAGCGCATGTTCCAAATCTTCAAAAACCGGCATCAGCTTCAGAATCCCCGATATCTCAAGTATACGGCGGATTTTCTGGTTCTTACAGACTATGGCTGTTCGGCCGCCCAGTTTTTTAACATAGACAAACCGGCCAACGATCACCCCGATACCAGAGCTGTCCATGAAGCTCAGTCCCGTCAGATCGAACACCACGTTATGCGTTGTGGCTTTCAGCAGTTCTCTTTCGATTTTGTTACGGGCATACTCAGAAAAATGGTGATCAAGTTCACCTGTAAACAATGCGATTAAAGTAGACCCTCTGTTAGAAAATTTGATTTCCAATCGTATATCCTCCAAAAATTACGAATGTGTTCTATTACTAATTCTTCAATCGATTGGAATTTCCTTCAAAAAATTATGGGAACCTTTGTAGAAAAGTGGCTTCTTATTTACAAAATCCGACCTGTCTGCTCCCTGTGCTTTTGTGCAATCATATCAAGCTTTCTGAGTCGATGGTTCACTCCGGATTTCCCCAGTTGGGGCGATAAGTGCTGTCCCAGTTCTGCCAGACTGGCGTCAGTGTATTCCAGTCTTAATGCGGCAATATCCTTCAGGCTGGCCGGAAGCTTGTCAAAACCAATATTTTTTGCAATATACCGTATATTCTCGACCTGCCTGAGCGAAGCATCAATTGTTTTCTCAAGATTGGCCGTCTCACAGTTTACAATTCTATTCACATTGTTCCGCATATCCTTGAGAATCCTGACATTTTCAAGCTCCATCAGAGAATTATGTGCACCCACAATATTTAAGAAGTCAACAATGTTTTCGCCCTCTTTCAAATATGTAACGTAGCTTCCTTTCCTCATAATAATCCTGGCACGCAGCTTGAAGAATGCCATAATACTGCTCATCTCCTGAGCCTGAGTACGGGTACGGGAGGTCAGCTCAAGATGATATGTTTTCTCAGGGTCGCTGATGGATCCACCCGCGAGGAAGGCGCCCCGCAGGAAAGCCTTTTTGCAGCATTGCTTTTTCATACTTTCCCTGTCAACCAAAATGAGCTCCGGCGTCTGTCCGTCTATGCCTTCGCTGACAGCCACCGCCGCTTTTTCCAGCAGTTTTGCAGAGCCGTTAGTCGCAGTTATATAGAGCATATAGGAAACATGTTTTTTTAACTTTTTGCTTTTCCGGATTGTGACTTCTGGAAAGATACCGTACAACTTTCTGATAATACTGAATATCCTTCTGGCAAACGCCGCATTTTCCGTGGTGATTCTAATATTGTATCCGCTGTATGCCGTGATTGCTACAGTCCCATTCAGACACAGAGCGGCAGTCAGCTCTGAAAGCAAGCAGCAATCATTTACATTCTCAAGTCTGCATAATTCATTTTTTACAGATGAAGAAAAAGACAACTTATTACACTCCTTTTTCCACATATTTTCTCCAGGTTCTGAGCACCTCAGCAACGCTCCAGGCCTGCGCGAAGCATCCACGTGGTGCCAGCGGTTCGTCGCCGTCAAATATTTCCGAAATGCTACCAAGACATGCATGCTGCAGATGATCCTTGAACGGCTCCAGAAACGATGCCGCCATGTCCCTGTAAACAGGATCTTTTCCATAGGTCCTGGAAAAGGCATCAATAAAATGACCAATCAGCCATGCCCAAACAGTCCCCTGATGATATGCTGAATCTCGTGCAAACCGGTCACCCATATATTGGCCCCTGTAGTCGGCAGATCGCGGCGAAAGGCTCCTTAGGCCGTATGCCGTATAGAGCTCCCTCCACACCTTTTCCACCACATACTTAGCCTTCCTCCCCGTTAGGACCGGAAAAGAGAGGCTTACAGCAAAAATCTGGTTTGGCCTGACGTGTTTGTCACATTGCATCCCATTTACTACATCAAATAAATACTTCCCTTCATCAAACCAAAAGGTTTTTATGAAGCTTTCCCTTACCCTATTGGCCAACTCGGTGTATTCCGCTGCATCTGCACCGAACTTGCGGGCGAACGTCTCCAATATTCTCAGTGCATTGTACCACAGCGCATTAATCTCCACAGCCTTCCCATGCCTTGGCGTAAACACTACGCAATCAACCTTGGCATCCATCCAGGTCAATTGCGTGTTTTCATCTCCGGCGCTTATCAGGCCGTCCTCCTCCATCTTTATCTTGTGCAGAGTTCCGTTTTTATACGCCTTATAGATACTAACCATAGCCTCAAAAAACTTTTTCTTCACAAGCACGGAATCCCCGGAGTATTCCGAATAATTATAAACCGCATCAAAATACCACAGTGCAGCATCCACAGTATTATATCCGGGCTCCTCACCGCCATCCGGGAACATATTGGGCAGCAGCCCATAACGGATATGGTCACTGTATGCCGTCAGAATCTGCGCAGCATCGTCATATCGGCAAGTGGACAATGCCAGGCCGCATAACGAGATCATTGCGTCCCTGCCCCAGTCTGTGAACCACGGATAACCGGCAAGTATGGTTTTTGTTCCAGTCGACTGCCTGTATGCGATAAATTGATCAGCCGCCCTCGTCAAGGCGCCTGAAAATGCATCTGTGCAGCCGGCCTTTTCAACCAGCGCTGCTAGTCTGGCCTTTTCCGCTTCAATTAATACCAGCCCGTCAGTTTCTCCAACGTCGTTTTCGACCGTGCAAATAAATGTGAAAACTTTTTCACTTCGCGCCTGCACATCTATTGAAAAACCACCCGGGATATAATGATCTTCATAGGCATGGAGCCCTCTTTCGTACTCCACGGCATAAAACATGTTCTCGAACATGCAGCACTCCTGCGGGATATAACAGCTGCCCGGGCAGATGAGCCTGATATATGTATCTTCGTCATAGGGTCGTATACAGGTACTATCTTCTCCCGCCTGCTGGCTGAATCTCATGTGGTTCTTGTCCGAGTTGCCATGATAATCCCTGAAGTTGACAAGTGGAGCAATATGAAGCTTTATATCCTCACTGCCGCTTCTGATGCGATATACTATGACCACTTCATTTTTACCGAAAACCATTGTAATGGTTTTTTCAACTGTAATATCTCCGGCAGACCAGCTAAACACTGGCAGAGGATCCAACTCAAAGCTTCGTTGGTGTCTAAATCCCTGCATCACAAAGTCGCCAGTGGAAAAAGAATGAATTTTGTACTCATCCTCTCCGGCGATAATCGTCTCATGCAGCTGTGACAATACCAGATGCCGCTGGACAGGAGGCTTCATCGCCGCCACCAGCAGCCCGTGATATCTGCGGGAATTTGCTCCTGTGACTGTGCCGGATGAAAACCCGCCGATCCCGTTAGTCAAAAGCCATTCTCGTTCCAGCCCTCTCTCATGGCCGCTCCACTCTGCTTTTCCAAATCTCAACCGGTCACCCCGTCTCTATCCTCACTCATTGGTTATTCTATCTCCTCTAGCGCCTGGCTAATCCTCTGTCTTCATACAACCTGAAGTAATTTTGTCCTCATACAAAAGTTGATGTGCTATTTCGTCCTTATACCTTGGATTTGTTCATTAACCTGTCCCGGACAAAGTAGTAATCTAAGGAACGCTGTTTGTCCTTGGCCAGCACATTCTCTGCAACATACTCTATGATGATTTTCGCCAGCTTCTGTGGATCGTGCCTAACCAAATTGTTTTTCAAGGAGGCAATATCGCCTTCCAACATTTCTATTCCGGCTTGTGATATTCTTTCCCGGTCGATCAGGACCTGATCTGCTCCGTCCTCAAGATATCTTGCTCTAACTTCACGGGAAATGGCAGAATTATTAACAATGCAGCAATCGATCACACCACAGTAAGCATGCTCCTCCAATGCGGCAATATGGTCATATACGCTATAATTTTCGGTCTCAGAAGGCTGTGTCATCACATTGCAGACGTATGCCTTTAGCGCATTGCTTTTGTTAATAGCGGCACATATACCATTGACTAGCAGGTTTGGAATGATACTCGTGTAAAGGCTGCCCGGCCCCATCAGGATAATGTCGGCTTCGTCAATCGCATCGAGAACCTCCTGAAGAGGTCTTGCATCCGAAGGCTCCAGAAAAACCCGCTTGATCTTTCCCTTATGAAACTCATTGTGTTTTCCGATATTCGACTCTCCGCAGATAGTATTGCCATCATCAAGTTCGGCGCACAATGTTACATTGTCTAAAGTCACAGGGAGGACCCTTCCCGTAACTGCCAAAACATCGCTCATCCTTCTGACAGCTTCCTCAAAGCTGGCCGATATTCCGTCCATTGCAGCCAGAAACAGATTGCCAAAGCTCTGCCCCTTGAGCGAGCCGTCCTGAAATCGATATTGCAGCAATTGCTCGAGGATAGGCTCGGTGTCCGCCAGAGCCAGTATACAGTTACGTATATCTCCCGGCGGCAGCATGCCCAACTCCTGCCTCAGCACTCCCGATCCGCCGCCGTCATCCGCGACAGTGACAACTGCTGTAATATTTGAGCTGTAAAGCTTGAGCCCGCGCAGCATTGTGGAAAGCCCTGTTCCGCCGCCAATCGCTACAATTTTTGGTCCCTTGATCTCTATCCGTTCATCATATACTAGATTGCTTAATTTCGTTGGATCCAGTGAAAAGCGTTCTCCCAATTTCATCTTCCAGCACTCCTGCCATCTTTCTCTATATCCCTGTGCTCAATTACTGTACGGTGTTCCTGCTGTTTCAGATATCTGCCCAACTCATCCGCGATAGCCACGGAACGGTGGCGTCCTCCTGTACATCCGATCCCGACAACGAGCTGGGATTTGCCTTCTTTAATATAATTCGGTATGAGGAAATCCAGCATGGAGTACAGCTTCTCAAGAAACTCAGTCGTTTCAGGCATTTGAAACACATACTCCTTCACATCCTCATGCTTTCCCGTATGCTTTCTTAAGGACTCTACATAATAGGGGTTAGGAATGAACCTAACATCAAAGATCAGATCACATTCGATTGGAATACCGTATTTGAAACCAAAGCTTATTATATTTATTATCAGACCTTTGAAGACGCTATCCTGGCCAAGGATGCCTGTAATTGCCTCCTTGAGCTGCTTAGGAGCAAGAGAGGACGTGTCAATGACATAATCCGCACGGTCCTTTATTTTCTGCAGCACTCGTCTTTCCTCGGCAATTCCTTTGGCCAGCCTGCCTTCCAGAGCAAGAGGGTGCGCCCTGCGGGATTCCTTGTACCGCTCGACGACCACCTTGTCTGAAGCCTCCATAAAGAAAATTTCATAGGTATGCCCGTCTCCGGTCAGCGCATCCAGAGCCGGAAACAGATCGTTCAGCAGCTCTCCCCCACGGATATCGATGACCACTGCGATCTTTTCCATTTTTCTATAGCTTTGGGAAAGGATTTCCGCTATTTTTGGTATAAGCAACGGGGGAAGATTATCTATGCAAAAAAACCCGGCATCTTCCAGATGCTTGGCAACCAGGCTCTTACCTGCCCCCGATATTCCCGTGATTACAATGAATCTCATCTGTAGACCTCACTATTCTTCACCGACAATTTTTACTTCTGTCTGTAACTGTACGCCAAAATCAGCGTACACCCTGTCCTGAATGTATTTAATCAATGTTACTATATCCAAGGCCGTGGCATTTTCCGTATTTACGATGAAACCGCAATGAAGGCAGGATACCTCTGCCCCGCCAATCCTATAACCTCGCAGACCACAATCCTGCACCAGCTTTCCGGCGAAATTCCCTTCAGGCCGTTTAAATATACTTCCGGCGCTAGGCAGATCAAGCGGCTGCTTTTCCTTCCGTCTCAAGCGAAACTCCGCCATCTTATCACTGATCAGCGACCGATCTCCTTTTTTCAGGCCAATGCGGGTCTTTATCACAATGCCGCCATCAGTCTGGATAAAGCTCGATCGTTTGCCGAAGCAGTGCTGCGAATTATTCAGTAACAAGACTTCTCCATCCGGGCTAAGATATTCCGTTTGCTTCACAACAAAGGACATCTCGCCGTCATAAGCCCCCGCATTCATCGCAACAGCGCCGCCCAGAGTACCTGGGATTCCTTCGGCAAACTCCAGCCCTGTAAGTTCATGCTCCAATGCGATTGCAGACAGCCGTGACAGCAGTATTCCCGGTTCAGCCGTTATTTCTTCCCCGTCAACGGAGTATGCATTCATGTTATCCGTGATCTGAACGACGACGCCCCTGATGCCCTTATCCCGGACAATAAGGTTGGTACCGTTTCCCATCACCAGTACCGGTACATCCATCTGCCTACAGCATCGGAGGATCTCTATAAGGCCTGGTGTGTCATGCGGCTTGACAAATACATCTGCCGGGCCGCCTATTCTAAACGAAGTATGACGCGCCATCGGTTCATTTAGAGTAATGACGCCACTTCCCGGTATCTGACGCAAAATCTCAGCTATTCTTTCCTGCTCCAAATCCCTGCTCCTTTCGGGGTATGATCTCACTACATCAATCATATTTCAAAAAACGCTCGCTAATGACTTTTGCTGCATTATATCCCATCTTTTTCTGACGGTTGTTCATCGCCGCCACCTCAACAACAATGGCCAGATTTCTCCCGGGTCTGACCGGAACCACCAGGGAAGGCACAGAGATGCCCAATATGTCTGTGTATTGATCATCCAGGCCCAGACGGTCATATATCTTGCGATTGTCCCAGAGCTCCAGATTAATCACGAGATTGATATTGTCCTGTAATTTGACGGAACCCATTCCATAAAGGTTTTTAACATCCAAAATACCAATTCCCCGGATCTCAATGAAATACCTGATATTTTCAGGCGCGGAACCCAGCAGCGTTCTGTCGGACACTCTTCTGATTTCCACAATATCATCGGCAATCAGTCTGTGACCCCTCTTTACCAGTTCAAGCGCTGTCTCGCTTTTACCGACGCCGCTCTCTCCGAGGATCAGAATCCCCTCGCCATAAACCTCCACCAGAACACCGTGCTGCGATATTCTTGGCGCAAGCATGACATTCAGGTAGCGGATCAGTCCGCTCATGAACCTCGATGTAATGTCATCTGTTCTGAGGATTGGTATGCCGTATTTTTTAGATACGGTAATCATTTCCTCAAAGGGCTCAATATTTCTGGCGATCACTACGCACGGAAATCCGGTTCTGAAATACTCGTCCAGTCTCCTCAGGCGATCTTGCGGGGACAGGCTTGCCAGATAGGTTGTCTCCACCTTGCCGATGATCTGGATCCTGTCAGTCCCGAAGTATTCCATATATCCCGATAGCTGAAGCCCGGGTCGGTTAACATCCGAGGTGGTAATATCGACATCATGGTCACACCCCTCGATACAAACCTGTTCCAGTTGAAATTCATTAATCAGCTCACTCAGCTTTACAGTAAACATCTACAGTCCACTCACCTCCTGGGTATTTACTCCATCACCCATAAATTATACCCAAATTAAATTATATAACAATTCTGCCAATTATGCGATAGGAATGAAAAGGGCGCACATGGAAAGGCAAATAGATCAATGAATTCATCTATATGTGAAAAATCAGCCATATTTATACTGTAAAAATTTTGTAGGATGTTAATCTACATAAAGCGTCTAAAGTCCAGCGTCCGCGCCATTCCATCTCAGATGCCTGGCCAGGAGATTGCAAAAAAGCTGATAAGAAAACTCCTATCAGCCTTTAGAAATCTTGATGAATAAAACTATATTTTATGCTTATTTAGTTAGCAGCAACTTCAATTTATCATACTAGCTTTATTAAAGCTTTAAGCTTCAAACTGCCGTTCCTTATAGTGATGCGCCTGCTCGAGCATCATGTCCTTGACCTTCATCAGTCTGGTCAGGTTCCCGCGCTCGTTCTCATCCAGCTTCATGACGATATATTTAATCGTTTCCTCCAGATTCGGTATCAGCACGTATTCGAGTGCGTTGACGCGGCGTCGGGTCTTTTCGATCTCATCGGCCATCAGTTGGGCTGATTTCTCCAATTCAGCCAGCTTCAACAGATCCCCTGTCAGATCGGACAACGTCGAGATTGCCCCGTCCAGTTCACCTGTTGTATTGGCAAAGCCATATGGGTAAATATCCCCTTCATCATCGGATTTGTAGGTAAATGATAAAACCGGCACGTCCACACTCATTATATTACGTGTCGATGTATCCAACTCGATGGTCTGCTTGGGAAACATCAGCGCTTCCTCCAGCAGCTCCGAATTCATCTCGGCTCTGGCCATGACAAAGCGTGAATGAACAATCTGAAGCTTCGCTTCCACTATTTCGCGAAGGCTCTTGTTTTCCCGGACTACCTCCAGGAATCTCTTCATCAATTCATCGCGTTTATCTTTTAAAAGCTTGTGCCCTCTCTTTGCAGTCCTCAGCCTTTTCTTCAAGCTGGTGAGAACCATTCTGGTCGGGTTCACATTTAGTCGGGCCATAGTTCCTGATCTCCTTCCCTCAGGCCTTTGCTAATCCTTTTTCGGCAGGTACTTGTCAATAAACTCCTGCTTGATACGCTTCAATTCACCGACAGGCAGGATAGACAACAGCTTCCAGCCAAGCTCAAGCGTTTCGATAACGGATCTGTCCTTATCAAAGCCCTGGGCTACATACTCGGCCTCAAAGGCATCCGCAAAGCTGGCATATAGCTTATCCACATCTGTCAGAGCAGCATCGCCAAGGATGACCGCCAGTTCCTTCGCTTCCTTGCCTCTTGCATAGGCAGCAAAAAGCTGGTTCATTGTATTGGCGTGATCCTCGCGGGTCTTGCCGCTTCCGATTCCCTTATCTTTCAGACGGGACAAAGACGGCAGGACATCAATCGGAGGTGTAACACCTTTCTTATGGAGCTCACGGCTCAGAATGATTTGTCCCTCGGTGATATACCCTGTCAAATCCGGGATCGGATGTGTTTTGTCATCCTCGGGCATAGTCAGTATCGGTATGAGCGTAATACTTCCGTCAAAGCCTTTTTTACGGCCTGCGCGTTCATAAAGCGTAGCAAGGTCGGTGTATAAATAACCCGGATATCCGCGGCGCCCCGGAACTTCCTTACGAGCAGCAGAAACCTCACGCAGCGCTTCGGCATAATTGGTGATATCGGTCAGAATAACCAGTACATGCATACCTTTCTCAAAGGCCAGATATTCCGCCGCGGACAACGCCATACGCGGTGTAGATATACGTTCAACTGCAGGGTCATTGGCAAGATTCATGAAAAGCACCGCTCTGTCAATGGCTCCCGTTCTTTTAAAGTCACTGATAAAGAAATCCGCCTCTTCAAAGGTGATCCCTATCGCGCCAAATACTACTGCAAATTTGCTGTCCCCGCCCAGAACCTTTGCCTGACGGGCAATCTGTGCCGCAAGTTGGGCATGCGGCAGTCCGGAGCCGGAAAAAATAGGCAGCTTCTGGCCGCGCACAAGCGTATTGAGTCCGTCAATTGCCGATACACCAGTCTGAATAAACTCCGATGGGTAGTCTCGTGCCGCCGGATTCATCGGCAGCCCATTAATGTCCAGTCTGGTATCGGGAATGATCTCTGGCCCGCCGTCAATAGGCTTTCCGAGGCCGTCAAAAACACGTCCGAGCATGTCCATTGAAACAGGCAACTCCATTCCGCGCCCTAAAAAACGAACCTTGCTGCTTGACAGATTAATACCGACAGCACTTTCAAATAACTGAACCACCGCATTGGATCCGTCGATCTCCAATACCTTACAGCGTCGAACCTCTCCGTTGCCCAGTTCTATCTCACCCAACTCATTGAAGGTAACGCCTTCTACATTCTGCACCATCATTAAAGGGCCTGCAACCTCGTATATGGAACGATATTCCTTCAACATGCTTATTCACCCTCCTTTGAAAGCAGTGCATCCATCTGGTCAGCCAGATCTTTTTCTATCTCCCCGTATTCCTGATCTATCCTGTCTGTCGGGACATATTTCGCACGGCCGATTTTCTCCCTGACCGGAAGTCCGAAAAGCGCCTTAAGATCTACATTCTTTTTAACGGCATTTTGAGCCATATGATAATAGGTCAGTATCAATTTCAGCATTCTGAACTGTTTGTTCAGCGTCGAATAGGTATCCACCTCATGGAAGGCGTCCTGATGCAGATAATCTTCACGGATTGAACGGGCGACCTCCATAGTTACCCTGTCCTTTGCAGATAACGCATCCACGCCGACCAGCCTGACGATCTCATCCAGTTCGGCTTCCTCCTGAAGAATCTTCATCATCTCAGCCCGGTAATTGTTATATTCTCTTGAAACATTGCTGCTGTACCAGTCCGTCATCTTGTCGACGTACAGCGAATAGCTGGTAAGCCAGTTGATAGCCGGGAAGTGTCTGCGGTAAGCAAGGTTGGAATCCAATCCCCAGAATACCTTCACGATACGCAGTGTCGCCTGTGTGACCGGTTCGGAGATATCACCGCCCGGAGGCGAAACGGCGCCGATAGCGCAAAGCGATCCGATGCGTTCCCCTGAAGAACCCAGGGTGACGACTCTTCCGGCACGTTCATAAAATTGAGCAAGCCTGGAAGAAAGATATGCGGGATAACCTTCCTCGCCGGGCATTTCTTCAAGACGCCCCGACATCTCACGGAGTGCTTCTGCCCAACGGGAGGTGGAATCGGCAAGCAACGCCACGGAATAGCCCATATCACGGAAATATTCTGCAATAGTGATTCCCGTATATATGGAAGCCTCACGGGCTGCAACCGGCATATCCGAGGTGTTGGCGATCAGAACCGTTCTCTTCATCAGGGGCTCGCCGCTCTTTGGATCCTTGAGCTCCGGGAATTCCATCAGAACGTCCGTCATTTCGTTTCCGCGCTCACCGCACCCGATATAAACAACCAGATCGGCATCCGCCCATTTAGCAAGCTGATGCTGTACAACGGTCTTTCCGCTGCCGAATGGACCCGGAACTGCCGCAACGCCGCCCTTTGCAATCGGGAACAGAGTATCTATGATTCTCTGACCTGTAACCATCGGCTCATCCGGCGACAGCTTTGTTTTGTATGGTCTTTCTTTTCTGACAGGCCATTTTTGCATCATTGGCAGGTTTTTGAGCGAACCGTCCGCCGTCTTGATAACAGCAACTGTTTCCTCTATGGTAAACTCGCCTTCGTTGATTGCTTCAATCGTTCCCTCAAGCCCAACTGGAACCATAATCCGATGTTCAAAAATTACATTCTCCTGAACTGTTCCCAGAATATCTCCGGCAGTCACAAAATCCCCTACTGCCGCCTTAGGCTTGAACAGCCACTTTTTGTTACGGTCCAGCGCCGGAATCGTGATTCCGCGCGTGATGTTGCTTCCAACGGCTTGCCTCATAGCTTCCAGAGGGCGCTGTATCCCGTCGAACATATTTTCCAGCAGACCAGGTCCAAGCTCGACACTCAGAGGTACTCCCGTGGATTCGACCGGGCTGCCCGGCCCCAAACCGGATGTTTCTTCATATACCTGTATGGATGCCCTGTCGCCGTGGATCTCCAATATCTCGCCTATGAGCTGATGCTCACTGACACGAACCACGTCAAACATGTTGGCATCCCGCATCCCTTCAGCTATGACCAAAGGGCCCGATACCTTGCTAATCCTTCCCTGGCTCAATCGATATCCCTCACTTTCAGCTTTATCCGTTTGCGAATTATCCACAAACAATAAGAATTAGTTTGAACTATTCATTTACTCATCCCGGAAAAGAATGTCGGCGCCAACCGCCTTTTCAACACATTTTCTCACGCCGTTCATGCCAATCCCCAAACTTCCCTGGATTCCCGGGATCGGGATGATAGCCGGAAAACGCCTTTCCCGGTACTGATTGATTTCATTTTCAATATTGGCAGCAGTCTGCTCAGTGATATAAATCACCGCATACCGTTCCTCCGCCAGATCCGACAAAACTGCGGCGGCCTGTTCCCTGTTCTCCACCGGAAAAACAGAGAAGCCAAGTGCAATAAAGCCCATTACCGCATCTTTTTCTCCGATCACTCCAATTTTATACATAACCTTCCCGCAACCTTTCCCGTATCAGATCAACAGGCAATTTATTGATCTTGCCGGTCATAATGATCCTGACATTCCTTATTTCGGTCTCTTTTGCAAAAAGATACGCTATCAGCGGCTCAACACCCATCGTTACTATTTTTGCCTCACGGATAACATTCATTAACAAATCGTCCAACAGCTTCTCGAGACTCGAAATATTGTTTTGGGCCTTATACAGCTCCCAGCCCTTGCCGATCGCCTCTCCATACTCGCTGAAGCGGATCTCCTCAACAAAATTGTCAACAGGCTTTTCGCTGTTTTCAAACCAGACCTTTTCCCGGATTGATCCACCCTCTAGCAGCAGATTCCTGATAAAATCCCAGGACTTGTTTAACGACCTGGCACGAATAAACATTTTAATATTGGTGATATCTGTCATGATCCTCGCTATCTTGTGAAGATATGGAATGTCGATCTCGCTCAGATCCTCAGCGAGCTGGCGATAGGATGCCCTGTCCAACAAAAGATCCACTGTCTGGGGATCCTGTGTTCTGGAAAAAACATCACGGGTCTCCTCGATCACTTCCTGCATAATCGGTGTCAGTTCACTATAGTCCCTCTCTCTGATCATGCGGCTCATTGCTTCGCTGCCAATCGTACCGGTTTCCACCAGAATAGGCGGTGTCTGCTTGCCCGAAAACTCAGCCTTAAGCAGAACCTTGATATTAAAATAATCATGCCGTCTCTGAAAGGCCTTCACAAGCTCAGGCTGCGGGGCTATTTCCATAAGCAGCCCGTAGCATTTCTGCATTTCCTCAGTCAATAGCTTTTCATAATCAAAAACACTGCCAATACTGCTTCCAGCGATTCCATAATCCGATTCAGTCAGCACCTTGTACGCCTCCACGGCAGAAAACGCTTCGAGCATCCTGGCAAAATGGCTTTTCCCCAGCAATTTCGGCTCCTTTGCCCTGATACGGGCAGAAGCATATGCATAATCACCTTCGTTAATTCTCAGCATTATTATCCCTCAATCATATCCTGTGACATTTCTATCCTCAGGGTTAAAACAGCATCCTGACAACATCGGACTCAAGTTCTGTCCGAAGCAGACCGAACAAGATCTCGAATGTACTGTTTATTTCCTTCTCTCCACTTCTGAGAACAAACCCACCCGCCGTTTTAATATACTGGTCCGAAAGCCTCAAGATCCCTTTTTTGCCGGAATTGGTGATGCGTTTATTGATGTTTTCGATAAGCCGATCATCCACGCGCTTTGCATCCTTTTCGGAAAGCAGGATCTCTCCGCCTTCATCTTCGGCCGCTTCAGCGATCATATTCTCAAGAAGTCTCTGATAATCCTGATCCTTAAGCTGACAAACCTTTTCCAGCGCCTTCTGGAATGCCGCGTCAATCATTTCCTGCTTGGCCCGAAGAATCTCCTTGCGTCCCTCAAGACCCGCCACGGCAATGAGACGCTTATACGACTCTTCACCGTCTGCTTCCGCTTTTTTTAAAAGCTCGTCACGCTTTTGCGACGCATCTGCACGGGCCTGCTCCATCAATGCTCGGGCTTCCTGCCTGGCTTGCTCTTCAATGATCCGAGCCTTCGCCTCTGCGTCCTCTATGATCTTTGTAGTGATTTTTTCCGTTCCTGTCATCTGGATTGCTCCTTCTATTATCCTTCTGTGCCGCCACCGGGCCTGGATTCTCCGGTTATCATCTGATCATCAGTATGGACACGATCAGTGACAATATCGCAAACATTTCAACCATCAGTGCCAACGTAATAGCGCTACCAATGGCTTCAGGACGTTTGGAAATCAACTGGATGCCTGCAGCTGCAACCTTGCCCTGATAAATTCCCGAGATCCAGCCTACAATACCGACAGGAAGACCGGCTACCATAAGATAGGCGCCCTGCTGTACTGTCATGGCGGGATCAATCTGACCGATAATAAGGAATGCGATAACAAAACCATAAATTGTCTGTGTGCTGGGCAGAGCTTCCAGGATCATGACAGATCCGAATTTGGAAGGATCCTCTGTCAAAATTCCTGCGCCTGCCTGTCCGGCTAAACCGACACCTTTGGACGATCCAATACCTGCAACAAAAAACGCGATTGCCGCACCAAGTAAAGCTAGCATTTGTCCATCAATAAATTTCATTGTTTTAACCTCCGTTTAAATGTTTTTTATGCGAGAAATGCATCCCTGTCCAGGCAACAGGAGTTTACTTGCCCGCATCGGATTTTATTGCCACATATTTTGTATTTGCTCTCAACGGCTTAAAGGCTTCGCCTCCACCGGTGAAAAACTTACCGAAAAACTCAAGATACTGCAGACGGCATGAGTGCACATAAGCTCCCAGAGCATTGATGGCAAAGTTGATTGTATGTCCTATCAATAAGATTGCCGCCATTAAAATAATTTTTAAAATGATTGCGAAATCAAACATTGCGCTCATCTGATTGATTATAGCCGCAATAATACCTGTCGCAAGCCCCAGCGCCAACAGTCTTGAGTAGGACAGTACATCGCTCAAAAACCCAACGGCATCGTAGAGGCTCATCACGCCCCCGAAGAATTTACCAATAATATTCTTTTTGTCCCGTCCTTGCGTCAAAGCCATAAGGATTGCACCGGCAATCAATAAAACAATACCTATTTTAACCAGAGGCGCTGCCGCTTCTTTATCTATCTCAGGTGCAAAAGGCAATAATACCATGATAAAACCGGTATAGAAAATCAGCCTGAAGCCAACGTCGAAAAGCGCGTCCAGATACTTCTTTTGACGGATCAGATTTGCCGCTTTAAGGGCAAAACCTGCGTACATATGGATGATACCGAACAGAAGAGACCAACTGAGCAGCAGCTCCGGACGCTCTACTGGATTCATCCATAGTCCGTATTTTGAGAGTGTTTCGATTCCAAACCAACTGCCAAACATAATTCCCCAAAAAATTGTGGCAATCCCGCAGTAGAAAATCAGCTTCATAAATTTCCTGGTGCCGTCCTCCAATTTAAAACGCTTAAGGATAAAGCCTGCAGCAAGCACCAAAAGAATGCCATAACCGCCGTCTGAAAGCATCAGTCCGAAGAAAACTATATAAAACGGCGCCATTACTGCATTAGGATCGATTTCACGGCTATGAGGAAGACTGTACATGTTTGAGATAGGCTCTCCCGCTTCAGCAATTCCCTTATTTTCCAGGAGGACAGGAAATTCTTCCTCTTCCTCCGGCTCAGTAATTTCTATACTGGCTATATACTCCGACTCAAGATATTCTTTTGCTTTTTGAGCAATCTCCGTCGGAATCCAGCCGTTTATCATGAATGCCCTATTAGTTTTTAAAACCTTTCCTGCAGCCTCAATACGGGCACGATTAATCCTAAAACTGTCAAACAAAGCTTCCAGCAATTCTCTGTCCTTGCTCAGGCCTTTAATCTGCTCAACCACATTCTCCCTTTCCAGAGAAATCTGATGGATACGGCTTTGCAGCTTTTCAATGCTTTCATTTGCAGTTCCGGTCATCCCGGAGAAAGAAGCTTTGCTGAATCCGAATGCCTTCAGTAATGAGAGGCACTCCTGTTCAGCGTCAAGGTGATATACGATATATACATAATGCTGATCCTTATCACTTCTGATGACTGCCATTTCGGAACAGGCTACCTTATCATTTAGTTCATTCTTTAGATGAGCTAAATCTATAGAGCCGGGGATTGTTCCGGGTATAATACCGGTTTTCCGGGTTCCTGTGATTTCAAGGGGAACAGGGTAATCACTCCATGGAATCATTGAGGAACAAAGATTGCTCAGCCTGTTCTCTTCGTTTTTGAGCTGGATAAGATGTTCTTCCCTCTCCCTGATCCTGTTGACTGAATCCCAGATCGAATCCTGATTTTCCAGAACACGGGCTAATTCAGATTTTGATATTTCACGGCGACTCGGAAAAAATCCTTTTTTCTGAGGACAATATTTGTTTAAAATAGTTATTGCGGCATCTACGTCCGCTAATTTGCTATCAATATCCGCCAATTCTGTCTGAACACCCGGATGATCTGCGATATTCTCGTACTCCTGAGTGTCAGCAACTCTGATCTCAATGGCTCCGATGTCCATCAAACTGTCTATTACCGCCTTACGCTGGTCATCCATTCCCAGAATGGTTATTTTGCTCATTTTGACAATCACGGTTTCACAATCCTTCCAACTATGAAATCCACTGCATCATTGAGTTTTTCATTTGATTGATTTCTGAGTTCTTCACATTGGGTCAGTATTTGCGCTTTGATTCCTTCAATATCCTCAAAAGCCTTTTTTTCAGATGCACTGATCAATCCTCTTGCTTCGATTTCCGCCTGTTCTATGGATTCACTCGTTATTGCAGATGCATCCTTTTTAGCTGCAGCTATAATATCTTTTGCCTTCTGTAAGGCTTGCGCCTCGATTAGCTCCGCTTTTTCCTCAGCTTCCCTTATTTCCTTCAATATAGCAACCGACAATCTCTCACCCCCTGCGATTTCAAACATTATTATTATACCATTGGTGTTAGAATTAACAAGATGTTTCGAGATAATTCGAACCATCATGTGTGATTATTCGACCTGCTTGCTCAGATACTCATCTATCGCTCTGGCGGCCTTTTTGCCGGCTCCCATTGCCAATATAACTGTTGCTGCGCCGGTAACCGCATCCCCGCCCGCATATACGCCTTCGCGGCTGGTGGCTCCGGTGTCTTCATTAACTATGATACCGCCCCACTTTTGCGTCTCAAGACCCGGTGTGGTGGATTTGATCAACGGATTCGGTGACTGGCCGATGGCGATGATCACAGTCTCCACATCGAGCACATGCTCAGAGCCCTGCTTCGTTACCGGCCTTCTCCTACCGGATGCATCCGGTTCGCCTAATTCCATTTCAACACATTCCATTCCCTTGACCCATCCGTCATCGGTTCCGATGATTCTTGTCGGGTTGGTCAGAAGCTTGAATTGGATGCCTTCCTCTTTCGCATGATGGACTTCTTCTGCCCTGGCAGGCATTTCCGCCTCGGAACGCCTGTAAACAATGTAAACATTTTCCGCACCCAGCCTTCTGGCACATCTTGCGGCATCCATTGCAACATTGCCGCCGCCCACGACAGCAACACTGTTAGTTACCCGGACAGGCGTATCTGCCAGAGGGAACTGATAAGCCTTCATCAAATTAATCCTGGTCAAAAATTCGTTTGCGGAGTATACGCCGTTAAGGTTCTCTCCGGGAATCCCCATAAAGCTGGGCAGTCCTGCTCCGCTCCCGATGAAAACCGCCTGGTATCCTTCTTCGGCAAGCTCATCCAGTGATAATACCTTACCGATAACCATGTTGGTCTTGATCTCAACCCCGAGCTGGCGAACAGAATCAATTTCCCTCTGGACAAGCGCCTTGGGAAGCCTGAATTCCGGAATGCCATACATCAGAACGCCTCCCGGAACATGGAATGCCTCAAATATGGTCACCTCATAGCCCAGCTTTGCCAGGTCGCCCGCACATGTAAGTCCTGCGGGACCGGAGCCTATAACGGCAACCTTCTTACCGTTTCGGACGGTACATTCAATATGGCTCTCTTTGTTTGCCATATACCAATCGGCAGCAAATCTTTCCAACCGTCCTATACCGACAGGTTCGCCCTTTTTGCCCCTCACGCAGAGCTGTTCGCACTGGGACTCCTGAGGGCATACTCTGCCGCAGACGGCAGGCAGGCTGTTGGTTTCCCTCAGTTTTTCATAGGCGCCTTCATAGTCGCCGTCACCTATCAGCTTAATAAATTCAGGTATCTGAACATTCACCGGACAGCCCGCTACACAGGGTTTATGCTTGCACTGGAGGCACCTAGCAGACTCCCTGCGTGCCATCTCTTCCGTGTATCCAAGCGCTACTTCGCTGAAATTTCCGCTCCTCACCTTCGGATCCTGCTCCGGCATCTTCGTCTTTTCTAATGACATATCAGGCATTTGCCGTACCCCCCAACCTGCAGATGTGTTCATCCATGGATTTCTTTTCCTGGCCTTTATACATAGCCTGTCTTCTCATTGCTTCATCAAAATCTACCAGATGGCCGTCAAAATCCGGGCCGTCCACACAGGCAAATTTTGTCTGTCCGCCTACCGTTACACGGCATCCGCCGCACATGCCCGTACCGTCGATCATGACCGGGTTCATGCTGACAAGCGTTTTTATACCATACGGTTTAGTCAGAAGCGATACCATCTTCATCATAATCAACGGACCTATCGCAATGACGAGATCGTACTGATTGCCCTCTTCGATCAGCTTTTTCAGAATATCCGTTACAAAACCCTTGTTTCCGTTCGAGCCATCATCAGTCGCAATAAATAACCGCGTGCTGGCCATCTTCAATTCGTCCTCAAGTATGATCAGGTCGCTGTTTCTAAAGCCGGTAATCACATCCACATCAGCGCCAAGACTGAAAAGCTTCTTTGCCTGTGGATATGCAATGGCCGTACCGAGTCCGCCTCCGATCACAGCGGCTTTTTTGTAACCTTCCAGATGGCTTGCGACGCCAAGCGGTCCTGCAAAATCCAATATGGAATCGCCTTCCTCCAGCGAACCGAGGAGCCGGGTCGTCTTTCCGACCTCCTGGAAAATGATTGTCACAGTACCTTTTAACCTGTCATAATCTGCAATGGTAAGAGGGATCCTTTCCCCCTCCTCATTAATTCTGAGAATAATGAACTGGCCTGGTTCAGCCTTCCTTGCTATATATGGCGCATCGATTTCCAAAAGCTTAACTACCGGATTTAGTACTTGCTTCCTTACGATCCTGAACATATTCCAACCCCCTATATTCAACAAAAACAAAGACCGTATTTAAACATACAGTCTTTATTGTTTAATAAATGCATGATTGTTTTTCTTATTTTAGCCCAATGCAAAATAAATTGCAAGAGTACGCAAGCCCCATACTTTGTGTATTTTGCCCTCTATTGTATGCGCCGCCCGACGCACCCCTCGCCTTAAATAGTTGCTGCCGACGGATCAGGCGCAGCTTGCTTTTTCTTTATTCCCTTGAAACATATTCCCAGATGCTCAACATCTATGTCCTGCTTCAATACCGATGCAAGAACAAATGTGACGAGCAAAGACACAGGCAGCGCTATGAATATGGGATCAACCATCGCAAGCGGCGCCAGAACCGTATCCTTGACAAGCGAAGTCCTGCCGGTCAATAATCTGCATAGCTGCAGCGCCGCAGATTCTTTCTCATGTATAAAGAAGATCCAGAAGAAGCTTGTGGCAAAGCCGCAGATCATTCCCCACTTTGCTGCCGCCGAAGGCATTTTTCTTACGAAAATGGCGCCGATGTAAGCAGGAAGAAACGTTGCAGCGCATAATCCGAAGAAAAGCGATGTGCCTGTTGCAATAATAGCCATGCTCGCATCCAGATAACTTGCAAGCCACGCGATAGCAGTACTGATAACGACACCTGCCAAAATGCCTGCCTTTGAAATCGTCATGCTGTTGCCTCTACCGCCCATGCTTTTCTCATAGACATCCCTCCCGAGGGCAGTTCCCATTGTATGGAACTGGGAGCTCAGCGTGGACATCGCCGCTGCCAGCAGCGTAATCAGAAACACCGGTCCGAACCATTCAGGTAAAAAGGACTTAATGAATTCCGGAATAATTTTATCATTTGCACCGGCAGCCGCAAGAGCAACCTTGCCTGTGCTTTCAAAAAAATACAGGTTGGATAGCGCCCCTACCATAAAAGCGACTCCTGTCATCATCAGAATAAATATGCCGCCAGATACTACCGCCCTATTCAATTCCCTGCCGCTTTTTACAGTCATGAAACGCACGACCAGCTGCGGCTGCGCCAGCACACCAATTCCAACGCCCATTACAACGGTTGATACCAGGTTCCACCAGATCGGTGTCCCAAACTTCGGCATTTGGGTCCAGCCGTTAAATCCACCCTTAACAAGTGCTGCCGTCTGCTCCGCTGCAGCCGGGTTATGAAAAAGCTCAGTAAGCTGGCTGTGCGCTGTGGTGATTCCTCCGAGCTTGCTGTATGAGAAAATGATCAGGAAAGTCATTCCTGCGAACATGAGTAATCCCTGAAAAGCATCCGTGTACATGACACCCTTCAGACCTCCAACAAATACATATTCCGCCACAACAGCTACAAACAGAAGCAGGGATATATAGTAAGGTACACCAAAGTAGGACTGGATAAAATCAGCACCGCCCTTTATGACTGATGCCGCATAGATGGGCATGAATAGAAAAATGATCACCCCCGAAAAGCCCTGTATAAATTTCGACTTATACCGCAGGCCAAGCAATTCAGGGAATGTATGCGCATTCAGGTTTTGTCCCATTTTACGCGTCCTCTTCCCGAAAACAACAAAAGCAATAAATATTCCAGCAAAAATGTTTAGAAAGGTAAGCCATAAAAGCCCCATGCCTAACTGACCGGCAGCACCGCCAAAACCAATAATTGCAGATGTGCTGATAAATGAAGCCCCGTACGACAGAGCCATAACTATAGGATGTGTTTTCCTTCCTGCTACCAGATAATCCTCAGCGGTCTTTGTCTTTTTATAGCCCAGGTATCCCAAAAACGCTGTAATTCCAAGATAGATAAGAACGATAATAGTGATATAAAGCATAAAAAGCCTCCTTAAAAATTAGTGATCAGAATAAATTTTTTCACCCTAATCTTAAGGAGCAAGCTATTTCCAAGATATTTGACCTTTTCGCATATCTCAAACTGCAAGATCCTTGAATTGATTAATTTGACTCATCCGCATCCTTGTTCCAGTTGAAAAGTCCATACAAAATGCATGTTGCCGTACTAAGAAGGGATAACAAGTAAACACTAAAAATCCAGGGATCTGTTAATCCAAGCATCATTTCACCTCCCTTCACAACCTGCAGAAACCGTCCGAAGAGCTTACGCAGAAAGGCTTCCTTAACCTGTCTGAAAACTCGTCCGGAGTTGTTCCCTAAATACAGGCGATTTTTTTATATATTGTAACAGGCTTTTGTATTCCTATCAATACAGTTTATTCATACTATAATATGTTGTTCACGATTGTGTGCTATGAATATAATAGTTGTTTAATTGTACTTGACAGTTGTTTAAGTAATGTTATAATGTAATTAGCAGAACATAATGCTGGAGGTTTTATGAAAATCATCGAAAAATTTAAATCCAAAAAGCCAGTTATCGCATTTGAGATATTTCCGCCGAAACCTGACGTACCCGTAGATTCATTATTCGATCGTCTGGAACAATTCGAAGCACTAAAGCCAGACTACATCAGCGTCACCTATGGCGCAGGCGGCAGTCAGAAAGGCCGCACACTGGAAATCGCCTCAAGGATCAAAGGAATCAACCACCTCGAAAGCATGGCGCACTTTACCTGTATTGGCCATTCAAAAGAAGAAATTGACCAAATGCTGACTTCCATGCACTGCCAGGGACTGAAAAATATCCTCGCATTAAGGGGAGATCCTCCGGCTGATCAGCCTGATTTCGATTTTAGTAAAAATGCTTACAGGTATGCCAGCGAGCTTATCGGACATATAAAAAGATCCGGCGACTTTTGTATCGCTGCAGCCGCATATGTGGAAGGCCACGTAGACTCAAAAAGGCTCAGTGAAGATTTGTCCCATTTGAAGGAAAAGGTGGATGCAGGGGCCGATTTTTTAGTCACTCAGTTGTTCTTTGACAACCGACTTTTTTATGATTTCATTGAAAAAGCCAACAGGATAAATATCGGTTGTCCTGTTGCAGCAGGTGTCATGCCTGTTTTCAAAGCAGATCAAATAAAATCCATTACTGCTAAAAGCGGCTGCTCTATTCCCGCAAAACTTGTATTGATAATGGATAAATACCAGGGCAATGCAGAAGATATGAGAAAAGCCGGTATAGAATACGCAACCATTCAAATTCGTGATTTGATCGATAATGGGGCAGACGGGATTCATCTATATACTATGAACCGCCCCAAATCAACTGCAGAAATTATAAAAGGAGCAGGTATTCTACCGTTTTAAAAAGACGTAGGACTCCTCTCCATGAGCTGACCGAAGGTCAAATAATCGCTCTCATTGCTAAATGCAGATATGATTTCATTTTCGGTAAATGCTTTAACCAGGCGCATATCATCATCCAGCACATAGATGATGTGAAATCTGTCAAAGTCCATACTCTTTAGAATCTCGTCTACTCGTGTGCCTTTAAGTACAACCAGGTCACGTGCGGGATAAACCCCTCTTTTGATCAATTTGGATCGTCTGTATAGAATTTGTCTGATATTCATAAAAGCACTCTCCATTCCGGCGTCCTTTAATGCAATCGGTATGTATATCCCGATCATGATCAGGCTTAGATTATAGCCGGTCATACGGAGCTGAACCACCCCCGCTGCCAGAATAAGAGCTGTCATAATCCAAGCCAGTACCTTTACAACCCTTCCTGCGGCCAGCAATCCCATTGTGCCGGATAACAGCTGCTGCAGAATTCTCCCGCCATCCAACGGAAATACAGGCAAAAGGTTAAACAGAGCAAGCATCAGGTTTGTTCGGCGGATTAGTTCCATTTCCCTCCTTATCTGCGGAAATACAGCGCCCGCCAGTAACGCAGCCCCAAACAGCAGCAAATTAGCTGCAGGCCCCGCTGCATGAATCCACAGCATTGCAGAGCGTGAAAAACCTTTATTCTGAATTGACGCCGACAGTCCGACCGGTGTGATCCATATTCTGGCGGGTTGGACCCCATATCGTCCGGCAACGGCTATATGGCACATTTCGTGCATTACCACAGAAAAAAAGGCTGCAGCATACTCCTTCAGACAACCCGCAATCAGCATAACAACCGGTATGATCACCACAAAAATGCTTATGCGCAATTCAGTTTTTTTAGAACAAAATTTCACCGGATAGTTACACTGATGTACTCAAGCGGATCCACGGCTTCTCCGTCCTTCCACACCTCGAAGTGGAGATGCTGTCCGGCAGAAATGCCCTGATCTCCAATTTGAGCGATGACATCCCCTTTACTGATCCTATCACCCTCTTGCACAGTAAGTACACTGCAGTATGCATAGACTGTCTCAAAGCCGTTATCATGCATTATTCTGATGTAATCTCCGAAAGCCGGAGAGGATCCCGTTTCTGATACCTTACCGTCCATAACAGCCCTCACGCTGCTTTGTTTTTCAGCATGGATGTCTATCCCCATATGTGTCGTAGCACCCGAGGCATTATGAATGATTTTCCCGAAAGGTGTAGAAAGCGTTCCATTGACAGGCAGCAACATAACCGGCATTGTGCCGGATTCACTACTGGCAGATAATACAGATTTTCCGGCAGGGTTTGTATAGTCTGCTGCCTCCTGCGGCCACAGATCTGAAGACGGAGTTGTGCTCGATAGGACATCTGAATCCGGAGCTGGAGCTGTTGGACTTGTTCCCCAAGCAGGAGCCGTACTTGAATTTTGATCCGTACTCGAAGTTACAGTTTTACTCGAAGTTTGAGTTTTACCTGATAAGGGATCGGTTCCAGGTGTCTTACTCGTTTGAGGTTCCTGAACAATCACAGACGATGCAAGTTTATCTGCATTCGGCTTTTTTACAGATCCCGGAACAATGCTGTTTCGGATATCTGCCGCCAGATTATCTACATAGGAAAGTATGCTTTTCATTTCAATGTTATAGCTGAGAATATATCTGATCTGTTCTGTAAAAGATTTGGCTGCGGTAATATTGATATTTTTAGCAATGATGACTATAAAAAACAGCAGTATACAAATGAGCGTCTGAAATGTTATGAGTCTTTTCATGCTGCCGTCGCAGCTTTTCTTTCTGTACCCTCTGCCCGATACGGCCCTGCCTGGCACAGACCTGCACGGCGCGGACCTTCTAGCAGCATATCCGGTTCTGGCCGACAAAGCTTCCATATCATCTCATCTCCTGAAAATAATGAAATCGGATGCATGCATATACTTCTATATATATGCTTCCGATTCATTATAACGACCTAATTCAAAATAAATTTTTCTTTGTAGAAAAATTTATTTCATCAGCGGAGTTTTGACGAAGCACCGCCATTAATAGAATTGAGAGATATTTTTTTACCTTGTAAAATTGTTGAAACGATATTTCTTTGTCTCGTCATTTTATTTCACGCCAGTGCAAATCGCCTCTTTCAAGACCCTTTATCAGTATCTCCGCCGTCGCGATATTTGTGGCGAATGGTATATTGTTCATATCGCAAAGCCGCAGAAGAACATTAATATCCGGTTCATACTCGCGCGGACTTACCGGATCTCTTAAGAATATTACCATATCTATTTCATTTAGCGAAACTCTCACAGCTATCTGCTGAGCGCCGCCATGCGATCCGGGCGAAAACCTGTAGACAGGTAAGCCCACACCCTCAGAGATAAACGATGCTGTAGCTCCGGTCGCAAACAAAGAATGCTGTTGCAGGATTGCCTTATAAGCAATGCACAGATCCACTATCAATTCTTTCTTATTATCGTGTGCTATCAGCGCAATGTTCATATTCCCTGCTCTACCTTATCCACATAATCCTCACACATGTTGTTGTATAGAGTCAGACCTCATCTTCCGCTGTTTCTGATATTCCTTATCGGAATATTCGCATATAGAGCAGGTACGAAGTTTTCTCCATCGTCACTCTTTGTTCTGGTCAGCTGTATATCCAACTCCCTTTCATCAACATCCATATAATTGGTTATGACCTTGATGATCTCGCTTTTCAGCATCTCCAGAAATTGTGGCGAAACATTTGCCCGGTCATGAATAAGCACCAGTTTCAGTCTTTCTTTGGCTACTTCCTTGGAGTTCTTTTGTTTGCCAAATATTCTACTTAAATCGAGCAGCATTTATTCCCCTCCCTTTCAGTTCGCCTTCAGGCCGAATATTTTCTTTAGTTTGAGCATAAAGCCACGTTCTTCGTCAAAGTCCATAAACGGAACATCTTCTCCTCTTATTCTCTGTACAATGTTTCGGTATGCCTGTCCTGCCATAGATTTGTCATCATTGATCGCGGGCTCTCCTCTGTTTGTTGAGACAACAATCTTCTCATCATCAGGAACCACGCCAATTAGTCCAATAGCCAGAATATCAATGATATCATCAATAGACATCATATCTCCACGTTTTACCATGTCCGCACGCATTCTGTTAATGAGCAGCTTTGGGTTTCGGAGTTCATTTGCTTCCAGAAGCCCGACAATTCTATCAGCATCCCGTACGGCGGATACTTCGGGAGTAGTGACTACAATTGCTCTATCCGCTCCGGCAATGGCGTTCTTGAAACCCTGCTCAATACCGGCCGGACAGTCTATAATTATGTAATCGAATTCATCCTTTAACTCTTCGCAAAGCTTCATCATCTGCTGGGGGCTCACTGCTGTTTTATCTCTTGTCTGTGCTGCCGGCAGCAGATAAAGTCCTTCGTAGCGCTTGTCCTTGATCAGAGCCTGTTTTACCCGGCAAAAGCCTTCCACTACATCAACGAGATCGTATACGATTCTGTTTTCCAAACCCATGACAACATCAAGATTGCGAAGACCTATATCCGTATCGATCAGGACGACCTTCTGCCCTGCCAATGCAAGTCCTGTACCGATATTGGCCGTCGTTGTTGTCTTCCCGACGCCGCCTTTTCCTGATGTTATTACTATGACTTCGCCCATCCAAATACCTCCTGTGCGCCTGGTTGCAGGCTTCGCTTTTCCTTTTTATTTATATTGTGGAAGAAACCTTTCAATATATACAAGCTCATCCTTCACAAAGGCCAGTTCAGGAATAAGTCCCTGTTTGGTTTCCTTTGTGTCGGGAGGCCGTGTAATGACATCCGCAATACGAAGCTGGGTCGGCTGTAGGCTAAGCGCGGCGACAACAGCCTCCTTGTTTCCGTCCGCCCCCGCATGGACCATACCGCGAAGGGAACCCATTACAACTACGTTACCTGTCGCAATGACCTCTCCGCCCGGGTTTACATCTCCAATGACAACCAAATTTCCCTCAAAGCTGACCAGTTGGCCGGATCTGACAGTACCCCTGTAAAACCTGGTCATACCCTCTTCAAGGCCTTTGAAGTGCATCAGCCTCAATTTTGGCTTTTCCCGGCTTTTATCGTTCTCCTCCGGTTCAGGTTCATGGACTGAGCTGTCTTCTTCAAAACTCTGGATTTCCGCATCGGCTTTCTCAGATATGAGTTTAATGATTTTTTGTTCCTCGTCGGGATTTAGCTTTTTACCGCGATATTTGACAGCCAGACTTGCACCCTTGAAAAATCTGCCTGAAGACTCCAGCTTTCTGGCAACGTGCTCGTAAATGGAATCAAAATCATCCTCTTCCCGCATGATGAGTATCAGTCCGTTTGCAGTTGCCTTGAAGCTGATAATACTTTCCTCCATAAACCAAATCCCCCTGCAGTATTGACTAACTTCGTTAAAAAGATTGATTTAACATATTTTATTATTACATTAATTGATCATTAAGACAAGCAGGAAAATAAGATTCATATCAGATCTGTGCCGAATTCGTGCCGAATTCATTGATTGAAAACAGGCGACTCCGGCTCCAGCGTTGAGCTTCCCGTATTTGCCTTTTTCAAACCGAAATATTCATCAATGATATCTCTTGCGATCGGAGCAACATTCGAGCCCCATGCCCCCTTTTCCACGACCACTGCTATCGCGATCTGCGGGTCGTCTGCCGGGGCATAGCAGACAAAAAGTGCATTGGGAGAACGCTCTATGCCTTTTGACGTCTGGGCTGTACCGGTCTTGCCTGCCACCTCAAAGGGCAGCCCCTGGAAGGATTTGTACGCAGTACCGTCTATAGAGGATGTAACAGCCACCATTCCCTGTTTTACGGCATCTATTGTCTCCTGCTTAACAGGCACCTGTGTATAAGACGGCTGAGTTACATTAACTACAGATCCGTCATAACGGATCACCTCTTTGATTATATAAGGTTTGTATCTTTTTCCGCCATTTGCAATGGTGCTTATATAGCTGGCCATCTGCAGCGGTGTAAATCGGCTGTCAAACTGGCCTATCGAAGTCTGAGCTGTGTCCGCAGGTCTCCATATATCGTTCCTGAGTTCCTTCTTTAGTTCCTTTGATGACATGTAGCCCGCTTTTTCACTTGGCAGATCAATCCCGCTCAGCTTACCTAATCCAAAATGCTCCGCCCAAACGCCAAGCGTATCGATACCGGTATCCACACCAAGCAAGTAAAAATAGACATTGCACGAGGTTTCCAGCGCTCTCTTCAGGTTCAGCACCCCATGGCCTGAAGTTGGCCTTTCCAGACAGAACAAATCTCTATTTCCAATAACGACACGGCCAGGATCACGGATATTGCTACTTGAGGGAGTGATAATTCCCTTTTCAAGCCCGGCAATGGCAACAAGCGGCTTGAATGTAGAACCTGGCTCATACATGCCTGCAATGGCTCTGTTGACCTGTGCCTTGTTTTCATCATTGTTCAAGGCATTAATAATATTCCGTGCTTCTATATCCTCCGAGTCAGCCAGATAAACCTGCGGATCGAAGCTGGGATAGCTTGCCAGGGTCAGAACCTCGCCGGTTTTAACATCCAAAACAACTGCAGCTCCAGCGTTAGCGTCCCCATAGTTGCTGTCTTCCTTTTTATTTCTGATGATATCTATATTCCGTGCCAGGGACTCCATCGCAACCTTCTGAAGATTTGTATCGATGGTCAGTATCACATCGCTTCCGGGGATCGCCGCAACAGTCTCCTTCTTTTGAGTCAGCCTGCCGGTAGTATCAACCTCTATGCTCATTTTCCCGTTCCGCCCTCTGAGGTATCTTTCTGCCTGCAGCTCAATTCCTGAGTAACCAATCAAGTCATCATTACTATAGCCCTCGTCCTTAAGCTCATCATACCGGTTTTGTGAAATTGACCGGATATACCCAAGCACATGTGCCTCATCAGTGGCATCGACATACTCCCTGACGGGCTCAAGTACCGTAATGACACCCGGGAATTCGTGATTTCTTTCCTCCAATTCGTAGATCGTATCCATACTCACATCATCGGCCAGTGATATAGTACCGCCTTTCGTAAAGTTCCAGCCGTTGATCAGTATTTCATATCTGAACAACATGATCCTGTAGGCTTGCTCTTCAGTATACGCCTCATCGATTTTAAACACTGTTTCCCTGAGGTGTTTGAAGAGGTCTCCGGCATCTGTCCTGACCTCCTCCTCCTTTAGATCAAGTCTGTTGGAATTGGTTTGCCACGCCTTGATTTCCTTCTCCGACCTATCATTGAATGTAATGGGATTAAATGTCAGGTATTTTGACAGGCTGTTTGCATAGCTCTCTGAATTTTTGGCAAACAGGTCTGAAAGCTTGAGCAGCATTTCGTTCAGCTCTGCCGTCGTAATGCTGGTTTTAACCAGATATACCGAATACCCCTGTTTATTGACCGCAAGCGGGACGCCATTTCTGTCGAGAATCTTTCCTCTGGGCGCTTCTATATCACTTTCCTTTAGTAATCTTCTATATGAGCTGGCATAATATTTTTCACCTTCCACAATTTGCAGATTAAAAAGGCGAAAAACAATCATAAAACCAAAAATCAGGAATCCAAAACTGAGTATTAAATATCTGTTATTCAGCTTCTCTTTCAATGACAACACCTCTGCTTTTAGGCACCCAACCCTCTTTAGTACTTTCTGATCGTTTTATCGGAATCATTGAACCATTTGTCAGCTCTAATCATCAATGGAAACAACAAAATAGCTATTGCGCTGTTATATACCGACTCGGGCAGAATGATAGCTGTAAATGCATAAAGAAAGTTCATGTGAGCGTTCATCACGTTATTTACAATAAAAATTACAGACTCATATGCTAAAGAATATACAAAAGTAAAGAAAACGGCAATCAGCAAATTATCCCTGTACATTCTTTTGTTCAACGACCCAACTGTAATGCCAAGATATAGCCCGAACAAAGCATTAAATCCAAACACACTTCCAAACATCATGTCAGCCGCAAGTCCTGCAAACAGTCCGACAGCGCCGCCTTCAACGTTTCCCCTGAGAAAGGCGGAAGAAATAATAAACACCACCAGCAGATTCGGTAAAACCCCATAAATTGTTGCATACTGCATTAAGGTTGTTTGCAGCAACAATAACAACAATATAAAGAAAAAATAGAAAAATAACTTTTTTTTCATTTATTCAGCACTGCCTGACTCTATATTTTTCTCACTTTTTAATACAAACACCTCTTCAAGTCTCTTAAAATCAGCCGCCGGTTGAATGATAGCATGACGGTCAAGTTCGCTGTTTGATTTTCTCACCTCAATGACCTCGCCAATTACTATCCCTTTAGGATATATACCGCCCAATCCCGATGTCTCGATCACATCACCGACTTCAACATCCACCTCAAGAGGAATATAATCCATTTTGCATAAGCCCTTTCCCTTGAGCTCCATGTCACCTCTGACTATGGCATGGCCCCCTCCTGCTTTTGCAATCCAGCCGGAGATGGCACTCTGAGCGTCAATGATTGTCTGCACATTTGAGGTGGAAATATCGGAGGAAACAACTCTGCCCACAAGACCCTTTCCATTTGTCACAACCGGTGCGTCAGTATAAATTCCGTCAGTGTTACCTATATCGATTTTGAACACGCTGAACCAATTGCTTGGATCTACAGCAATAATATTTGCGCCGTGGATAGTATAGCCGCCAAACTGCTCCTTCAGGCTCAAGGCCCGCCTCAGCTCTTCATTCTTGCTCTCCAGCGTTGCCATTTCTCTGTTTTGCTTCTTCAGTTCGGCTACTTCCGCTCTTAGCATATCATTTTCTTTTTTTACATCTTCTATATCTTTAAAATAAGATAATATATCTTCAACCTTTTGACCGACTGAGGATAGAAATCCCTGAACCGGCTTCATTGGCACGCTGATGATGTTATTGAGCCAATGAAGCTTGCTGTCTTTATTTACAGAAACCCCCATCACTACAAGCAAAACAATTGTAATAAAAGACACGATAAACCATTTGCTCTTGAAAAGACGCAGCAATGGACATGTCTCCTCTCTATTTCAATTTTCTTGGCGTTATCAGTACACGCTTCAAAGTCTCGATTTCCTCAAGGACTTTACCTGTTCCGATTGCCACACAATCCAACGGATTTTCTGCAATCATAACCGGCATGCCTGTTTCTTCATGAATAAGCTTGTCCAAGCCGCTTAAGAGAGCTCCTCCGCCTGCAAGCATAATACCTTTGTCCATAATGTCGGAAGCCAGCTCCGGGGGTGTTTTTTCCAGGGTATATTTAATAGAGTCCACAATGGAATTTATCGGTTCCTTCAACGCCTCGTTGATCTCGCCCGACGAGATTGTTATGTTCTTTGGGAGTCCGGTGATCAGGTCCCTGCCCCTGACCTCGATATATTCCTCCTTGGGCTTGGGGAAAGCATTTCCAATCGTCAACTTGATTTGTTCAGCCGATCTCTCGCCAATCATCAGGTTGTATTCCTTTTTGACAAAATGAACGATTGCTTCGTCAAATTCATCTCCTGCGATTCTGAGAGATTTGCTCGTAACTACTCCTCCCAGCGATATAACAGCCACTTCACTGGTACCGCCACCGATATCGACAATCATGCTGCCGGTTGGTTCCTCAACAGGCAGATTCGCTCCTATGGCAGCTGCCATAGGCTCCTCTATCAAATATGCTTCCTTTGCCCCTGCCTGAAGAGTCGCTTCCTCAACCGCTCTTTTCTCGACCTCTGTCACTCCGGACGGCACACATATGACAACTCTCGGTTTTGATACGACACCACCGGCCATCGCTCTTTTGATAAAGTACTTGAGCATGCTCTGGGTAATGTCAAAGTCCGCAATAACTCCATCCTTCATAGGCCTGATTGCTACAATATCACCTGGCGTCCTGCCGATCATGCTTTTTGCATCATCGCCGACCGCAAGGATTGTTTTCGAATTTTTATTTATAGCCACAACTGAGGGCTCTCTAATTACAATCCCTCTGCCTTTTACGTGAACGAGCGTATTGGCTGTACCCAAATCAATTCCGATGTCTTTTGCAAAAAATCCCATTTTATATCCTCCCAAGTTGTTTATAACGACCTATCACAAAACTAAATTTTCCATATGTGAAAAAATTAATTATAATTCTATACCAATCCCTGCTCCTTAAAGCTTATGTATCTTCCGTCCCCGATAACTACATGATCAAGGACTTTTATTCCTAAAATATTACCCGCATTAATCAGCCTCTGTGTTGTATCTATATCTTCCCTGCTCGGCTCAGGATCACCGCTGGGGTGGTTATGTACAAGCAATATCCCGCTGCATCCTGCCTTCACTGCTTCACTGAAAACCTCTCTTGGGTGAACAATCGATGAATTCAGGCTTCCGACTGAAACATCCAGAACCTTGATAATATGGTTCTTTGTATTCAGCAGGATGATTTTGAATACTTCCTTCTTCAGGTGACGCATTTCCTCCATCAACAGCGTACTGACCTCAACAGGCGACTTGATCGACACACGCCCATTATTAATAATCGAAGAGGATATGCGCTTGGAAAGCTCCATGACCGCTTTGATCTGCAATGCTTTGACTCTTCCGATCCCTTTGGTCTTTTTTAGCTCTTCCACTGACAGATTGTGAAGGAATGCTATCCCCCCTCTGTCATTCCCAAGAGAAAGCAGCCTTTGAGCCAGAGTGACTGATGTTTCTTCAATACTGCCTGTCCTAATAATAACGGCAAGCAGCTCGGCATTTGACAGTGTCTCGGGCCCGTACTTCTCCAGCTTCTCATAAGGCCTCTCGCTTACAGGTATATCCTTCATTCTAAGTCTGTATTCCATTTTGGTCAACCCCACATTTCTTAATAATCTGTAAAACATCACCTCTTTCATTGTACCATTATTTTCTATTATTATCTATATTTTGTAATTTTATTATTTCTAAAATAATATCACTCAAGAACCTGTACGCCGAATTCCTTCAGCACCATATACAGCTTCCTTAATGGAAGCCCGACAACATTGCTATAGCAGCCGTCGATGCCCTCTACCATAAGGGCGCCCTTTCCCTGGACTGCGTATGAGCCGGCTTTGTCGAAAGGTTCTTCTGAACTGATATACGCCTCGATTTCCTCAGGCAGCAGCTTTGAAAACCGGACTCTGGTAACCTCATGTTCGATCCTTGTCGTCTTTTTTGCTGCATCAAGTACAGCAATGCCTGTAATGACCTGATGCTCCCGTCCACTCAGCATCTCAAGCATCCTTCGGGCATCATCACGATCAACAGGCTTTCCAAACACCTCTCCTGCGCATACTACAATGGTATCCGCACCGAGGACAAGTCCTTCGCCGATTTTTCCCGCAACTGCGGCCGCTTTCATATAAGCAAGCTGTTCCGCCTTCCGTTCCGGAGTTCCGGAAAGCTCTGCATTTTCTTCATCCACATCAGCCGGCACAACGGTAAACGGTATTCCCGCCTGGCTAAGTAATTCTCTTCTCCTCGGGGAGGAGGAAGCAAGTATGATCGAATCCATCCGATATTATTATCCTCGAGTCGTGACATTCATATTTAAGGAGTTTCTCTTCATTCATATTTCTCATTTATTTTACCATAAAAATAAAAGGATATATATAATAATATACCCAAGTTATCTGTTATATAGGATTTATCATGCTTGATCGCTGAAAAAGATCACTTTTTACTTTAGAATAACAATATCGATCCTTCTGTTTTTCTGTCTGTTATACTCAGTATCATTCGGCGCAATCGGCTTAAATTCAGCATTGCCGGCGGCAGTAAGATGCTCTTCCTTCATTCCGGATTTATCCACAAAAAACCGCACCACATTTGTCGCTCTTTTAGTCGACAGCTCCCAGTTTGAAGGGTACAACGCAGTGTGGATCGGACGGTCGTCCGCATGTCCCTGAACCAATATTTCTGTATCCAGTGTCTTCAATATCTGACCCATTTTTTCAACGATCGGTATTGAGGTGGACTTCATATCCGCACTTCCGGAATCGAATAAAATAATGGAATCCATCCTTAAAATGATTCTGCTCTCTTCATCGATGACCTTAATGTTTTCGTTCAGTCCCATCTGATCAATCAAGCCTTGTATATTAATCTTTGCAATCTTTATGGTCTCTAATCTCTCAGCCGTGTCCCCTGCAGTATCATCCAACAGACCCTCATCAATATTGCCGTCATCCTCTTTGTTTGAGTCAGATAAGTCCTGTAAAATCTGTTCACCATCCTCAAAGGGAGTAATACTGATCATAGAATCCCCATCACTTGACTTCATAATACCGGTTCCGCCAGAAAAAGCAGAACGCAACGAAAGAGCCACTTCCTGGAATTTCTGCTTATCAACTATCGCCATGGAAAAAAGCAAAATAAAAAAACAAAGAAGCAATGTGACAAGGTCGCTATAAGTGGTCAGCCACGAACCTCCACCTCCACCTGAATCCACTGGAGCGCGTCTTCTTCTGGCCATCTACATCACCCCCATCATACAGACACCGGCCTATTGGTATCTTCCGATTCTTCCGTTTCTTTCTTATCAGCCATTTTTCTCTCTTCAGGACTTAGGTATATCCTGAGCTTCTGTTCAAGCATCTTGGGATTTTCACCGGCCTGAATGGATATGACGGCCTCCGCGATCATCTCCATCTGATGGACTTCTTCATCGCTCTTCATTTTCAGCTTTCCTGCTATCGGTATACAGACGAAATTCGATAGTATACTGCCATAAAAGGTAGTGACCAATGCAACAGACATTGACGGCCCTATCTGCGCCGGATCATCCAGCTTCAGCAGCAGGTTAATCAGACCAAGCAGCGTACCTATCATGCCCCATGCGGGAAATATTGCGCCCATCGTGTTGAAGATGGCAATCCCTTTACCATGCCTTGATTGCATGTTTTCAATTTCCGTATCCATAAAATCCTGTATAGTCTCAGACTCAATCCCATCGACTACCAACTGAAGAGACTGCTTGATAAATGGATCTTCCATCTCCTCCAGCTCAGGCTCTATCGAAAGGAGTCCTTCTCTTCTGGTCTTCTCAGAGAGCTTTACCATTTGGGCAATGATATCAGATGCTGAGGATGCTTTGTCGGTGAATACATGCAGCGTCACTTTAAAAACACTCAATAAATCTTTGAGCCTGTAATTAATTAGCGTAGAACATATGCCGCCACCGATAGTAATAAATACCGAGGGAAGATCCCAATATGATAATAATTCACCGTCTCCGATAAAAATGGAGATAATGACACAGGCAATTCCGGCCAATAGGCCAATAATCGTACCTAAATCCATATCTATTCATCCTTTGCACATATCAAGACATAATAATAACGACTATATCGCATTACTTTGCTTTTTTCAACAATTCTAAATATGTTATCGGATAAAGTCGGAGTTTGCATTATGATATTTTTATAGAAGATTGTGAAAGAATTCCGCTGGCAAATGCTCTTGCCATGGGGATTTCAAGAGGCTTAACGGCCAATTTGATTTTTAGTTTTCCGAACTCTCTTCCCATTCTTTTATAAAAGCTCTTCAGGTACTTAAAACTAAGCGGCGAATACTCCTCAAGTGTTCTAAGCCAGTCCCTGCCATACATGTCGCTGTTGCAGGCAACAGCCCCCATTGCCAGAATCAGAATGCTGTCTTTTATCAACCGCTTTAATTCCAGCGCTTCCTGAGAGCAAAAGCACTTGTCATCATTTAGAATACCGGCCACAAAGTTGATCAGCCTGTTAGTCATGTTCTCAGCCATGGTCCTTGTATTCCGTCCGGAGAAAATAGTGACATGCCCCTTGCCTCTGTCATCATTGGCATCCTGCAAATCGTCAATAAACTGCAGCATTACGCCGAAGCCAAAGATAAATGAGGCTTCCTGCTCGGATAATCCGCCCCTTAACAGGCACCCGTCCGCCAGAACAGAACATCCGCCCTTCTCGATACTGATCTCCAGTATGTCCGGGTAAGGCTCATTAATGTAAGCCGACTGCAGTAAGCTTTTCTCCTGTGCTGTCTGTATACCAAGTAAGCTTTCATATACCATAGGAAAACTGCTGCGAGGATACTGGCCTTCTATCATCCGGACAAGCCGGAACAGCTTTTCCTCCAGAAGTGATGCAGCCCTTAGATCTACGCCTGCCAGTCTTCTTCTAAAATTTTGATTTGTCTGCATTTTTTCTTTTTCAGACACAGACAAGGCGTCAAGATAATTATCTGTATATGGGTAAAGCATGCTATATGCAAAAATGGATGGCGTCAAATCGACCTTCATTCCCATCAGCTTCTGAATACAGTTCATTATCCATGTATTCCTCAGGGATTGAAAAATATCTTCCAGCTTAAATCCAGCGTCAAACTCACGGGCTCTGGAAATAAAACCGGATGTCACATCACAGAAGCCATTCTCCAGCAGCATTTTCATGCTATTGCCTTCAAGCCCCAGAATATCCACTCCGCAGCCGTAAACGAGCCTTTTCAGTTCAGACCCCCACCTGACGGAATCTTCCGGGTTCTTATCCGAAAACTCCTTGATTAGTCGGACTATCCCGTCAGCAATGCTGCTCATAGCCGCCTCTCTTTTTTTGTGCTGGTCGGCAGTATAACGTGCCCGAAACGCTGGAAGCGTATCGGGCGTGTTTTGCCAAATCTTCGTATACTTTTCCTTCAGTTCAAATATCATCTGCTCATAATCTGACCGTTTTATCATTTACACCCCGCTGGCCTGTACTTGTACTCCTATCTTCTTCCCCTCAGAACGAAAATCCCGCCGATCACGACCAGCAGCATGGGCACCATGATTTTCATGTTAAAAAGCCCCGGCATAAACTGCTTTCCCAGAAACAGGATCCCAAGACCCAAAAGGATTGCTCCGATGACTACCCTGTTCTTCTCTGCCGGATATTTCGCAGGACGGCCCCACTCTTCGGCATCCTTATTGAATTCGCTTTCGAAATCCGTTTTGGTTTGGGTCTGCGCACCGGTGTTCCACTGGCTTTCATCCGACGTATATCCCTTGTCTTCGGGCATGATCAATGCTGCAACAAGGTACAAAACAAACCCGGCACCCGTGAAAAGAGCCAGAATGCATATGATCCTGATAAGTGTAGCATCTATCCGCAAATATTCGGACAATCCTCCGCATACTCCGAAAAGTACCTTATTCCTTTTTGAACGATGCAATCTATCCATATTTTCTTTACTCCTTTTTTCTGCATAAATGTGTTTACACAAGATAATACGCAGCCCGGACAATAATGTCTAATAATCTGATAACTTTTTCATTGTTTCACGCTTTAGCGGTCTTTCAGGCGCCAGCACTGTGAACAGTCCCCCAAACAGAACTGACGGGTAATAGGTTAGAAGCCTATAGATCAAGATCACCGGTATAATAAAATCTTTACGGAAAAACATCCCAAAGAATATATAGCTTATCCCTTCAACCCCGCCTGTAGCGCCAGGTGTCGGGATAAGCACCGAGATCAGCATGATCATGGATTGCGCCGCAATCATCTCAGAAAATGAAGCATGTTGGGATTCTACGGCAAGCTGTATACAAAAGGTTATCGCAAAAATAAATGTAAATTGCAATATCTGTACCGCCAGCAGTGTTAAGAGGGATTTGCGGTCCTTTTTGAGAATCAACGCCCCATCTTTAAAACTTGCCACCTCACAGTTGATTTTATTCTCAATGGCGGTTCTATTTTTGATCAGCTTCGTTTTCTCCAACAGCCTGCAAATAAACACTAATACTTTTTTTGCTGCCTGCGCTTTATACATAAGCAACAGTATAAAGGCTAAAAAAGCTGCATTCAGCACAAGACCCGCTACAAAGAAATAATTGAACTGAGGTATCCTCGCTGTAAAAGCAGCACCATGAAATAAGTATGATGCTATAGCATATAGTACGATAATTAATTCGTGTAAAATAGTTTTTACGGCAAATATGGAGGCGGCAACACCCGGTTGGAGACCATCCTTTACCATTATATAGGCTTGTACCGGCTCACCGCCCCCCGCAAAAGGGGTAATAGAATGAAAAAATTGCCCGATCATGGTAACCTTGACAGAATCCCTCATCCTTTGCCCTTTATCCATTGTGGCCGATATGGTATGCAGAATGACTGCATCCAGTATCCAGTAAGCAACCATACATCCGAAGCCAACAGCAAGCCACCCAATCTTTGCATTTGTAACAATTTGCATCAATGCATCAAAACTGTCTGTAAAAAAGATCAGTATTATGAGCAGTAATGCAGAAGATAACACAACAAACGTCTTAAACAATATTCTTTTCATCCTACCCGGCCCATCTGATTTCCAGAGGTTATGCCTGAGCAGAAAGATCGTCGATAACCTCAACTTTTCCGTTTTCTTTACTCAAGCTGACGCCCAAAACGCTGACATTGACATTCAAAACCTCGAGTCCGGTCATTTCCTGAACTGCCTTGCGCACACGGTCCTGCATATCGCGTGCAACCTCATGAATCTTGCAGCCGTACTGCATGACAACAGCCAGATCGATATTGACCTGATTCTCTTTCATTTCTACTTTTATGCCTTTGCTGGGAGCCTTTTTGCCAAGCATTCCAACAATGCCATCCACGAAACCGCCGCCCATTGATGCGACATTTTCGTTTTCTGACGCTGCTATTCCTGCTATTGTGGCAATAACTTCCTCAGAAATTCTGATTTTGTCCTCTCGTGTTTGTTCTCTTACTATTTCATTCATAATATACGACCTCACTATCTATTTGTTTAATATTTAATTATTTTTGATCAAAACTCCGCAGATTTTGTTGTCCTGGGAAATGGGATAACATCCCTGATATTGGCCATACCGGTCAGATACATCACGGCACGTTCAAAGCCGAGTCCAAATCCCGCATGCTTTGCTCCGCCGTACTTCCTAAGGTCCATGTACCACCAGTAATCCTTCTCATCAAGGCACATCTCCTCCATACGAGCTGCAAGCAGATCGAGACGTTCCTCTCTCTGGCTCCCGCCTATGATCTCCCCGACTGCAGGCACAAGCAGATCCATAGCTGCAACGGTCTTTCCGTCATCATTCGCTCTCATGTAAAAAGCTTTAATTTCCTTAGGATAATCTGTGACAAATACCGGTTTTTTAAACGTTTTTTCAGTCAGAAACCTTTCATGCTCGGTCTGCAGGTCGCTCCCCCACTTAACAGGATAATCGAAACCGGCATTTTCCTTTTCCAGAATTTCGATCGCTTCCGAATAAGTAACATGTGCAAAATCGGAATGAAGCACATTATTGAGTCTGTCCAGAAGCGTGTTGTCTACAAATGTGTTGAAGAACTCCATCTCTTCGGGTACATGCTCAAGGCAATAGCTGATAAGATACTTCATCATATCCTCGGCCAAAGCCATATCTTCCGGCAGCCCCGCAAATGCTATTTCAGGCTCTATCATCCAGAATTCTGCAGCATGTCTTGCCGTGTTGGAGTTTTCGGCACGAAACGTCGGTCCAAAGGTATAGACTTTTCCGAAGGCCATACAATAGGCTTCTGCCGAAAGCTGTCCGCTTACCGTAAGGCTGGTTTCTTTTCCAAAAAAGTCCTCTTTATAATTCACATTACCATTTTCATCCCTCGGAATTTGATCAGGATCAAAGGTACTCACCCTGAACATCTCCCCTGCTCCTTCACAATCACTTCCGGTAATGATGGGTGTATGCACATAAACAAAGCCCCTCTCCCGAAAAAAGCTGTGTATTGCATAGGATAAAGCGCTCCTGAGCCTGAATACTGCAGAAAATGTATTGGTCCTCGGCCTCAGATGCGCTATGGTACGCAGAAACTCAAAGGAATGACGCTTTTTCTGCAGAGGATAATCCGGTGCGCAAAGCCCTTCAATATCAATAGCCGAAGCCTTTAGTTCAAAGGGTTGTTTAGCTCCGGGTGTCTCCACCAGCTCACCCTGCACCCTTACAGAAGAGCCTTGGGGCAGCTTTGCGATTTCTCTGAAATTATTTATAACTCCTTCTTCGAAAACGATTTGCAAATTTTTGAAAAAGGAACCGTCATTCAATTCAATAAAGCCAAAGGTCTTGGAATCTCTGATTGTCCTGACCCAGCCGGACAGTTCAATCTGTTGTCCATAGAATTGGCCGTCCCCTCTGTATAGTTGTCTGATGCTTGCTTTCACGCACTATTCCTCCCCGATTTATAGTATTGCCACAATCTTTCTTTCCATTATAGCACATTATCTTATTGTTTATAAACGCAGAATTAAGTATAATATCAAGTTGTGAAGATATTATTGGTTTCAGATCGCGAAGAGTCATATATATGGGATTATTTTGACCGGGAGCGCTTTAAGGATATAGAGCTTGTTTTGTCGTGCGGTGACCTTAAAGCAGAATACCTTTCTTTTTTGGTGACAATGATTCACGTGCCTCTCTTTTATGTGCCTGGAAACCATAATAAGACTTATCTTACCAGACCTCCAGAAGGATGCGTCAGCGCAGATGATACAATACTGACCTACAACGGTGTCAGAATACTCGGTCTTGGTGGTTCTATAAACTACAGCAACCAGCATTACCAGTATACAGAGGAAGAGATGTCTAAAAGAATCCGGAAGCTGCGGCATAAGATCAAAAAAAATAAAGGTTTTGACATTCTTCTTACACACGCGCCAGCACTGGGTCTTGGCGATGGTGATGATCTTGCTCATCGCGGTTTTCAAAGCTTTGTCGACCTAATTGACAATCATTCGCCCAGATATTTCTTTCATGGTCATCAGCATCTGAATTATAAACGCCAGTCCAGAACGATGCAGTACAAGGACACTACTATTGTTAATGCTTACGGTTACCATATCATTGATTGTAAGTTCTGATCAATTTGAGGCAGTTTACTGTCGATCACACTAACAAACCAGTCCATTCCGACAATCTGTTCACGCGTTGCCATCTCGCCCTTTTTCACCATTAGCGTACCATCCTGGCTATAAATTGGCCCTGCAAACGGAGAGAACATCCCATTGATGATCATATTTTTCAGAAAATCCAGTAGCTTTTGTGTCTCTGCAGGAACCAGCCGTCTGGAGTAGAAAAAATCAACGATGCCCGAATCCATCCCCCACCAGAAATTTATTACCTTCTGCCCAGAACCGGATGGCTTCCGGGAGTTCATCAGATTTCGCAGCATTTTCTCGTAAAAAATACCCCAATTCCAAACCGGTGCAGCTATATATTCATTAGTGCTTCCATCGGCACCTACTCCGCTAAGCACGGTATATACTCCATATTCCCCCGAAACCTCGGGATTGGAGAGCGTATCGTGGTGTGAAATAATGTCGGCTCCCTGGCTTATCAGTTCCTCCCTGGCATGTTCGGCTCTTTTCATATCATCCCAACCATTTAGCCATTCTACCTTAACGGTGACATCAGGATTGACCATTCTTGCCCCAAGAGCAAAAGAATTGATGCCGTTTATCACGCCGGGAATTGGGTACGTTCCCACATAACCCAGTACATTTGACTTTGTAACAGACCCTGCCGCAATGCCCGCAAGGAATCTGGGCTCGTAGATCCTGCCATAAAAAGTATTGACATGCTTGAAGGAATGGGTCTCGGAACAATTAAGGAACCTCGTGCCCGGGAATTCCAGAGCCGCTTTCAACGTAGCGTTGATTAAGGCCGGACTTGTGACAAAAATAACGTCGTTCTCATCCTCTGCAAGTTGTTTTAGCGTATCATACGCCTCAAGTGTCTCCGGAACATTATCCACAAAGGATGTGTTGATTGCCTCGCCAAACACCTTATTCACATGACTTCTGCCCATTTCTTGCGCATAGGTCCAACTGGAGGTGTTGGTGTCCTTCGCATATACAAAGGCCACTTTGAGCGGCTTCTTCGGTCTGACAAAAGCAGTGACGGCAGAAATGAGATTTTCACCTGTGTCGATAGGCATCGTCTGGATGTCAACTGCTTTGTTGCCGCTCATTTGCTCCAGTTCTATGATAAATGCATTCAGCCGTGATCTCAATTCTTCATCATCAATTCCGTCCGGCATACCGTAAACCGTAATATATTCCAGAAACGCATCTCCTGTCGTGATAGGCAGCTTTTGTCCACCAAGATCCAGGTAAACCTTTCTGAATGGCAGATAGACAGAATTGGCGAAATACTTGTACTTACTAATATTCATCAGATTTTTGTCAGGAACGAAGTTGTCCAGATACCCTGCCAGTATGCTAAAGGAATTCCTCTTTGTAAACCAAATCAGATTAATACCGGTTTTTTTGTAGAAGTCAAGGAACTCATAATATATTGTAATGGCATCATCGCTTTCATCCCTCTTTGGAACCAGTCTTGCGACCCTTCCGGGGATGGAGTACGCATCATAATATTTGAGGACACTAACTCTCTTGTTGCCCTCTACAACATAAAACCAATTCATATATTCATATACCTTGATTGGATCGCGTATTCCCTCATTGATATGAGCTTCGCAAAGCGTAGACCATTTGAGCGCAAATTCGGCTTTCGGCGAAAGCAGCGGCATGTAGTTACCGGCAAAGGATCTACTTCTGCCATAGGTATAGGTACCCACTATTTTTTTTAGTGGAATATCAATTAAACCCAAATCCAACTCATATACTATTTCAATATTTTTCAGAATACCCTCCAGAAAAGGCAGATACCCGTTCTGTCCCCTTGAAATATTTCTGGAATATTCTTTTTGCCCAAGCCTTCGAGCAATCAAATAATGACTGTCAGCAGCTGCCCTATCCATTTCACACACCTCTTCTCCCAGCATTAAAATCAAATCTTTATCGTTTAAGTTGTTTAGGTCATTCTATCCATTCCTCTGAACCGGTTGACAATATTCTGAAGAATGCTCATACGCTCAAAGTATTCGGTTTTGTAAGTAACTTCTTTTTCCCTCGGAACAGAAATTATGCCAAGTTTATTATATCCGCCCGGAAAACATTTATATTCTACAGTCTTTTCCTTACCATCCCAACTGAGGACATGGATCCATGTATAAGTTGGAAACTCTCTCAACGCTTCACCGACACCTTCATCTGTCTGAATATCATTATTGTTTATACTCAATATTATATCTCCGCGCTCCAACCCCATTTTAGCTGCATGGCTGTCCGCAAGCACCTCCATGACCCTCAAGCCACGTTTCACGGCACTGAAAAGGGGCCTTCCGGCTCTTTCAGAGAGTTTTGAATAAAAATAGATCCCTTCATGTCCCAGCACACAGAATATTACCCCAATATACCCGATCCAAGCAACATCCAGAGAGAGAAACGCCATCAACAATAAAGCAGTACTATAGACAAACAGCATTCCGGCGCTTTGGGCTGATTTTTTCTCCGGATGCCTTGTGATGGCAATGTCCGTATGGCATAATACAGCCACGAGACAATCCAGGCCCAGCGCCCATACTCCGGATTCCAGAGCCGGGGAATAGAAATTCATCGGCCATTCCTGAATAAGATTCAGCGAATTCACTCCAGGCTGCATTAGATGCGTGAAAAAAACCACAGGTATCATCCAGAATCTTCTGATCAGAAAGGCTCCCGCTATCTCGCCATTATGCTTTATAAATATGGGCACACATGCACCTTTCCTGTTCAAATAGACCAGGATGCTTTCCACAAGCTGCAAAACCGCCACAAGACAAAGAAGGGACGATATATTGACTTTCGGCGACCCAAAAATCAAGCTTGCAGAAGCCAAAATCCCTGCCGCATATGAGATACATACGAGCCTAAGATCAAAAAGCAGAAGCAAACACATTATTAAAAACAAATACCGGACCGTCTCGGTTTCGATGGTAACCCCTGCAGCAACAGTAAAAAAGCTTGAAATAAAGCCGGCGATCAACCCAATGAGAATGATCTGCTCGGTGATCTCTCGAAGGCTCCTCTCCGGCTTTCCATAGATAGTGCTCTGAAGCTCGGAGTATCTCTGGTGCGCAGCACGTATGTACACAATGACCAGAATATACAAAAAGACGAAGAAGTAATTTACAAATAATGAAGCCAGCATTTCTGCGGCTATAACACCTGCCATCTGCAGCACGGATAATCAACTCCTAATCTTACTCACTGAGCATAGCATCCAGGCGCTTGCGGATTTCGTTGAGAAAGCCTTCCGTATTTACGACTTTTATATTCTGTGCGTTCGAGAGTGTTGACAGGTCCTTCGTCATGACTCCCTCATCAATGGTTCTGAGAGAAGCTGCCTCCAGTTTATCCGCAAAGTCAACCAGTGCGGAGTTGCCGTCAATCTCGCCCCTTTTCCTGAGTGCTCCTGTCCAGGCGAAAAGTGTGGCCATGGAATTGGTAGAAGTATCCTCACCCTTCAGATATCGATAATAATGTCTCGTAACGGTTCCGTGTGCAGCCTCATACTCATAGAAGCCTTCCGGCGATACCAGCACGGAGGTCATCATAGCCAGACTTCCAAAGGCAGTAGCGACCATATCCGACATCACATCCCCGTCATAATTCTTACAAGCCCAGACCATACCGCCTTCAGAGCGTATTACCCTGGCCACCGCATCATCTATGAGCGTATAAAAGTACTCGATTCCTGCCTGCTTGAATTGCTCTTCGTATTCAGAATCAAAGATTTCCTGGAAAATATCCTTAAAGGTATGATCATATTTTTTGGAGATTGTATCCTTTGTGGCAAACCACAGATCCTGCTTCACATCCAGCGCGTAATTGAAGCACGCTCTGGCAAAGCTCTGAATAGATGCGTCGACATTGTGCATTCCCATAATGATGCCGGGGCCATCAAATTCGAATATTGTCTCGCTGTTCTGTTTCCCGTCCTCTCCCGTAAATATGAGCTGCGCCTTGCCCGGACCCTCCACACGGTACTCCACATTTCTGTAGATATCGCCGTATGCATGTCTTGCGATGGTAATTGGCTTCTTCCACGTACGCACCGAAGGTTCGATGCTCTCTACAACGATCGGCGCCCTGAAGACCGTCCCGTCAAGTATTGCCCTGATAGTGCCATTCGGGCTCTTCCACATCTTTTTCAATCCATACTCTTCTACTCTCTGAGCATTGGGCGTAATGGTGGCACATTTCACTGCTACACCATATTTCTTAGTTGCATACGCCGCATCCAGCGTCACCTTATCATCGGTCTCATCTCTGTGTTTGAGTCCGAGATCGTAGTACTCCGTATTTAGCTCTATATATGGATCAAGCAGGATATCTTTGATAAGCTTCCAGATGATCCTGGTCATTTCATCGCCATCCATTTCAACAATGGGCACGGCCATTTTAATTCTCTCCGTCATAAACACTATCTCCTTCTCATAAACGTCTATAGCCAAACCTTACCCGCAGCATTTCTTGTATTTTTTGCCGCTGCCGCATGGACACGGGTCATTTCTGCCAACCTTGCTGCTGACAGCCATCTTCGATAACCTGAACGCCTTTGTAATCTCGTCCCTTTTATCTCCTGAAAGAATACCGTCCCACTCTTTCAGATTGTAGAGCCAGTCTGCCTTTGCTTCGTGCATGTTCCAGTAAAGCTTCTCAAAATCGATTTCAGATGACAGCACTGTGTCTTCATTTAACGTATCAAGATCCAGTTCGCTTGTTATACTGGTATTAATCCCATCCAGGAAGCCGGTGAAAACCACCGGCTCCATGGAAAACGTCTTTGCCAGATCTCCAAGCCTGCCCTCCAGCTTGCTAAGCTTGTTTCCCAATATATATTGGTAATTTGATTTCTCCTTCTCCAGATACTCATTCCAAAAGGCATTGTATTCCGCCTGCCCTTGCTGAGCTTGCACCATTTCTTTCCATTGCTCGTAGAGTCCCATTTCTTAGCTCCTTTATTTCTTTATAATTTTCCTGACGGCCAGCACTATCGGTATAGTAATCACCACTGCGACAACCGCTTCCGGAATACCGTTCGTCAACGCAATCGTAAAAATTGCCCCCGCTGCAGCATTGGCCTCGATACCGAATTTTTCGGCATACTGCGCCGCATATATAACATATATCATTCCCAAAACCCCTACCGTATTAGTCAGCGAACCTACAGCAGCACCAATGCCTGTATTGACGATATCGTTTTTTACAATGCGATTCTTGTAACTGTAATAGGTAGTAATACCGATTAGAACTCGCGGCAGCACTGATACCAAAGGGTTGATGAATGCAAATGACAACGCCGACGTAGGATTTGTCAGGTTCTGAACGATGCTGAAGATACCAAAAATCAATCCAACGGTCGCGCCTACAATGGGGCCTTCCAGTATAGCTCCGATAATTACAGGAATCTGCATAATCGTCGCCTTTGCCATGGGTAATGGGATGAAACCGAATCCTGTGGCTCCAAGCACAATCGATATGGAGGATAACATACCGATCACAGCAATTTGTCTCGTGCCAAACTTTTTCTTACTAATTGTCCTTTCCAATACAATCGACCTCCCGCTCTTATTCACAAAGGATATAAGGCAAATTTGTCATTTTCTGGCATTACCGTCCTAAGAAACTGACTTATAATATGCTACCATATTTTCAGGAAAAAGAATACTGTAATTCAGAAAATTCACACAGTGTGTTTTGTTTTGAGTGTCAGGCTACACAGATATGTCCCTAATATAAATAACCCCGCAAAATCACAGTTATGTGACTTCGCGGGGTAAATCATATCCGCCATTTTTCTTAAATCCTGTAATCGTCAGGTACCGAATCCATCAGGCCATATTCCAGCAGGATTTCTTCAAGCCGTTCCTGGGACATAGGCTTAGGGATGGTGAATAAAGTGTTCTCGTCTATTGCTTTGGCGAGGCTGCGATATTCTTTGGCCTGATGGGATTCCGGCTCAAACTCAATCACCGTTTTGCGGCGAATTTCCGCACGCTGCACCACATTATCACGCGGGATAAAATAGATGAGCTGTGTGCCTAATTCAGCGCAAAATGCCTTAAGCAGCTCATGCTCCCGATCGACGTTGCGGCTGTTGCAGATAATGCCACCCAGACGGACACCGCCTTTCTGTGCATATTTGGCGATGCCTTTTGAGATGTTGTTCGCGGCATACAGCGCCATCATCTCGCCGCTAGCGACGATATAAATCTCCTTTGCCTTGCCCTCACGGATCGGCATGGCGAAGCCGCCGCAGACTACGTCACCCAGCACATCGTAAAACACATAGTCCAGATCGTCTGTGTATGCTCCAAGCTGTTCCAAAAGGCCTATTGAGGTGATGATGCCGCGTCCGGCGCAACCCACACCGGGTTCAGGCCCACCTGACTCAACGCACCTTGTTCCAAGGTATCCATCGCGCATGATATTCCCAAGAGCAACATCATCACCAGTCTCTCGCAGGGTGTCCAGCACAGTGCTTTGTGCCAAGCCGCCCAGCAGCAGACGTGTGGAATCTGCCTTGGGGTCACACCCGACTATCATTACGCGTTTGCCGCTTTCGGCCAAGCCCGCTGTTAAGTTTTGGGTGGTAGTGGATTTCCCGATGCCACCCTTGCCGTAAATGGCAATCTGTCTGATTTGCTTATCGCTCATTATAGTACTCCGTTTCTATTCGGCAGTAGGTTTTGCGGACGCATCACCAGGATTATTTTGAAGTTTCGCCGGTATAACCGCACCGTTGTACTTTTCCTCGATAAATTTTCGTGTATCGTCGGACTGGAGCGCCGCAACAAGTTTCTTAACCGCCTCCGTCTTTTCAGTAGAGAGGTTGTTCCAGTTCACAGCTATTATGTTTGCATAAGGACTGTCTCCGCCCTCACTGAACAGCCTCGTCGAAGTGATTTTCGCCTCTAATACCTTGTTAGTGTTTGTGATGAAGAAATCGTAGTCGTCTTTGGTAGGGATAATCTGCGCACTGTCAATCTCAACAATTTCGAGATTTTTAATATTTTCAACAATATCAGCTATGGAAGCCGACAAGCTGTTTGCAGTTTCAGTATTCAGCTTAATGAAACCATTCTGCTCAAGGATACGCAGCGCCCGATACTCGTTCGTACCGTCATTCGGAATCGCGACCGTATCGCCATCCTTAATTTCAGACACATCCTTATACTTGTCAGAATATGCTGTAATCGGCTCAACATGAATATCTCCAGCATTTGAGAGCTTAAACCCGTTTGCTTCATTCTCTGACTGAAGATAAGGATTGTGTTGAAAAAAGTTAAAGTCTATTTCACCTGCATTTGTCTTTTCATTGGTTGTATTGTCCGCAGCCGTTGTTGCTAGGGTTACTTTTACTCCTTGCTCAAGAAGCTTGGGAGTGACATGTTTAATGAGTTCCGAATGGGGCACAAGGTCGGCGATACCAATAATTTCGACCGCTTCACCTGACGTTTGCACGTTCTTGTTCGAGCAAGCTGCAAATGACAGTATAAGTATTGCTGAGAGTAAGAAATTAAGAAATTTTTTCATGGTTTATTCTCCTTTATTTGTGTTGAATTTTTTATTAAATCAGATTTCGTTTCCGGAGGATTCTCTTTGATAAGAAATCCCCAAGAAACTGGATAATCTGCACCAGTGCAATTAAAACGTAAACTGCTGCAAACAGCACATCATGCTGAAACCGCTGATAACCGAACCTGACCGCTATGTCTCCGACACCTCCCGCGCCGAACATTCCAGCTAGTGCGGTCATTGACAAGACGGCGATAACCGTTACCGTAAAGCCTCGGATGAGCGATGGAAGTGTTTCCGGTAACAGAATCCGAAATATAATCTGAGTATACGTGCTTCCCATTGACTTTGCGGCATCGATCTTGCCCTTTGAGATTTCAAGTATGCTGCTTTCGACAATACGCGCATACATCGGAATCAGACAAGCGGCTATAGCTATCATACAAGGGTTCGTTCCATAGCTTTTTCCAAAAAAGAACCGTGCTACAGGTATCAGTAAAATTATCATCACCATCTGCGGCAGTGAGCGCAAGATATTGATAAACCATCCCGATACTGCATAAAACACTCTGAGAGGTATTAGTCCATGGGGGTTGGTCACCGTCATAAGTATTCCGAGAGCGAGCCCGAACACCAATGTTATTAATGACGCTACGCCTGTCATATAAAGTGTTTCAAGAATCGCCGGAGTGACCCTTTCCCATACCTCATAAGCGAAACTGCCCTTAATGACATCCCATAGCGGGGTATCAAGCAAGCTCAAATTCCATCACCTCCTGCGTATTCCTTTTGATTCCGAAATTCGGTGTAAACCTTAAAGAATAGTTCTCCCGTTTTGCTTTTGGGGTTTCCAAAAACCTCGGTTGTTTTGCCGCTTTCGATAATGATACCGTTTTCAAGCACGGCCATCCGTGTGCAACTGTACTTGATTACGTCAAGCTCGTGAGTTATCATCAATATAGTGATACCTGTCTTTGCGTTGATTTCCTCTAATAATTCGAGTGTCGAAAGCGTAGTCTGAGGATCAAGCGCGCTTGTCGCCTCGTCGCTTAGTAATACATTCGGTCTTCCGACGATAGCCCTCGCGATTCCGACTCGTTGTTTTTGTCCTCCGGACAATCCGCCCGGGTAAGCGTCTAGCTTGTCGTATAAACTCACAACTTCTGCCGCTTCAAGTACACGCTCTCTTATTTCACGGCTCGGCACCCCGGATATTTTTAAAGGATAAGAGATGTTTTCGTACACAGTTTGAGCCTCAAACAGATTGAACTGTTGAAAAATCATTCCGATGTTGCGGCGTTCCCGCAACAGATTCTTTTTGCTTAAGGATCTGATATCTACTCCGTCCACTATGATTTCGCCTTTATCAGCCTCCTCAAGCCGATTAATGCATCGTGCCAGCGTTGATTTTCCCGCACCGGAATAACCTATAATGCCGAAAATTTCGCCTTTTTCTATGCTGAGATCTACACCCTTCAAAACATCGAGCGACTGTCCTCGAATATGGAAGGCCTTGTGCAGATCTTTTATTTCTATATATCCCATATCATCTTTCCCCCTCCACAAACACAAGTTGATTTTCGCCATCATCGGCATAAAGGTATGGTCGGCCGTGTCGCACATATCACAGTCGCTGCACATATAACACCACCACCTTTCATCATCTAATTTATCTCAGCCGTGCGAGAAAGTATTTTCCAGCCTTACAGAGCTAATAAAAAGTTGTTCCGACACATCTGCGCCGCCGGGGATTCCCGCCGCATCGGCTCGGCACCGCTGGCAATGCCGGAAAACCTTGATGTACCGCTCGGCTTCTATGCGTGTACTACTAATCAGATCGCAGCCGGGTGCGGAACACCACGCGAGCTTGTGTTGGGGGATCAGCGGAATAATATTATAAATCCGCGCACCCACTTCACTGACTGTCCTTGCGACCTCCGCCACATGCCCCACGTTGATTTCGGGAATCAGCACGGTATTGACCTTGACAGTGATTCCGGCATCTGCAACCTTCTTGATCCCGGCAAGCTGATTGGTAATCAGGATCTCGGCAGCGGTAGTGTTCTCATAGCGCTTGCCTTGGTATGTTATGCCGCTGCAGATTTGAGACTGTATTTCCGCGTCAACGGCGTTGACTGTGACAGTGAGAGAATCTATGCCCACATCAATGATTTCATCTGCGAAGTCCGGTAAAAGCAACCCGTTTGTGCTCATGCACTTGATGATATCAGGCAGCTCCGCTTTGATTAACCGAAAGGTTCTCAGTGCATATGGCGTCGCCAAAGTGTCTCCCGGTCCGGCCACTCCTGCCACCGTGATACCCGGGCAGAGGGCAACCGCCTTACGCACGACATCCACAGCTTCCTGCGGGGAAATAATTCTCGAAGTGACGCCAGGCCGCTGATCGATATTGTTCAGCCTGCGGTCGCAAAAGAGGCAGTTGATGTTGCAGCCTGGTGAAACCGGCAGATGGACGCGTCCTTTATTGTTTTTTGCTCCCACCGCAAAACAGGGATGGAATTTTGTTAATTCCTCAAATGAAAAAGCTATGGTTTAGCCCTCCTCCAACAGGTTTTCACCCGAAATTTGATCAATAATTTCATCGATTGCCCCCGCCGCCTCAAATACCCGCTTACCGCGGCCAATCATAAACGCCGCTGCGGATTGACCAATTTTGCTTACGAATACGGCTTCACAGTCCTCCAGCGTCCTGAGCAAGTGGTCAAAACCGCCTTCGCAGTTTCCCTGACATTTGGCCTGTGTCCTCCGGGTTTCAACATGCCGGCAGGTTCCATCTTCTGCAAGATCGTACACCTGCCAATACCGTGCGGAGCCAAAGTGCTGATCAATATAATCGCCCGTACTGGCGAAAGCAATCCGTGCGTTCATAGCGGCCTCCTATCGGTACGTCGGCAGAACCGTGTTGTAAATGTCCTCAATCACACGCAATCCGCCGCTAAAACCGGCGTAGTTGGTTGTAAGCACCAAACGGTAAGAAGATGGCAGCGCCGCAGTAAGAAAGTCCGTATTCTTTTCTGCGGCCAGTTCCTTTTCCCAGCCGCTGCCAATAATGAGTCCGCGACCGCTATGGGAAATGCCGCGCAGAATGTCTTGCGCCCGTCCTGCATCCGACTCGAAAAACAACGGGATGTCCCGCTTATCGGAAGTGCTCTTTATATCTGCGATTATCCCTTCATGGAATCGCTCCGGTGTATTATCGGTAACAAATTGCTCTTTGGGCACTACCCCAACCTCGTGAAGAAGAAACTTGGATAGGCCCAGAACATATCCTGCGTCGTGGAAAATATGAACATGATTCGGCAGTCCGTAGCGGAATTCCAACAAGAAGGTAGCCAGGCTGTCAATTTCTTCATAATAGGCATGAATTTCACTGCGTAAAAAGGCTTCGGCTTTTTCCTCATCAATTTCCGCACCCTGCTCCCTGGCGAAGGCAATGACCTGTCTAAGCCATTTTTCTGTTGCGTTCGCCCCAATAGGAATATGCATAAAATGTGTGAATGGCTGACCATACTTTTGTTCCAGGTTCTCGACAATAGGCAGTCCATACCATGGGGAAATAAGGATATTGAAGTTCGCACGGGGAATCTGCTGCCACTCCTTTACTCCGCCAGACTGCGGCCCGAACAGTACTTGAGCCTTGAGCCCGATACCGGCAAGCAGCCGCTTGTATTCAGCGAGGTTTCCTTTCCAGAACGGGTCCTGGTATGGAAGGGAGGCAAACAGGTTCACTGTATTCTTTTCACTGCATGCAGGATTCTCTTCAGAAAAACCATCCACATACTGATCGATGATTGCATTAACCACCAAGCTGTGCGCCTCAAAGTTATTGCACTTGAATCCAGCCGTTTCTACAGACACGATGGGTTTGCCCTCGCTGCGAAACTCCTCCACGAGGCTATCTACATCGTCGCCTACTATGCCCGCCGTGCAGCCTGTAAGTACCACTTGTAAATCCGTATCCAATACTTTGTATGTGTTGGCAATGATTTGCCGCAGACGATCGATGCCGCCAAACACTACTTCTTTTTCTGAAAAATTTGTGCATGGAGAGGTGCTGCCTCCAGCATATCCGGTGGAGTGCCCAAAGAAGCCCTGAACCATGTCCCCGCACCCGGGGCCGGAATGCAAAATGGGCACGGCACGGGGAATAGCAACCACGCTTTGCAGAGCCCCAATAGCGCAGACGTAACGCTCCTGTTCTATCAATTCGACTTTGCTCATTTACCCGAACCTCCCTGCAAAAATGTATATGGTTCCTGAGACAGCCACCATTTGGTGTAGGGGTTGATGGCGTGCCGCTCCAGATTCTTGACAAATTCATCATTTTCCAGCGTTTCAATTATTCGCTGACCATATTTGACCAATCCCTCGTATCCCATACTGTAGTGTTCATCGCCGATGAGCAGCGACGGGATGCCGAGCTTTGCGCCCCAGAGTGTCATGCCGCCATGCCGTGCCAGAAGAAGGTCAGGGCGGATACGGTTGAGCGAATTGACCAGTTCAAACTCCTGCTTGTTGCAGACATTGAAGTTGGGAACATCGCCAAAGTCGCTTACTCGCTGAGCCAACTGATCGCCCTCGGGCACGCCGTTGTCGTAAAGCGGGTCATGGTGGAAGATGGCGGCTCCCTGAGCTTTTATGCCAAGTTCTGCCAGCACACCCAGAAGAGCATGACCATGGGCGGCGCCTGCTGTGACATAGGCGGTTTTCCCCGTGAGCTTTTCCCGGATTGCTTCTATCTGGGGCAGATATTTTTCCCTCTTTTCAGCAATCACCCGTTCGGCCACATCTTCCTTTCCCAGCAACTTGCCAAGGGCGCGGAACCAGCGGTTGGTTTGGGCGATGCCGTAAGGCGGTGCTGTCGGCAGCTCGGGAACACCAAATTGCTGTTCCAGCGCGGCACCCAGATAGGAGCCCAGCGTCGAGCAAGCTTGCACCGTCGCTGCCGCCTCGGATGACCAACGGATGCTTTCGAGTGTGGAGTAGGGTGTGATATAGTTGGGTATCACACCGAATTCCGCGAACCAGTCTTTAAAAATATCAGATCCCCAAAAGTTTATGACATTGATGATGTCATTTCTTCGCCGGCGGGGCTGCTCAATCAACTTGCGCGCAATGCCGTGGTAGGCTGCGTCAAAACCTGTCGTCCAAACCTTGGACTTGAAGCCTTCGCAGAAAATCGCCACCACGGGAACACCCAGTTCATCCTCCGCTTCATCGCAGATGCTGTTCACATCATCGCCGATTATGCCCGCCGCGCAGGTTGTCAGCACAAAGATTACTCTGGCGTGTGTGCGGTTATAAACCTCACGGATTGTCTTTGCCAGCTTTTTTCCACCGCCGTATACTGTGTCCTTCTCCTTCAGATTGGTGGAGTAGATTTTGCGTTGGGTAGGATTTTCCACGCCCCGCAGCGGTGAATTGACACGGTAGGTAAAGGCAAACTCGTGATAGCAGGACGAGCAGCCCACCGGTCCGTGGCTGATGACCGCGCCGTCCTGAACCATAATTGTCATACAAGCCGCCTTGGAGGTTGCACATCCAAGGCACTGGCTGAAAGATCGGTTTTTGTCCTTCAGTCCGCGGCGGGAGCAGTCAACCAATTCCCTGGCACTGCCCTGGTAACCGGTTATTGAGTTAATACGGATTTCCCGGATCTGCACCTCCGGCAAGGATAAATTGACTTTGCTCATTATTCTCCTCCTGTTTTGAGAGATTTGTGGTCAGCAAGTAGCGAGCCCCTGCCCGACACAGAGCTGCTTTTTTCAGTTGCTTTTTCGAGGATTAAAAAAGGCACAGTCCGCATTTTACACGAACTGTGCCTTTCACAGACGGAAAATCATGCGGGTTTGGGAATAGGATTGTCACAACACATGGGCATACAGGTGCAGCAAGACATTCGCATCATTGACATACTGATGCAACAAGACACTCGCATCATGCACATGGCAGAAACGCTGCAAACAACTGTATTGACGGTGTTTATATGCTTGTTCATAGTTGACTCTCCTATTTCTGATTAAACATATAGATTTACTATGCTTTAGTATAGCATATCATCTTTTTCTAGTCAAGGTTTTTTAAGGTAATAATTTGATTTTTTATCCAAATATGTTTTTACTAAAATACCGGTCTCCCCGGTCGGGGAAAATAGTAGCAATATTGCCTGCGGAAACCTTTTGCGCCAGATGTTTGACCGCCGCCAACGCCGCACCTGAGGAAGATCCGGCAATGATTCCTTCTTTTAGGGCCAGTTGCTTTACTTCATCCATTGCTTCGGCATCGCTGATCTTGATTACATCGTCCACAAGTGACATATCCATCGTCTCGGCAATAAAATCGTTACCGATGCCTTCAATGTCATAGTTTGCGTGTTCACCGCCACCCATGGTGGAACCGATGGGATCAGCCAAAACACCTCTGATATCTGGGTTTTGTTCTTTCAAGTAACGCAATATACCGGTATAGGTGCCACCGCTGCCTGCCCCAGCTACCACAAAATCAATCTGTCCTTTCATTTCACTCCAGATTTCAGGGCCTGTGGTTTCATAATGCGCCTGCGGGTTGCTTTGGTTTTTAAACTGTCCTAATGTAACCGCTCCCGGAATGTCGATACGGATTTGTTCGGCTTTTTGCGCTGCGCCCATCATTCCGTCTTCCAAAGGTGTGTTAATTATTTCTCCACCCAAAGCCCGGAGTAAGGTTTGCTTTTCCTGTGAGAACTTTGTTGGAACCACAAATATCAGACGGTAGCCTCTATTTAGTGCGGCAAAAGCGATGCCCAACCCGGTATTTCCGGCGGTTGCTTCCACGATGGTGGATCCTGGCTTCAGGATTCCCCGGCGCTCGGCATCTTCAATCATGTATTTGCCGATTCTGTCCTTGACACTGCCGGAAGGATTATATAGCTCCAGCTTGGCGTATATACGCAGCGTTTCAGGAAAGCCGGAGTGCGATAACCGGACAAGGGGTGTATTTCCAATCAATTGCTGCATGTCTTCGTAAATCACATTCGTGCCCCCTCAATTGCCTGCTTCAGGTCTGATGCAAGGTCTTCATAATGTTCAAGCCCGACTGATAAACGAATAAGTCCATCTGTGATACCCACCTTCTCACGTATTTCCTTTGGAATGGAAGCGTGAGTCATACTTGCCGGGTGACATGCGAGGGACTCAACACCGCCCAATGATTCCGCCAGTGCAATAAGCTTCAGCCTTTTAAAAAATTTCCGGTAATCATAAGTATCTTCCAACTCAAAAGAAATCATCGCACCGCCATTTTGGGCTTGCTTTTTATTGATTTCATACCCCTGTGTATCTGGGAGTCCCGGATAATACACCGTTTTGACCGCCTCATGCGATTTTAAAATTTGAGCGATCCGCTCCGCGTTTTCCACATGGCGATCCATCCGAACACCCAATGTTTTTATGCTGCGGATAAGAAGGAACGAGTCAAATGGCTGTAAAATACCGCCGGTGGCGTTCTGGATAAAATGCAGCTTCTCGGCCAGCTCTTTCGATTTAACTGCAACTAAACCTGCAATCAAATCACTGTGTCCGCCCAAGTATTTAGTAGCGGAATGCAGGACAATGTCCGCTCCTAGCTCCAGCGGCCGCTGAAGGTAAGGCGTCATAAAAGTATTGTCAACAATCAGAAGAATACCCTTTTGCCTGGAGAGTCCGGCAACCGCTGCGATGTCGGTGATAGTCAGCAGCGGATTGGCCGGGCTTTCAATCAGGATTGCCTTCACATCCGGTGTCAGCGCCTGCTCAAGTACGGGCAGATCCGTTGTGTCCACAATGATATAATTTATACCGAAGTGCTTGAAAACCTTGTCAAGTACGCGGAATGTGCCGCCGTATACATTGCTGGAGATAACAATTTTGTCTCCGCTTTGGAAGAGACTGAGCACGGCGGTGGTAGCTGCCATACCGGACGCAAAAGCATACCCGGCGGCACCACCCTCCAGAGCGGCTATCAGCGCTTCCAGTGCAGCTCTCGTTGGGTTGCCCGTACGGGAATATTCCCATCCTTTATGTTTGCCGAGTTCTTCCTGCTCATATGTTGAAGTCTGATAGATGGGGGTATTTACAGCACCTGTTTGTTTGTCCCCATAAATACCGTCATGAATAAGTGCAGTTTCAATTTTCCCATAATTCCCTATAGCTAACACCTCTTTCAAAAAGCATCGTGATTCCCCTAAGAATAATATAGTAAATATATATGTTATGTCGGTATTATATTCCGGTGAAAATAAATTGTCAACACCAATTTTGATATGTTTAGTATGTTTTGTAAGTAGTACTAGCAGTTTTCATACCTTGCTCATTTTTGCAAGTATTATGGTGTGTTTTTATAGTTATAGGCCACTTTTCTGCGTAAATCACAGCTTTTTTGTTGAAAAAGCACTATCATACCTGAAATTTTGAGCACTGAACATAAAATAATTATCCACTACAGCAAGCCTATTCTGAAGTTTGATGCAAAAACTGCAACCGTTCTGAGATAGGTTACAATAAACATTATCAGCCGCAATATAGACATTTTGAACTGGAAAATGGTACAATAATTGCGGGATTACCAATTGCTGCAATTACCGAGAGGTGCATTTTGTGAAGGAAATCGTAAGGATGTGGAAGTACGGAAACATGGTTGCATTAACCGTATTATGTGCGGGTATATACATGCTGCTTTTACTTCCTACCAAATCGATACCTGTTATTCCGGGTATTACAGAAATAAGGCCGGCATCGCTTTTGCCGGTTATATTCGGGCTGCTATTCGGGCCAGCGGGTGCCTGGGGCTCCGCACTCGGGAATCTTGGCGGAGATTGTTTCGGCACGCTGTCGGCCGGTTCTTTTTTCGGTTTTATCGGAAATTTTATGTATGCCTATATCCCATATAAACTGTGGAATCATATCAAGCCAAGATATGGCGAGGACAAAACACCTAATATCAATACTCCATGGAAGCTGGCACAATTCGGCATAATCAGCTTTATTGCAAGTATCGCCTGCTCGGTAACAATCGCATGGGGACTTGATATTCTGAATATGGCAAGCTTCTCAGCTCTGGCCATAATTATTACGCTCAATAACGTAGTAATCACACTGGTCTTGGGGCCTATCCTTCTCCCACTGTGCTATTCACTCGTAAAAAGGAAAAAATTGCTTTGGACAGACATTATGTATCCCGACGATATCAGCGAACCTTCCTGCGACCATCGCCACCCGCTCATGATCACAGCGGGAGCGGTCGGCGGCCTGGTTTTGGGTCTGATAACCGGTTACATCATTGCAGGCCAGACAATCTTTGGCCAACATATATCAACGGCAGGTAGCGGTCATCCAGCCACTGCAATTATTGTGCTGCCATTTTTAGGAATTCTCTTTTACGGCTCCTTTAATTCCTGATCTTTTCTACACTGCTGGTAATACAAGAAAATCAAATGGTCAAGCTCCCGACTTCTCTTTTGTACAATTTTACTGGTAATTTTTTCTGAATCGATCAGATTGTGAAGTTCATTACGCAGTTTATTGATGCAATTTTCATAACACCTACTCATCGTTCTCTTCAAGGATACTCACCTCCCGCAGTAAAAAAACCGGCGGCCAGCATACCTTATATACGGAAGTAATGCTAAAGCCGTACTACCTTGTCTTAAAAAACGGGATAAGCCTGGAACAAAATACCGTCTACAGAAAATATTTGACTATTGTAATGACAATTGTATAACAATTTTGTTACGTTTACAACATAATTTCCCATTTACAGCATTCTTTCGCGTTTAAAAAAAGGTATTTTATATTAAAAAAGGTATTTTAAATTAAAAAAGGTATTGCTGAGAGACCTCACCGAAACTATAATGTAGAAGTAAAAAATTTATCAGGGGGCGATTTATGGGAAATATTTATATTTTTTTTGATCACGGTATTCCGCAGATTGGCTGTACAGATTGTTCCAGCTGTAACAGTCTGATGGGAAAAAGCTTATGCAGTATTAAAAACAGAGGCTGCTGTCATTATTTTCCCGAGTTTACACTGGTAGATATTCAAAGAATGGCAATACTGGATAGTGGGCATAAGACACTCGAAATTATATTGTCAAATCCCGGCACTATTGTGAATAGATACAATATCTATGCCAAAGGGCCTTTTGATAAGGAAGCATACGAAAAATACATATCATCCGGAAAGCTTTTAGAAACCGGCAGCATAAGAGATCATACCATATTTTTCAGGACCTGTCCGTTTGTTAGCCCAGGCTCCGGTTGTAAATTACCGGTGCGATTCCGCACTACGGTCTGTAACTTCTTTATATGTGAAGAGATTCTAAGACAGGCCGATTTCCAGAATGTGATTAAGGATTACATTCTGGAGCGTTCCAGATATACAAGGTGGATGTATAGAGAAAACGGCCAGCTTCAGCATATCCTGGAGGCAAATGGGTTGGATCTGATCTCCGACTTTCATAACACAATAAATCTGTTAGCTGAGTTGGGGCAGGAAAACTATGAATTTCCAATGCTTGATCCTGTCACATATGTCTCGGACTCCGGATTGGATTCGGCATCTTGATCAGATACAGGCGGTGTGCCCATGATAACTTCGACCCTGTGGAATCCACTCCGTTCAAGGATAATAAAACCGCCCAGACACGGCTTACCATCTACGGCAATATATGAAACTCCGCAGTTCAAGCTGTCGGGGTTTTTTATTTGAATGTGGTAGACAGCCTGCTCCATACGGTAATCGATCTCAAATCCGTCCCAATTCTTTGGTATGCATGGATTGATATGCAATCTGTCTCCTTTTTTCCTGAATCCGGCGATGTTTTCCAGGCCTACCTTATAAAGCCACCCTGCCGCTCCTGTATACCAAGTCCATCCGCCGCGGCCTGTATGAGGAAGTACCGAATAGACATCAGCCGCTATGACATAAGGCTCCGTTTTATATCTGGAATATTCAAGTTCTGTTCTGGTATGATTTACCGGATTCAACATATGGAACAACTCGCTTGCCTTATCTCCCTTACCGAGCAGCGCAAAAGCCATAACTGCCCATGTGGCCGCATGGGTGTATTGACCGCCGTTTTCCCTGACGCCGGGTACATATCCCTTAATATATCCGGGATGCAGGTCCCCTTTGTCAAAGGGCGGTGTCAGCAATTTGATGATCCCCTCATTGCTGTCTACCAGATACTTTTGGACTGCATCCATTGCCTCCTCCATCCGGTGCGGCTTTGCTGCCCCTGATATAACAGACCAGGACTGGGAAATAGAATCAATCATACATTCTGAATTATGAACTGAACCCAGCGGTGTGCCATCATCAAAGTAAGCCCTTCTATACCAGCTTCCATCCCAGGCGTTCCTTTCCATGTTTTCCTGAAGTCGGTCAGTTGCTTCACGGTATGCCTGAGCTCTATCAAAATCCTCCATAAGCCGGCAGACAGGAATGAACTTTTTTAGTATGGAGATCAGAAACCAACCAAGCCAGACACTTTCCCCCATACCTTTATTGCCGACCGTATTCATTCCGTCATTCCAGTCGCCACTGCCTATGAGTGGCAACCCATGAGGTCCTGTGGCCAGAGATCTGTCAATTGCTAGAGTGCAGTGCTCATATACACGGGCAACTTTATCCGAGATTTGGGGCTGCTCATATTTCTCATCATTTCCTTCAACCAGAATGCTGCCCTTCAGAAAAGGCACCTGTTCATACAGGATGGATGTGTCTGCGGTCTTCTCAATGTACTCTGCAGTAACATAAGCAAGCCAGAGTAAATCATCCGAATACCTTGTACGGATTCCCTTACCCCCCTCCATATGCCACCAGTGCTGTACATCCCCTTCTTCAAACTGCCTTGAAGCATGCAGCAAAATTTGATCCCTGGCCATCAAAGGCCATGTATTCAGCAGCGACATACTGTCCTGAAGCTGATCCCTGAAGCCATATGCGCCCCCTGCCTGATAATAACCTGATCTCGCCCAAATCCTGCATGCGATTGTCTGATACATAAACCATCCGTTTATCATTACATCAAAAGAATCATCCGGCGTATGCACCTGTATGGCCTCCAGTATTCTCCTCCAGTATTCTCTTACCCTATCCAGCTCATCAGAGGCCGTCTGTATATCACTGAACCGGGCGGCAAGCTCTGCTGCATGTTTTGCATTTTCTCCGCTTCCGAGCAGGAAGACAACACTGACTTCCTCCTCCGGCTCCAGTTTTATGTTTCCCATGATGGCAGCACAAGGATCGATCCCCGCTCCAGTCACTCCCCCGAGGGTTTCACCTGTCAGGGCCATCGGCTCGGAGAGGTCTCCTGATTGGCCGATAAATGAAATCCGGTCGCCGGTCACAGAAGAATCTTTTATATTCGTAGACAAAAACGCAACCCGTCCTCTGAACTCATTGTTGTATTTATTTTCAGCAAAAAGGACCCCTCTTTCATCCCGCCACGTGACGATATATGGTGACGTTTGGTTTTCATCAACACCTAACACCGGTCTGGTATAATAGGTGATGGTCAGATCCCTTTTTCTTCCGGTAATATTAGTAATCGTAACAAGGCAGATCTTGACCGGTGAATCCAGCGCCGCAAACATGGTCAGAGACTGACTGAGTCCATGGCTGTTGTGTTCAAAAATACTGTAACCATGACCGTGCCTTATCGTATAAAGCTCATTATCGCCAGCCGGCGATGGAGTCAGTGTCCAATGGCACTTCTGATGGGTATCGCACATATAGAAAACCTCACCTTGCCAGTCTGTTACAGGATCGTTGGACCATGGCGTCAGTTTGAATTCCCGGCTGTTCTCCGCCCATGTATAGCCGCCTCCGCTTTCCGTAACCAGGAAACCGAATTTTTTATTTGAAATGATATTCGACCATGGCGCAGGTGTGTGCGAACCTCCGGGCAGCCTGATCACATATTCCTTTCCATCTGCGGAAAATCCGCCGATGCCGTTAAAAAACAATAGTTTTCTTTCATTAGCGGGCTGATGCACAAAAATAGGCTGCACTTTTTCCGGTTTGCTGCTGACAACCGCCGGAGGAGTCCGATCTAATAAAATGCGCAGTTCCTTCACACGGCCTTTCAATGCTTCGATGCTGTCCTTTATGACTATTTTGGCCACCGTATAGAGCAATGTCACCTGCGCCTGATCCATCTCGGCGGTATTTCTGATAAACACGCCCCCGTAATGATTGATGCTTTCTCTTGCATGACTTGCGGCAATGATATTTCTGATCTGATCATTCAGCGGCTGTGAATAGCCTTCTTTCTTATTCACCACCAGAACAAGATCTATCATCAGACCTTTCATCTTCCAAAATTCATGGCCTTTTATTGCCCATTCAACCATCTCCATGTCTTCCATTTCATTGACCTCAACAAGAATAACCGGAATGTCCCCCGAAATACCAAAGGGCCAAAGCTCCTGCTGAGCACCGGTATTGTTTGCGATATATCCAGCGTGTTCCCTTCTTAGCGGGCTGTCATAAAGTATGAATGGGATTAGCTCCAGATAGAACTCAATCTGTTTATTCTCAAGCCCAAGGTATCTGTTTTCTACCTGGCTTCTTGTCCAGGACAGCTCAAAAACCCTCCTGGAGGTCCTGTAATCGTTATATTTCTCGGCAAGCTCAAGCGCCTGCTGTCTTGTATGCGCAACAGCAACAGTATATACAACCTTGACTGTATGTCCCGGGGCAATCTCAACACGTCTTCGCAAGCTCATAACCGGGTCGAGAACAGAGCCTTCACTGTTGCTCAGAGGCTGGTCCGGCTCCAGTGCTTTAGGGTTGGATATATTACGGTTGCGACCTATAAATTTCATCCGATCCGTTTCATATTGGAGATCTCCTATGACGGATCCCGAATCCACAACCATTGTATGCATAAGCCATAGCGGTTTCTTCTCTTCTGTTCTTTGCTTTCGTACTGCAAGCAGGCAAGACTGCTGTGGGACAAACTCTGTTTTAACAAACAATTTACTGAAGGCCGGATGAGCCGCATCTTCATGTCCGGGAGCCAGCACCGCTTCAAGATAACTGGTAAATTCCACAATCCTGATATGGTTGCTATGGTTTGTTACCGATACCATCCTCACTTCAGCATTATCCTCAGCGGAAACCGTGACTTCCAAATGGGTTTCCAGGTTTCCATCCCTACGCACATATTCTGCTTTGTCAGGAGAAAAAACTACTCTGTACTTTTCCGGTTCAACATCCAGCGGATCCAGCGTGGCAGACCACCCTACATTGGAATTGACGTTCTTAATAAAAATATAGAATCCGTTCTTTGTAAAATAATCAGCTTCCCACCTTGTAACGTCCATATTTGAGTTTTTACTGTATCCTGAACCGCCGTCGGTTACCATCACATTATAGACTCCATTGGATAGAATGTTTACGTTAGGCGGAAGAGTGCCGGGTAGACCAAATGTCCGCACTACCATTCCCTCTGTCTGATCGCTCTTTTTTAAACGTACAAAGCTGTCCTTGCTGAATTCTCTGGTATAAAGCACTTTTTCCGGTATTTTTTCTTGAAGCAGCAGCTCCGCTGAATTAATTACAGGGTCAGAATGAAAGCGTTCCTGCAATATATTCGAATTAAAGAAATTGTTCATGGCTGCCAGACTCATCCCCTGATGGTGAGCCATATAACTTTTAACAATGTAGTAGCTGGCATCCTTATCAAGTCTGGATGGTGTAAAGTCGATTGCCTCATAATATCCCCACAGTCCATCTGCTCCCAGATCAGCCAGTTGCTTGAGATTCTCCACAGCCGATATGCCGCTCACATTTAATGCCAGCATTGATGCATAAGGCGCAGTCACCATATCATTTGCCAGCCCCCGCTTCAGCCCCAGCTCCGGTACGCCAAACGCCTTATACTGATAGTTTAGGTTGAAATCAAGCGCGCTATAACCGGATTCAGATATTCCCCATGGTATGCCATGCTGCTTGCCATATTTTTTTTGCACTCTTACAGCGAACGAATAAGTTTCATCAAATAGGGTGTTTTCATAGTTGCGCATAATCAGAAGCGGCATCAGATATTCAAACATTGTACCAGTCCAGGACACAAGCCCTTTCCCTCCGTCCGCCGCAGTCAGTTTTCTGCCCATTCTCATCCAATGTCTGCGGTCAACCTCACCGCGTGCTATGGCGATGTAACTGGCCTGTCTCGCCTCGGAGGCAAGCAGGTCATAGTAAGATTTACTCAACCGGCCTTCTTCCACATTATATCCAATCGAGAACAACATCCTTTTATGATCAAACAGCGGTGTGAACTCTGTCTCATCAATGAGTACAGAAATTCGGCGTGTCAGATTATGAACCTCTTGGATACTGCCCTCAATTCTTCTTTGGGCTTCCCTGAGCATATCGTTGAGGATCTGTGCATGTTCCGCCCATATATGATCTTTCCGGTAATCCTGACGGTCTAGCAACTGTCCGATCAGCCCGATTACTGTTTGATAACGCTTCAACAATTCCGACGGCGTAGCGGGCTTGTACATATCTATATTGGATATTGCCTGGGATACGTCCTGGAATATGGCCTCTGTTCCGGACGGTGCCGGTTCCAGTATATTTAGAAGCTCAGGCCGTTCCAGATATGGATAGAACATAATCAATTCATTAGCAAATTCTTCTACCGTTTCTGTAAGTTTCGGGAGCCATTTGCTGCTCTTATGCCTGTGATCTGCCGCTAATGAACTGCACCAACCGGTAAGTTCCTTTAGAATGCCCAACCAATTACGCAAATCCCCGCTTTTTTCACCAAGCACCAAAGAAGGCTCAGACAGGGCCTGACGCAATTTGGAACCGATATCAGTTCTCTCTTCTTTGCAAACCAAATCCAGTGTATCCTTTAATCCCAGTACTAAATTAGGTTCCGGTATCTTCTTTTTGAAAAACTCTTTCAATCCTTCTCTTACAACGATCAAGTATCCCACCAGATTTCCGCTGTCTACAGTAGAAACATATATAGGCCGCAAAGTTTCCAGTGTCACTGTATCATACCAGTTGTAGAGATGTCCCTTCCACTTCTCCATTTTTTCAATAGTGCTTATAGTCTTTTCAAGTCTTTCAACAAGGCTCTTCCATCCGATAAAACCCATGTCGGCGGCAGAGAGAATTGAGATAAGTAAAAGTCCAATATTTGTAGGAGAGGTCCTGTGCGCGACGCCTTTGGGAGGATCCTCCTGATAGTTATCCGGAGGCAGAAAATGATCCGTTTCTCCAGCAAAATCTTCGAAATACCTCCAAGTCTTGCGCGACATTCGTCTGAGCATGGCATTGTCTTCGATTGACAGACTTCTGGTGCGTTTTTCAATCGGTTTGCTTATCCAATATGCCACCCAAGGGGACAGCAGCCATAAAGTCACGATCACAGCAACAATTCCAAGACCTTCCGGAGAAAGTGCGGCAGCACCGGCTAACGCAACTGCCGCCGGGAATACAAACCACATTTTCCTCAGATAAGTGCCTGGACTGTTTTTTGCGCTCGCTTCTACATCTGCTGCAGTAACCCACTCAAGCATGTTTTTATGAGAAATGAAGGTCCTGTATATTGTGCGGATCACCGCATCCGCCATAATCCACGTCTGATGCGGGATCAGCATAAGCATTAGTACAGATTGATAAAAAGCTGCCCTGATACCGGTAATGACAGTTGAATTTGTTTTGCCGCTAAAATATAGTAAATTCCCGCTCAGCAGCACGTTTAGAAATCCTGTAGTCAACGGTGTTGACGAGACAAGAATGACAAATCCAATCCATACTAAATTGCTTCCGGGCAGAAAGCCTATTCCTGCAATGAGCAGGAGCAGAAGAGATGGGGCAATGAGACTTCTGCGCAGGTTATCTGCTATTTTCCATTTCGACAGACCGGACAATGTATTTTTTACTTTATTTCCGTTAAGCTTTTCCACTCTTCCTGCCAGCCAGGGCAGAAGCTGCCAATCTCCTCTGACCCACCTGTGCTGCCTGGCGGTATAGGATTGATATCCGCTCGGGTAGCTATCTACCAGTTCAATGTCACTGGCCAGCCCCGCACGCAGATAACAGCCTTCCAGCAGATCGTGACTGAGCACCTTGTTATCGGGGATCCTGTTCTCCAGCACCCTTCTGTAAACATCAACCTCATAGATTCCTTTGCCTGTGAAGATTCCTTCGTCAAATATATCCTGGTATATGTCGGACACAGCGGTGGTATAAGGATCAATCCCTCCCTGACCTGCGAATATTTTTGTGAAAAGTGACCGGTTCGCTCCTGCTATGCTTACACAGATTCTCGGCTGAAGCAACCCATATCCTGAGGTCACCGTTTCGGTCTCCTCGTCCACACAGGCTTTGTTCAGTGGGTGAGCCATTGTTCCGATCAGCCTTTTTGCTGTTCCCATGGGAAGGTTTGAATCCGCATCCAGCGTGATAACATAACGTATGTCCGACAGTTGAGAAACGTCCCCGCTAATCACATTGAAGCCCGTATCTGTTTCTCCTCTCAGAAGCCTGTTAAACTCCAGTACAGCGCCTCTTTTTCTTTCCCAGCCCATCCATCTATCCTGGGATTTGCTATAGCTTCTTTTTCGGTGAACGTAGAAAAATATGTCATGGCCGTCAGCCGAATATTTCCCGTTCAGCTCTTCAACCCCATTTAGAACAGCAGAGACGATCCCCTCATCCTTTTCCTGCGTCTGCGAAGGGGCATCCTTAAAATCACCAACCAAAGCAAAATACAGGTTTTTCTCACGGTTTGCCAGAAAATAAACTTCCAACTGCCTGAGCAATTCTTCTGCACGCCCCGGACTGGTCAGCAAGGTAGGGACGATCACAAAGGCTGCCAGTTCATTCGGAATACCGTCCTTCAGTTCAAGCTTCGGCATCATCGTTGGTCTGTAGACATGGCCGAATATCGTATTGGTCACACTAATAGCAAATTCACTGCACGGTATCAATGTCAACAATACCGTTACAAACGGCCATAGGAATGATTGCGCATTATTCCGGCTCAATGCATAATAGGTGAAGAAGCACACCAAAAAGGCAGTCAAAGATAATATGATAGCTGCATAAAGCCTTTTTGGCTTTTTTAGCGATGCAAATGAAAACACCCATCTCCGCTTCGAAGACTTTTCAAGCAACGCCACAAGCGTTTCGCGCCCTTTGCCGATCAGATAATATCCCACATGATCCTGCGGCGGATTTCCGGCACCGGCTTTTGCGCAACCAATCGCTTTGTTTGTCACATGGATCTCTGATACGTTAAAAGCCCTTGCAAGTTTCTCGACCCCATGTCTGTAATAATCCCTTGACTCAAAATCCATCTGCCCGTAGACACCGCTGGGGTCCTTCCTGAGAATCTGTTCTACGTGGCTGAGCGCTTCAAACATTTCAGACCAGTCAAGCTCTGAGATCAGGCGCAGTCCGGTGATGGAATTACCGATGGCAACCTGCATCTCAGCCTGCATTTGATGTTCCTCTGCTGTCATTTTCTCAATAGAAGAATGCTCTTTTTCCAGATACGCATCCATGAGGGCAGTAACTGAAGAATTACCCTTCCCAGCCTTTCGGAGGCGCTGGACAAGGTGCTCTGTGAATGACGACGTAACCAGCTTCCCTTCACTGAACTGATCGTCCAGGAGCTGTTTGATTTCCTGTTCGTCCGGCTTGCGGGTCAGAATGTGGGAGGCAAGCTCCTCTGCTTTATGCCATTCTATACGGGAGGTATGAATCTTTTCACACACATTGCGTATGCTTTCCAGCACGGCAATCCGCAGCATGATTGGAAAAGCCCACAGTTCAGCTATTGACAGCATCGTCTGGGTCTGATATGCATGAATAAATGTTGTAATGATCCTGTCGTCAATGCCTCCGTTAGAGTGAGCAACCATCTCAAGAGCAATAGCATAAACTCTCGGGTATCCTTTCAGGTAACCCTCCTTCAATACCGGAAGCTTTGAATACCGGCCTCTTGACAAATTTCTTCTGATAAGCTTGACCTGCTCCTCAATAATATAGAAATTATCAAGAAGCCACTCAGCTGCAGGAGCTGACGGGAATGATTCTCTGGCGTCGATATTCAAAGCTTTATATATTCCTACTATAAAGCTATAATTGCTATTTAACCTGCGTACCAGCCAATGGAGGCTTTTTGCCGATTTCATCACCGGATGGCTTCTGGCTATTTCTATTGCATGCCTTTCTAACTCTTCCGTTGCAAGTATGGTGTCACGAACTTCGACACACCGGTCAGCCTTACGTCTGGAAATTAATATCAGCAAATAAATAATAACGCCTGATAGAATTACATATGTTGTCGCAATAAATAAACCCATTATACAAATATCACCATTCCAAGCATTTATAACGCGCAAACAAAGCTTGCTGCCCGCCTCGATATATCATGCCCTGAATCGGTGATATTCATAATAACGTCCAAATAATCCCTTTCGGAATCAACAATCTTTTATCTTCTCAAGAACTCTGCATGCATCCTCATAACCCATTTTCAAATTTTTTCTAGCCGTCGCATTGCTAAAATCCATCGTGGATCCAAGCTTGACGGACGGTGCTATACTGATGATATTAAGAATACTTTCGTCAACGTATCTTTTCATCCCAAAACCAAATGTCCTGATCACGATAATGTCTTTAAAGCCCTTGCTGCTGACAAGGTTCACCGGAAGAACATTATAGAAGCCGCCGTCGATAAAAACTCTTCCGTCGATGATCGTTCTTTTAAATGCCGGGAAGCTGGCGCTCGCAATGACATAATCCGCAAGCTGGCCGGATGGAATATCTTCTTTAAAAATCTCAACAGCTTTTCTCATGGTAAGATCCACAGTAACAACGCCAAAGCCTATAGGTGATTTTCTGATCCTGTCCTCGTCAATCACATTCTTGACCATTTCCTCGAGAGGGGCGACATCCAGACCTCCTTCAGATATAACCTTTCTCATGCTTTTCACAAAGGCCCTGAACGACTCAGGTTTAAAACCATTGTTAATATAGCTGGCGATCTCATCGCCTGTCGCTTGAATCACTCTGCCCGGGTTGAGTTCATACCAGATATCATACGCTCTTTCGATATCGTTCTGAACTACCATTGCACCATTCAATGCCCCTACCGAGGTTCCTGCAACCATTCGGATATCAAGGCCTCTCTCTTTAATTGCCATACAGGCGCCAATCTGATAGGATCCCCTACCGCCGCCACCTTCTAAAACCAATCCATACACATTTCCACCTACCCGACCCAATTTATTTGCAAATACCTCATTCCTTCATATATTGTACCATATTTCCTTCTCTGCCATAAATATAGTCTGGAAATTGGGGAGAGGCCTTTGTTACAATATATTTATTAATAAATGCCGAATCTCCAAAAGGAGTACGGGGGACGCAACAAATGGATGCGCTTGCGATATCGCTGGCTGTTTCCTAAGGGTGAATCTCGAAATGAGTAGGGTGCCTCTACCCGAATCCGATAACTAACCCCGGAGGCAATAGGAGGAAACATATGAAAACCATTAGGAAAAGTACCGCATTGGTTGCTGGTATTTTATTGTCATGCTTTATGCAAGTAAATACAGCATTTGGCGCAAGCTATACTGTGCAGAAAAACGATTCATTGTATAAAATCGGTCAAATGTTCAACACCTCAGCCAATACCATTATGTCGGACAACAAGCTCTCCGGCAGCATGATCTATCCTGGGCAGCAATTATATGTCCGAGCGGATACCCACACAGTAAAAAGCGGAGATACACTTATAAAGATCGCTGATAAATACAGGGTATCATTAAGCTCACTGAGAAAAGCCAACAACAAATGGGATAATATGATCTATCCCGGGCAAAAGCTGAATATTCCATCAGGCACTGCCAATGCTATTGTCGATACAGGCAAGGCAGTTATACCTTATACGGAGGCCGAGCTTGATCTGTTGGCCAGACTGGTCAGAGCCGAGGCGGAAAGCGAGCCCTATTCCGCAAAGGTAGGTGTCGCCGCAGTTGTTGTAAACAGAGTTAAAAGCGATCTTTTTCCTGATACGATAACATCCGTCATATATGAAGTGAGCAGTAACGGATATTATCAGTTCACCCCGGTTGAAAACGGCTGGATCAACAATCCTGCAACGCAGAATGACAGAAATGCTGCCCTTGAGGCTCTTCATGGCAGTGATCCAAGTAACGGTGCACTATACTACTTTGATGACAGTGCCACAAACAAATGGCTCTGGTCAAAACCGCTAAAGGCAAGAATCGGGCGAATGGTCTATGTGCTATAGTACAGAGAATAGATGACAGAGAACAAAAACTAATTAGAGGTGATAAATCAGAGGTGACGGTTTGGAGTTGATAATATCTCAAATCGTCCCTCTTTCTTTTTTTATCCGTTGACTGCCAGACGGTTGACACTAAGACCGCATCCGAGGTCAGAGAGTCTGCCTTCATAGACAAGTATCAGTTCACTGATCTCACACAGATCCTGAGGAGTGACAAGAGAGGGATCCTTTCCAAAGTCATAGATATTACTCAACTTCATCATAGTTGCCACAAACTGGGTACAAAAGAATTTGTTTTTTCTCTTCATCGGAATATTAAGTATTACACCAATTAATCCGAGAATGTTGTATCCGTAGATCTTTCTGTTTATAATAAACGCCTCGATTGACTTCTTAAGCACCTCATACTTGGCGTCATCTACATCGAGTTTGTAAATAGCGCACATTGTATTTCCAAAAGCCTTAAACAAACCCGTATCCTTATGTTCAATCACAAATCCGCCAACGAGCGGAAACCACGCAATTTTTCTGCCGAAGCTATAAAACTCATCTATTCCCGAATCAAGGCAAATAGAAGCATGATTATATCTCGCTCTGGTATACAACCCAATACATTTAGAAAACCAGGTGCCCGTAGCAGTCATCACTACATAAATGCTTTTCATCCTGCGTCCCCCATAAAAACAAATAAATGGACAGTTACTTCAATATTTATATTCAATAACTGTCCACACCATTATATTTTACAGCTGCATGTCAGTCAAGCATCATGCAACACCGATCAGGTTCTCCTTCAATGCATTCCTTGCCCTGAATATTCTGTTTTTGATAATAGACATCGGCTTTCCGAGAAAATCCGCAATTTCCTTGTAGGACATTCCCTTTTGGTGGTACATAACAATCGGCACCCTATAAATCTCCGGCAACTCATCTATGGCATTTTTCAGCATTTTGGAATGTTCCTTCCTCAGATAGCTTTCTTCGGGAGAATTATTACTGCCTGTAAAGCCTTCTATCTCATCAAGTGAGACCAGATTGATTCTTTTGCGCCTTACATGGTCCAGACATATATTGGTCGCAACCTTGACGCTCCAGGTTGAAAATTTGTACTTGCTGTCGTATTTGGCCAGTGATCTGTAAATCTTAATAAATGCATCCTGTGCCATGTCATTAACCTCTTCATTGTCCTTTGAAAATTTCCAGGCAACAGAGTAAATAAGCCTTTTATATCTTGATATCAACTCAGTAAAGGCATCTTTGTTGCCCTCCAGGCATTCCCTAACCAAATCATAATCTGTTCTTTCCATTCAAACACCTCCGGCTAAGTCATTCACGAAGTCCGTTGTTAATATACGAAGCTTCGGATGCTTTTCATTACAGCATTTATCATAAAGTTTTGTCTGATTGTTCACATCAGTCTAAAGGATGGATTTCAGCCGGGTCAGCTGCTCAGTTTTCATACCTGACCAGACAGCCAGGTTCAACGTTTTGTCCCATTAATAGCCTTAAGAAGCTCCTCCGCCGTTTCTCCTTTGCTGACAAAAGCATCAACTCCCGCTTTCAACGCTTTATCCGAAGCCTCGGGTCGTCCGCTGAGCGCAATAATTCTGACTCCCGGATCCAACTGTCTCAAGATCGGCACCACTTGCCTCATGGCCTTGTTGGACAGTTCCCAATCGAGCAGAATCAGATCCGGCTGCATGCATTCTGTCTTTAACAGCATCTCACTAATTCCCTCAGCCTCATAAAACAGACATATATGCTTCTCTTGTTCAAGCAGTATCTTCAAGGCAGACCGTACATCGGCCTGATCATCGGCTATCAGCACTCTCATTGCAATCACCCCATTTTATCTGATACACCTATTATTACTTCTCTAAGTGTATTAAATAATTCGCCGACACGCTTCAATCACATGGAGGGATTATACCCTGGCCGGATGGCCAGGTATTGAAAATAGAATACAGCAATTCTTGCATGTATACAGGCAATAAAAGCAAATTTACTTGCACTTTGTCGATATATAATAGAGATGATTACAAAACTCTCGTTCAGAGTATATATTGAATATCAACTCATATCGGAGGCACAGATAAATGAAAAAATTTATGGATCGTGATTTTCTACTGGAGAATAAAACTGCATCCGAGCTCTATCACCGGTATGCTGAAAATATGCCTATTCTGGACTACCACTGTCACCTTAACCCTGAGGAAATCGCTCAGGACAAGCAATACCGCAACATCACCGAGCTCTGGCTTGGAGGCGATCATTACAAATGGCGCGCTATGCGGTTTAACGGAGTGGATGAACGCTATATCACAGGAGACGGCGACGATTATGAAAAATTCCTGAAATGGGCTGATACAATCTCCAATAGTGTCGGCAATCCACTATATCATTGGACACACCTTGAATTGAAACGCTATTTCGGCATCGATGAATTGCTTGGACCGCAAACAGCAGAAAAAATATGGCATGACTGCAACGCCCAGCTAAAGACAAAGGATTTTACAGCAAGAAACCTCATCAGACGTTCTAATGTGAAGATGCTTTGCACTACAGACGATCCCGTCGATGATCTTTCCTTCCACTCTGCCCTGCTTAAGGATGATACCTTTGATGTTAAGGTGCTTCCTGCCTTCAGGCCGGATAAAGCAATCAATATTGACAAATCAGGATTTGCTCAATACATTGCAAAACTATCTGCAGTCTCCGGCGTTGATATCAAGGGAACCGAAGATGTAAAAGCTGCTCTTCTCAAGAGGATTGAATTCTTCCATGCCGCAGGCTGCCGGATATCGGATCATGCACTGGATCCAATCGTCTATCAGGATGTAAAAAAGAACGGCGGTAAGAACAGCCTTCAAACAGCCTTTGCAAAGGGCCTGGAAGGTGAACCTATGACCGGGGAGGAGATCGGCTTGTACAAAACTGAGATCCTGCTATTCCTTGGAAGACAGTATGCTCGTCTCGGGTGGGTCATGCAGCTTCACATGGATGTAATGAGGAACAATAATACGCGAATGATGCGTAAATTGGGTCCTGATACAGGCTTCGACGCTATCGGGGACTGGAATACGGCCTCTAGCCTTTCCCTCTTCTTGAATACGCTGGATGAAACTGATGAGCTTCCTAAAACTATCCTTTACAGCCTGAACCCATCTAAAAATGAAGTTCTGGGAACAATTATCGGCTGTTTTCAGGGAGGAGGCATCCCAAGCAAAATGCAGCTGGGCTCGGCGTGGTGGTTCAACGATCAGAAGGATGGAATGGAAAAACAACTGGTTACGCTGGCAAATCTGGGGCTTCTCAGCCGCTTTGTCGGTATGCTTACTGATTCCAGAAGTTTTATATCGTACACACGTCATGAATATTTCCGCAGAATCCTGTGCAACCTGCTCGGAAAATGGGTGCATACCGGTGAGGCTCCACAAGATATGGACCTTTTGGGGAATATGGTGCAAAATATCTGCTATAATAACGCTGTCGACTATTTTGGTCTATAATCCGGCATATTCAGCTCCCACTCCAAAGGTTCATCTCGTATTGCGAAAAGCTCTCCTGCACTTTGGTAACAGCTTTGCCTCTTTTCTGTGTGAGAACCTCGTTCTCATCTCCAAAAGCAAAGACGTCTATTGTCATATCGAAATAGACGTCCTGTTTAAGCACCCGAAAATTGTGTAATACTACTGTATCATTCCATCACAGAGCTGCCAGTGCCTGGTCAAGATCCCAGATCAGGTCGTCTATATGCTCTGTGCCTACAGACAGACGTATCGTATTCTTCCTGATCCCTGATTCCATAAGCTCCTGTTCAGTCATCTGGGAGTGAGTCGTGCTTGCAGGATGGATTACAAGAGATTTTACATCGGCAACATTTGCAAGCAAGGAAAATATCTCAAGCTTGTCGATAAAAGTCTTTGCTTCTTGCGCGCCTCCCTTGATCTCAAATGTGAAGATGGAACCTGCACCCTTTGGGAAGTATTCCCCGTAAAGCTTGTTGTATGGGCTGTCGGGAAGGGACGGATGATTGACTCTTTCCACTTTTGGATGGCTCCCGAGGAAATCAATGACCTTGAGCGTGTTTTCTACATGCCGCTCCACACGAAGTGATAACGTCTCCAATCCCTGCAGAAACAGGAATGAATTAAACGGGCTCAGTGCTGCTCCCGTATCCCTGAGCAAAGTAACTCTTACCTTAGTAATATAGGCCGCAGCGCCGGCTGCATCTGTAAAGCGCACGCCATGGTAACTTGGATCAGGCTCCGTCAGGTACGGGAATTTGCCGGATCCAACCCAATCAAACCTTCCGCTGTCAACAATTACTCCGCCGATTGATGTTCCGTGACCCCCAATAAACTTAGTGGCCGAATGTACAATAATATCCGCACCATGATCGATGGGACGAAGGAGATAAGGCGTTGCAAATGTATTGTCAACTATGAGAGGAATGCCGTTTCTGTGTGCAAGCTCTGCCAGAGCATCAATATCCACAAGACTGCAGTTGGGGTTGCCAAGGCTCTCAATAAAAATAGCCTTGGTATTCAGCCTGATTGCCGATTCGAAACTTCCCTCCTCATCCGGATTAACGAAAGTCACATCGATTCCAAAATCCTTAAATGTGTGTGCAAAAAGATTGTATGTACCTCCATATATAGTGTTGGCGGATACAATATGGTCGCCCGCATGAGCTATATTCTGGACGGCATAGGTAATTGCCGCAGCGCCGCTGGCCACCGCAAGGGCAGCAATACCCCCCTCAAGAGCCGCAATGCGCTTTTCAAAAACATCCGTGGTCGGATTCATGATTCGCGTATAAATATTTCCGCCCTCTGTGAGCCCAAACCGGCCTTCCGCCTGAGCGAAATCGGCAAAAACATAGGAGGTGGTCTGGTAGATCGGAACGGCTCTCGCACCGGTTGCGGGATCAGGATTTTCCTGTCCTGCGTGGAGTTGCAGAGTTTCAAATTTCAGGTTTCTTTCATTTGGCATTCACATCACTCACTTTCTATCTATTTATCTGTCTTGCTAACTACTTATCTGTCTTTTTATCTGTCTGTCCTTGGGAGTTTTATCCGATTATACTATGCAGGCATCTTCATTTCAAGAAATTTGTATATGTCTACAGAAGGACGTTGATATTGTGCAATAGCGGAAACATGAGCTTCATTTGCAAGAGCTGTATTCCGCTAAAGTTTCCTTTTATTGCGCAATATCAATATGGCCTGAACAATTACGCTATTGCACATTACTCTGCAAATAGGGGTGTGGACAAATATCTTTCACCTGTATCCGGCAAAATAACAACGATGGTTTTCCCTGTATTCTCCGGTTGCTGTGCAATCTGTGTTGCAGCCCATAAGGCGGCGCCTGACGAAATCCCAACCAGCAGTCCCTCTGTTTTGGATAATTCCTTGCCCGTAGCAAAGGCATCTTCATTTTTCACTGTGATAATCTCATCATAAACGGACGTGTCCAGAACCGCCGGTACAAACCCTGCGCCAATTCCCTGAATCTTATGCGGGCCTGCTTTGCCTTCAGAGAGCATCGGTGAATCAGCCGGCTCAACCGCTATGACCCTGACATCCGGTTTCTTTGATTTTAAAAATTCGCCGACGCCTGTGATGGTTCCCCCGGTACCGATACCGGAAACAAGGAAGTCCACCTTCCCGTCGGTATCTTCCCATATCTCAGGGCCGGTCGTCGCCTTATGGACTGCGGGATTGGCAGGATTGTCAAACTGCCCTGGTATGAAAGAGTTCGGGGTCTGCGCCGCCAGTTCGCGTGCTTTTTCGATTGCGCCCTTCATTCCTTTTGCTCCTTCCGTAAGTACAAGCTCCGCTCCGTATGCCTTCAGAAGATTCCTGCGCTCGATGCTCATAGTCTCAGGCATTGTAAGGATGATCCTGTATCCTCTCGCCGCCGCAACAGATGCAAGTCCGATACCGGTATTGCCGCTAGTCGGCTCAATAATTACGGAATCCGCTTTTAACAGGCCCTTTGTTTCGGCATCATCAATCATAGCTTTAGCTATCCTGTCCTTTACACTCCCTGCAGGATTGAAATACTCCAGCTTTGCAACAACCGTTCCTTTCAACCCATGTTTCTTTTCATAATTAGACAATTCCAGTAATGGTGTTTTCCCTATTAAATCTGTGAGACTCTTAAAAATTCTTGCCATACAACTACCTCCATCATTCTGACCTAAATATTATTATAATTCATATATGTTTTGTATGATATAAATCATAATCCTTAATTACACTATTGTCAATAGCAATACCAAATTTTTTTATTTTCTATTTCTGTTTAGTGTTCTTCAATTTGTATGCCGTGTAATAAAAGGAAACTTTAGCGCAATGTACTTTTTACGCAGCTCTTTATGTTTGTTTCATTCTAAGAATGGTAAATATATTATCAGAAAAGTAGAATTATGCGAGGTGAATTTACTATGGAAAAAGTTAAATTAGCAGTTATATATTATAGCTCCACAGGCATTAATCACCAGCTTGCCCAATGGGCAGCTGAAGCAGGCGAGGACGCCGGAGCCGAGGTGAGACTTCTCAAGGTGCACGAACTGGCACCGGAAGAAGCCATCAACTCAAATCCCGCCTGGAAGGCTCATGTTGATGCAACAAAGCACATAAGTGAGGCAGGTTCAGATGATCTGGTCTGGGCAGATGCGATTGTGTTCAGCGCGCCCACACGTTTCGGAAATATTGCCTCACAGATGAAGCAGTTTATCGATATTCAAGGGGGTCCATGGTCCAAAGGACTTCTGGCAAACAAGGTCGTCACTGCCATGGCTTCAGCACAAAATCCTCATGGCGGTCAGGAAGCTACCATTAAGAGTCTGTATACTTCAATGATGCACTGGGGTGCAATCATTGTTACTCCAGGCTATCTGGATGGAGCCGTCTTCAAGGCAGGCGGCAATCCCTACGGAACATCTGTTACGCAAGGCCAGGATGGAAAAATGGCGGAGGATGTCAGGGATGCAGTAGTCTTTCAGACAAAAAGAGCCGTTGAGGTTGCCGGATGGCTGAAAAAGGGTAAGTAATTAGTCAGACACACCGGTAAATAGGCAGAACTATAAAGAAATGGAAGGCCCGGCTGCAGCGTAGAGCGACAGCCGGGCCTTCTACTCTATCACCATTCCGAACTAGCTGCATAGAATATAGGAGAATAACTGTGTAAAGAGGGTATATCCATGCAGCTGCCTAAAGGCTCGGGGCTTGAAGTCCTGGATAAATTAACACGTAAAAGCCTGCAATATTATTCCGATCTGATAAAATCCAACCGTTTACCGGCTGTCAGACTGCCGGAAATAAAATTTCCGGACATCAAACCACCTGTCGTCAGATTGCCATCCGCCGAGGATCTGAGAAAACCGGTGGAGTCACTGATAAAAGGCCTGAACAACGCCGTTTCACAAATCACGGAAAAACCGGGGAAGGTCGACTACCATGCTGTAGTGAACAGCTTTTTGCCGCCCGGCGCCAGGCTGCTGAAGCCACAATATCCCGAAAATGCCAACGATATTCAGTTTACCGACCTGGACTCAGATGGCCGAAGCGAGCTGGTCACCTCGTATACAACCACTGACGGTATCAGGACAATGGTTTTGAAAAGGGATGAAGTACAATGGTACAAGATGGCTGAGATAAGCAATCCAGACTTTGTTGCGATACACTACCGCAACAGCGCTGATGTGGCAGGAGATGGCAAGAAGCACCTTTTGCTTGGGCTTGTATCAAAGCATCAAAGGAATGTACTACTTGCATATGCATTAACAGATGACGGCGCCAGAAAACTATTCAACAGAGAATACAATAAGCTGGAGGTACAGAAGTCCCGCACCGCTTCCGGCTCCATCATTGATGCCATTGCCTTCTGGGATGAGGAAGCAGCCGGGATATACAATATTGATCTGGTTCACTGGAACGGTATCGATCTGGAAAAATTGAATCCATCACGATACCTCGCAAACAAAGTAGTCCCGTATTATATTAAAAACCTCAGGGAGAATCCAAACGATACCTTAAGCTGGTATAACCTTGCCAGTTCACTATGGGGAGCGGGCGATACCGTTAAGGCTTCAAGAGCTGTCGATCTGGGGCTTCGTCACAATCCCGACACACTGCTTCGCAGCAAATTCGATGCTCTGAAAAGCAGACTATGAGCAGGATATGTCGGCACAGCCGTGAAGGGAGGAAGATCCTATGAATGACAGGCCGCTGAGTTTGCTGGACAACTTAAGGTTCAGCAATGGACCTCAGGAGCTAAAAAACTATTTTCGGGAGCAATATCAGATAGATCATAATAAAGCAATAGAACTGCTGAATGATCAAAACTTGCATTTCGGTACATTGTACCAGTTAAAATCTGAGCTTGATGATAAAACAATAAAAAGCGGCCTTGATAAGGTCTATCGAAAGGCCATTGATATTGCAAACCTCCTGTCGGCCCAAATGCAAAATCGTTCAGAAAGGAGCCCGGAAAGTCTTGAAAGGAAGCTTCGCTCCCGGGATGATGATACTAATTCAGCCCTCAGATGGATCGTCGGCACAGGGGGACTTGAGGATGGCTTCGACAGCAAATACGAGTTATTGATGGAACGTTCCGCAGCGTTGCTTATAAAAAGTCACGGTGACACGACCCAATTACCGGCACTTGCAGAAATGATCTTTGCCCGTAACAGGCGCAAAGCTTTGATCCACGAACTGGTCTGGGCGTTTTTTGAAGCACGTAGTCCTGACAGCTTACTGCTGCTGGCTCAGAGACTAAACTCTCGTGACAGCCGTGACGCATTGTTAGCGAAAAAGCTGCTATCTTTCATTCCCGGCATTGGGGACAAATCCGTACATACCAGTATATCACCATATTCATGGGTTTCAGGCTGGCTTGATGAAAACAGGCCTTTCCTGTGTTATACAGGCGAAAATCTTCATGTGAGCAATAAGCCAATGCCATATAGCGTGTCTGCATCGGCAAAATATTTATGCCATCCCGTGTCGATCAATACCGGCGAGCCTTTAATGCCATTCCTTCCCAGTGAAATTAAGAAGCTTTCCGCCTTTCAAAAATTACCGGAAAAGCGCCAGCAGCAGTTAGCGGCCTTTTCCTGGATGCTTTACAGAAGGAATATTTATCAATGGAACAGCTGGATCCGACTTTCTGTCAATGAACAGTCTGCACTTGCATCACAGATGATGGGGGGATATCAATGATTCAGTTAGCTGATGGCGAATTCAACGCCCAGGCCCTTTTGGATTCATTTCCGGCCGGCAGCGCCGAGGCCGAAATGATCGATAAGCTGACTAAAAGCACACATGCTTATCAGTATTCCTCCCTTGAGGAGCTAACCTTTGAAATCAAGCTTCGCAGGAATATCATAGATGCTTCAGTTGACTTATACAGAGCCCGTCTTGCCTTTCGAACCTTTCGCGAATCCAAGTGTAACGAAGATTTCTGGGACCGCAGACTGGACGGTGGGTTTGTACTGAAAAGAGATGTGAAGCCGTCTGATGCGATCAATGATATCTTCATCCATACAAGACTTTATGGAACGGAATGTGCTACTGCCGTTATGATCGTCTATTACAAAGCAGTACTAGGTTCATATGGGGCAGATCTGTTCAACAGAGCGTTTCCTGAAATTATTCTGATGAACTGGCAAGATATGGATGAATTAATGGGTATCTCAACATATCGCAAGCTGCCTGACTACATCCCCGGGGACTGCAGATATTTCAGGAATCCTGATGTGAACCCGCTCACCCCGGAGTGGCAGGGAGAGAATACCATTGATCTAGGAAGTGGCAAATACTACGGGCATGGTATCGGGATAACCAGTGCGGACGGTATTATTGAAGCATTGAACAGAAACAGGGTCGAGGATTCACAGATATCGGCATACCTGATGGATACCGCAACACGTCCGAACTTCAAGGGATTATACCAGTACTGGAAAAATTCTTCATAATTAAGATATGCAACGAATAGTTTTAACTTATGAGAAGATTATCAGCGATACCATTAGACAAATTTTATATGGATTCATTCACACTGACTTTATCCAATATGGCTACAGGCATTATCTCCTTTATTTTTTCGATTGTCCTCTCAAGGGAGCTGGGCGCTGAAGGTCTTGGCCTGTATGGTCTTGTCATGCCTGTTTACGGCCTTTTGCTGTGCATCACAACTGATGGTCTGATTACTGCCATCTCAAAAACAACTACCCTGTATTTTCATCGGAAGGAATACAGAAATCTAAAAAGGACAGTCAGTACTGCCTTTCTATTTGTCGCGGCATGGTCCACATGTGTGGCATTGCTTGTCCTGGTTTGTCACAGCTTTATTGCTGAGCATATCGTCAAAGATCCACGCGCAGCAGGCGCTATCATGATAATTAGCCCCGCGCTGATTTTTGTTCCGCTTTCGGCTGTCATCAAGGGATATTTTTATGGTCTTGGTCAGTATAAGGTTACAGCTTCCGTAGACATTCTGGAAAAGTTTCTGAGGGTATCCATCCTGCTTGGCGCCGTTTTGTTGCTTTCTCCCGGCTCTGATGTCAGCAAAACCGTCACCATAGCTTATTTTGCTCTGGCAATAGGAGAAGCCGTCAGTTTGCTGCTTTTGTTTATTTGCTATAAAATTCGCAATTCACAGCTTAAGGGAAACATCGGCAAGTCTATCTCCAGAATTCAGCTTATATTTGATGTGTTTGTGATATCTGTCCCTTTGTGCGTCGAAGGAGTTATTTCTTCCATTATTTCAGCCCTGTCCGCACTTGTTCTGCCTCATAGGCTTGTTGCAGCCGGCTTTACCTACAGCGACGCGCTTGCTTTGATTGGAAGATTCGCAGGCATGGCTCTGAATATCACTACGCTTCCCTATATCATCATTGGCTCCATGCTGACCGTACTGGTAACGGAGCTATCACCGGGTATCAGCAAAAGAGATTACTGGTCTGCTGAAGAGCGGATCGCTCAAATCCTCAGGATATCAGGTATAATCGGAATCTCCACTGCGCTGGTATGCCTGAGGATCCCTGATACGCTGGGGCTTGTGTTTTATAAAAGAAATGATCTGGGTGAAATGATCCGTTTTGGAGCTCTTATCCGCCTGGTCATGTTTATTTCAATGCCCACCTTCGGCATTCTAAATGCCCTTGGCAGACAAAATACACTGCTTAAAAACTCACTGATTAACTCTGCGCAAAGTCTGCTGCTCATCTTTCTGCTCGCAGGGATACCAGTGCTGAATATATACGGTTATGGCCTGTCCGTCATTCTTACATCCATAGCTTCCTTTATATTAAACATAAGAGAAATAAAAAAAGTTTGCGAAATAAAAGTGACGCTTCAGGATGTGGTCACGCTTGCTCTGATGGGCACAGCCGTCTGGCTGGCATCCGGAATCGTTATGAATTTACTTGGAGGCGCCTCTCCTGTGATCTTGGCTTCATGCATCGTCATTACCTGCTTCGGCGGTATGTTCTGTATGTACCGTCTGACCTTCAGACACCGGGAAGGATCATAAACTGCATCACAAACACGGCTCCCCTTCCGCCTTCTCCATGCTCCGCCCATATCCTGCCCTTCATTTCAGTCATATAGTTGGCACAGCTGTGCAGACCAAAGCCATGACCATCCTTCTTCGTTGTAAAACCGTATGCAAATATGCTCTCAAGATTCCCTGCCGAAATGCCTGGGCCGCTGTCACAAATACGAATAAAAACATTATCTAATTCCCTGTATACGGAGACTGTAAGCGTCTTGCCATCTTCGTCCATTTTCTCCATGGATTCTATACCATTTTTAATGATATTGGTCAACACGTGAAACAGTTTAGTCCTTTGCACAAGAGCTACTGCAGAATCGTCAACCGTTCTGACCACTCTAATTCCAAGCCTGTCGATCAAAGTCTGATACATCTTGAGCACATCATTGACAATAGGCACAAGATCCAGTTCCTCAAGGCTTGACCTGACAGCTGTAAAGCTCTGCTGTTCATTGATGATCCCTTCTATTAAGCCTACCTTGTCCGTCAGGCGGCTGATGTATGTTTGCAGCTTTTGTTGATAGTCTTCAAAAGACTCTCCAATGGAAACGTAGTATTGCATTAGTTTTTTACCCTTCGGATCATTTTTTATAAAGTCCTCCAGGTCTTCAAATCTCGCCTTCAGCATTTCGTTAGCCATCCTAAGATCATTGACTGCGCTGACAGTCATCAGCTTTTCAATGGACTGCGTTGTTACATTGACACTGTTCATGATGTTTGCAATATTATGCAGAATTCCGGTCGAGTCCTCCATTCCCCGCCTACGCGCCTGAATCATCAGTCTCCTGTAGCTTGCATCAAGTTTTTCAAATAGGTTAACACCATTTAGCGCTGTTGAAATATGCAGACCCAGGGCGCGATAAATCCTAAGATCCGACTGCAGTGGGTCAAAGATGATAAAACCGATAAAATCATTTCCAATATACAACAAATGTGCAAGCAAGAAATGAGACTTGTCATCTTCGAATAAAACCTCTTCAAAGCTTCTGTTTTTATTTCGCACATTGCCGTTACGAATTCTTCTGCCTTCCCTATATTCAAACTCAAGATGGTGATTATCAAACATACCTCGGCTGTCGGCACCGCCGAACAGATAAATATAGCAGCTATTCACACCAACTCTTGGAAGGATTGTCTCGATAGAATCCATCAGACTTGCCGGATTGAAGTGAGTAATCAGAATCTGTCCGACTTCCTTGACAGTAAGCTTCACATTATTATATCTGATATCTTCTCTAAACCACGCATTAGTTATCTCGCTCTGTAAGAGGACCTGCATCTGATGGAACAGATTCTCCACCCTGACAATGATATCAGTATTCTCCTGTGCATATGGCAGGAACCATGGCATCAGCTTCTCCCGGAACAAAACGGCGAAACGCCCGCTTTCCGTATCCACATTATTGATCAGGCTTTTCCTGAGAATTACTTCAAATTCTCTCAGGAAGGGCTGACTGGAACCATCCCGCACCGCCTGCGTAAATTTATCCAGCAAGGCCCTCATTTCTGCGACAGTGATAGCGGCTTCCACAGCAAGTCCTTCCGCAATAAGGTTCATTTCACACTCATTAAGCTCGTCGAAACGTTTCTCTGCCGCCTCGAGTCTGCCTGTTTTCATCCTCCTGGCCGAGCTGGGAATGCATCCGCAGGAGTTCCTGTATATAACTTTACCCATTACATGATTGGTCAATGGTTCGCTTGCTTTTGTAATAAGGCTGTATAGCGTTTCACAGCCGTAATACCCAAGCTCTTTCCACGGAAAATACACTGTTGTGAATCCGGGAGTCGAGAACCGTCCCATCTCGCCATCTTCATAGCTGGTCACTGCAATATCCTCAGGGACCCGCAGACCTCTGGCGTTCAATGTTTTAATCACCTCATAGGTCTCCTCATTATAAAGCGATACGATGGCCTCCGGTCTTATCCTTCTTTCATCGAGCAGGATCTCTACAGCTCTTCTCCCCCTTTCATCTACAGAGAGATCCGTCAATTCATTTTCACTGACTAATAGCTGTGGATCGAAGAGATCACATTCCTTCATGACTCTCAGATAGGTCTTTCTGCGCGAGTCCGCTCTGACTGGCGATATAAAGGCAATTTTTTTCATCCCGTGTTCATGGATCAGATGATGAAGTATCTCCTCAATATAGACCTGTCCATGGAAAATCACACTTGGTATTCCTGCGAGACTGGAGCCAAAGCTGGTCATCGGGATATCTGCGAACACATCACAAAACGCTGTATTATGAGCCGCACGTGCCCATCCGAGAAATAGCAGGCCGTCCAGATCAAACTGTTTAATAAATTTGTGGAGTACGCCTTCCTGAAACGGATTTATTGATGTGTCGCTGTCTAAAAAATGCCCAAAACGGATGATGTTGATGTTATATTTCTTGGCAGACATTCTTACTCCTTCTGCGATCATCGTATGATATTCATCATAAGCATCTTCATCCATCAATCCGATCGTCAATCTCTTTTTCATCTCACTCACGCCGCTTTTCATTCTCACGGAAACCTGAGAATGAAGGCTGCTCCTTTCCCCTCTCCGTCGCTCTGCGCCCAGATTGAGCCGCCCATTTCCGCAATGTAGCTAGCGCAGCTATATAGGCCGAAGCCATATTTACCTGACTTTGTCGTAAACCCATATTCAAATATCCTGTTTAATATATCTTCAGATATACCAATACCAGTATCGCTGATCCTAACAAATTTTCCGGTATCGTCTTCATACATGGAAATGATGAGTCTTTTTTCCCATACCAAAGGTAAAGTCATAGCATCCTTAGCATTTGATATGATATTGAAAAGAATAAAAAACAGCTTTGCTCGGTTAACAACTACCTTGAAGTTCGATAGGATATTCTTCTCAACTGCGATCTCGAACTTATCCAGGTCATCCTGATTCAATTTCAGAGCATCCACAAGGATCGTTTCAACGTAGAGTTCCTCTAGTTTTGCGTCTACACCAGCATAGCTCTGTTGTGCGGTAACGGCCTCATTGATTGCCTCCGCCTTTGTTTTTAGCCTGTTCAGATTGTATATGAGCTGATCCTGCATCTTTTGCGCAGTACGGCCGAGACTAAGATAAAATTTCATTAGCTTCTTGCCCTTACCACCCTCGCCAATAAATTCTTCCAGGCAATCCATATTCTCTTGTAACAGCTTGCCTGCCTTGATGATATCCTCGATTACCGTTGATTTTGCACTTTCCTCCATTAAATGGACGGACACACTGATGCTGTTAAGAATATTGCCAATATTGTGCAGGATATTAGTTGCAATGTCAGCGATCCCTTCTCTTTGAGCATGATCAACAAGCTTTTTGTATGTAATATTCAGCCTGTTCAGGAGAACAACACCACTTAAGGCTGCGCTGATATTAGTAGTCAGTGTCTGATAGAGTCTCTCGTCCGCGGGTCCGCAGCTGAACAGAGCAAAGCCCATAACTTCATCCGTTACATGCAGCAAATAGGCAAGAAATATGCGTTCGGGATCCTGTGTCAGTATTTCGGAAAGCTGTTCTCTAAGACTTCCGGCGGTACCTGAGGTCTTCTTTTTTTCTCCGTGTGTGTATCTGAAAAGCAGCACACTGTTATCAAAAAGATCCTCCTCTACATCTGAATCCTTAAAAATAGAGTTTGAAATAAATATATAACAACTTTTTATATTCAGAAGGGGCATACCCTTTTCAAGCGAATCTATCAGGTTTTGAAGGCTGAAGTTGAACAGCAGCATCTGGCTGATGATCTGCATGTTCTGATCCGCCACTCTTGCATTGAGTACGTTGCCGCCATGCATGCCTGCACTTCGCTCACTGACCAGAACCTGGGACTGTAAAAACAGATCTCCCGCCCATAGCAGCATCCCAACTTCTTTGGCCAGCCACGGGAAGAGACAGGCTCTGACATTGGAGATCAGTTCTCCCACTCTGGAGTGTTCCTTTGTATCGCGAAGCTGCCTGTCCAGCTCCTTGAGAAACGTTAAGCTGTCCTGATCCATACATGAAGATATAAAAGCTCTCAGAAGACGCTCCGAACAGATTCCCGAGCCCTTATACAAGCCATCCATGAATCGGACAATCGCAAGAAATTCGCTATCTGTCAGACAGGAAAGGCCATGGTCAACAGCTTTTACCCGGGTAACCTCGGCCGATTTTATGTAATAAGGCATACATCCGCAGGATTCCCTGTATATGATACGCCCCTTATCCTTCAATAAATACTCTTTAGGTATGCTTCCCTCCCGAAGAAGCTTTATTATATTGACACATCCCATATACCCAAGTTCCCTCCACGGGAAATAAACGGTTGTATAGCCGGGAGAAGCGTATTTGGCGGTACCACTATCCTCATAACTGACTACGGCAATATTGCTTGGAACCTGGATTCCGCGTCTGTTCAGTTCAGCCAATAAGAAAGCCGTTTCAGCCACATTTAGGGAAACAATCGCGTCAATATCCATTTTTCTTTCATCTAACAATATCTCAACTGCCCGCCTGTTACGATCACTAAAACTCAGCCCCTGCAATTGGCTGTCGCTGACATAAAGCAGCGGGTTGTAAATGCCGAACTCTTCCATTGTCTGCACATATGCATCTGTTCTGCTGTCCGGCCTGTTATTTTCGATGTAGGCGATCTTCCTGTAATGGTGTTCCTGAATTAGATGCAGTATCATTTCCCTGACGAACTTATCTCCTTCAAAGATGACAGCGGGGATATCATCGTAGCTGGTACCCAGACTCAGAAGAGGAATTTCACTGAAACGCCTCATAAAATCGTTATAATTGTACATAGCTCCGGCCTGTGTCCAGCCAAGAAAAATCAAGCCATCAAGCTGATACTGACCGATGTGGTCCAGCACCATATCCACCTGATGGGAGAATTTATAAGCTGTGTGAGAGGAATAATAGCTAAACCTTATAACATCAACATTCAGCTCATTTGCAGCTTCAACAATACCGGCAAGAATTTGGCTGTGGAAATCATTATCCTGGTTATCATCCAAAAATCCGATAGTATACCTATCTTTTTTGACCGGACCGGTTTTAATAGAATAATCCATTTTATTCTCCTGCTTTCAGTTCCTCCACAAACTGGCTGAAAGGCTTCGGAACACTGAAATGATACCCCTGAAGAATACAATTCCTGCTATCAATCAATTGTTTCTGCTCGCTGGTTTCAATTCCGCTGATAATTACATTAAGATCCCACGTATCGATAATATCAATGAGCGCAAGCAGGAACCTTCGGTGCTTGTCGTCCGATACAATATTTTTTACATAATCCCTGTTAAGCCTGATGATTGTATCCCTGGGTACCTGCTGCAGGAATACAAAGGTTGGATAATCACTTTCGAAACCATTTATGGCAAACCGAACGCCAAACTCATACAATTCCCTGATAATAGCCAATGCTCCCGCTGTCGCCTGGAATGAAAATTTGTACTCCAGACTTAGCTTCAGGCAGGCCGGATCCATGTCAGCCTCCTTCAAGGCGTTTTTAACAATCTCAACAAAGCCGGGGTTATAAAACTCCTTCGCGGTACAACTGACCATTACAAAAAAGTTTTCATAGCCCATTTTATGCATCTGCTTCAAATAACTCAGGGACTTTTTTATGACAGCTGTTCCGAGCATGATAATCTGATCTGATTTTTCTGCGATATGAATAAACTGGTCGGCAGTAAGCTCTCCAAACTCCGGATGATGCCATCTCACCAGGGCCTGCACACCTATGATATCCTCCTGTGTGTTGACAAGTCTCTGGAAGTTTATGTCGATCTGATCCTTCATAACAGCCTTTTTAAGATCCCTTTCGATCTTCAGCTCATTAAGCAGGGAGATTGATTCGGACTCGTCGTAGAACACATAACTACCGTGCTTCTTTTTTGCCTCATACAAAGCAATGTCCGCAGACTTGAGCAGTGTATCCGGAGGCAGATTGTCCTGCTGAAAAATACTGATACCAATAGAGCATCCGGAAATCAGTTCATGTCCGCAAATAAAAAATGGCTCCTTTATAGCATCGATCAGCTTTTGTGCAATGATCGAAACCTCTAGTGTGTCATCGGCATCAATGATTGCTGTAAACTCATCTCCACCAAGCCTGTATATAGCTTTTACAGTTCCGCTGTCACTGATATGGTCAGGAACTGTACAAACGTGATCGGCCAGCACGGCCTCTACTCTTTTTGCAACCTTAAGCAGCAGTTTGTCTCCGATATCATGCCCATAAATATCATTGACGCTTTTAAAATCATCAAGGTCGATATAGAACAGCGATAACTTCTGTACATTCCCATTAGATGTCTCATCTGCGGATAGAGACAAAACGTAGGAATAGAAAGAACGTCTATTCAGCAGTTCTGTCAGCGAATCATAATGGGCGCTATACGCCAGCAGCCTTTCCTTTTCCTTTCGCAGTGCTATTTCATCCTTGAGTTGACCGACCAAATCTGTAAGCTCCGTAGTGCGCATGGTAACCTGCTTCTCCAGGTTCCCTATATATTCCTTCACTTGACCTTTCAGGTTCCATTTTGTCGTCATGGCAAGGGCGATTTGTTTTAGTGCAACATTATCAAACGGTTTTCTTATAAAGAGCAAATTATCGTTCTGACCAAGCTTCAATACGATCTTGTCCCACGAATAATCAGAGTACGCAGTGCAGATCACAACTTCTACATCGGGGTCTATTTCCCATATTTGTTCGATCGCTTCTATGCCGTCGATACCGGGCGGCATTCTGACATCCATAAATATAAGAGAATATGGATCCCCGGAAGCTACTGCTGATTGAACCATCCTGACGGCCTCTTCTCCCTGGAATGCGTCGTCAATCCTATACTTTACGTCAACGGTCGGCTCGTTTTTACCGATAATACTGCTTTCGCCGAAGAGTTCCTCTTTCAGAAGCCTGGTTTCTTGATAATCATCAATTTCCTCAGAAGAGGAATCAAGAATATATCTGATATCCTCATGGATATCTTTATTATCATCGGCGATCAAGATTTTACCAAGCTTTTTATCCATATGTACCTCATCAACACTCTCACAATATCCATGTGCTTCCTAACATTATATACAATTATTTCACGTTTTTCAAACTTTTCCGACAGTGTCTGACAGTAATCATATCAATATGGATGGATGGATAGATTCATACATGATACGGATTTTTTTTGAAATACTACAAGAGTAAGAATAGTTTATTTCGAAGGAGTACTCCAATATGAAAATGTCAACAATGGACGGAAATCAAGCTGCCGCTTACGCTTCCTACGCATTCACCGAGGTAGCGGCGATCTTTCCAATCACCCCTTCCTCACCTATGGCGGAGATGACCGATGAATGGGCGGCGCACGGTAAAAAGAATCTGTTTGGCCAAACAGTTAATGTCGTTGAAATGCAGTCCGAGGCTGGCGCTGCAGGAGCAATGCACGGTTCGCTGCAGGCCGGCGCACTTACCACCACCTATACTGCGTCACAGGGATTACTGCTGATGATACCTAACTTATACAAGATGGCGGGTGAATTGCTGCCGGGAGTGCTGCACGTATCTGCGCGCGCTATCGCGGCTCACGCTTTGTCTATATTCGGCGACCATCAGGATGTGATGGCCTGCCGGCAAACCGGCGCTGCTTTACTGGCCTCCTCCAACGTTCAGGAGGTCATGGATCTGGGATGTGTGGCGCATTTATCTTCCATACGCTCAAGAGTGCCATTTATTCACTTTTTTGATGGCTTTAGGACTTCCCACGAGTACCAGAAAATTGGCACAATCGAATATGATGAGCTGGCCGGTCTGCTGGACAGGAATGCGGTGAAGGCTTTCAGGGACAGAGCGCTGAATCCGGAGCATCCTGTTGCCAGAGGAACCGCCCAGAACCCCGATATTTATTTCCAAGGCAGAGAGGCCTCCAATAGCTATTACGACGCAGTTCCCGCTATTACAGAGGGCTATATGAGGGAAATTGGCAGAATTACAGGCAGAAATTACAAGCTTATGGACTATTACGGCGTTCCCGACGCTGAATTTGTCATCGTGGCCATGGGCTCGGTCTGTGACACAATTGATGAAACGGTGGATTATCTCAATGCCTCAGGGCAAAAAACCGGAGCTGTTAGAGTCAGGCTCTATAGACCTTTTTCCGAAAAACATTTAATGGATATCATTCCGCAAACCACTCAAAAGATAGCTGTGCTTGATCGTACGAAGGAACCCGGTTCACCCGGAGAGCCGCTTTATCTGGACGTATGCAAAGCCATGTACAATACGGGAGGGCAGAATGCGTCCGGGCCGTACTCAAGCAGGCGGAGGCCTTCGATCGTCGGCGGGCGGTATGGTCTAGGCTCAAAGGATGTCCGACCTTCGCAGATCGTATCGGTATTTGACAACCTGCGCGGCGAAAGTCCAAAGGACGGATTCACCATAGGCATCACAGATGACCTGACAAACACATCATTGCCTGAAAGCGAACCCATTGAGACAACACCTCAGGGAACAATCAGCTGCAAATTCTGGGGACTTGGGTCCGACGGTACGGTCGGTGCCAATAAATCCGCAATAAAAATCATTGGCGATAATACAGATCTTTATGTTCAGGCATATTTTTCCTATGACAGCAAGAAGTCCGGCGGCACCACGGTGTCGCACCTGAGGTTCGGCCAAAAGCCCATCCGAAGCCCTTATCTGGTTTACGACGCCAATTATATCGCCTGCCACAATAAATCCTTCCTGTACAACTATGACATTTTGAAGGGGCTGAAAGCAAAGGGTGTATTTGTACTGAACTGTCCCTGGGACAAGGAAGGATTGGAGCTCAACCTTCCGAACGAGGTTAAAAGGTATATCGCACAAAACGCAATCGACTTTTACACCATCGATGCGATTAAAATAGCCGGTGATGTAGGATTGGGAAACAGAATCAACATGATAATGCAAACCGCATTCTTCAAGCTGTCCAATGTCATTCCTGTCAACGACGCCATAAACTACCTGAAGGCCTCCATTGAAAAGGCCTATGGCAAAAAAGGCCGAAAAATTGTTGATATGAATAATCAGGCTGTGGATCGGTCACTGGATGCACTGCACAAGGTGGAAGTGCCTCCTGCCTGGTCTGCTGCCGCGGATGAAGAAAAGGAGCCTGAGAACGTGCCCGATTTCATCCGAAGGATACAGCGGCCGATGGCACGCATGGAAGGCGACGAGCTGCCTGTCAGCGCCTTTTCAGGCATAGAGGACGGAACTCATCCTCTGGGTACTACCGCATATGAAAAACGCGGAATAGCCGTTATGCTTCCTCAATGGCAGCCCGAGAACTGCATTCAATGCGGAAGGTGCTCCTATGTCTGTCCTCATGCCACCATACGGCTATTCCTTCTGAATGACAGCGAAGCCGGCAGAGCGCCGTCAGGATATACCACTCTCAAGGCGCTCGGTAAAGGTTTTGAACATCTCCGCTTCCGCGTACAGGTGAACCCGCTGGATTGCACCGGCTGCGGCAACTGCGCGGATGTATGCCCAACAAAGGAAAAAGCATTGGTAATGAAACCAGCGGAACAGGAAGCGGAGGAGCAGCTTGGGAATTGGGAGTTTGCGCTGACACTGTCCACTAAGGATAATCTTATGGAGAAAAACACACTCAAGGGCAGTCAATTTTCACAACCGCTTCTGGAATATAACGGCGCATGTCCCGGCTGCGGCGAGACCCCCTATGTGCGGCTGATCACCCAGTTGTTCGGCGAACGCATGATGATCGCCAATGCTACGGGATGCTCCTCCATCTGGAGTGCCAGTTCTCCCTCGATTGCCTATACCGTCAATTCGGACGGCAAGGGGCCCGCATGGGCGAACTCGCTGTTCGAAGACAATGCGGAATACGGCTACGGCATGTACCTGGGTGTACGCCAGATCAGGTCAAAGCTGGCCGATCTGATGCAGCAGGCGTTGACGCAGGGCGTGCCGGAACCGGTTGCCCAGGCTTTCAGGCAATGGCTGGATACAAAAGACGACGGCGAAGCGTCCAAGGTTGCGTCCGCAAAAGTCGCAGAGGCATTGGGCAGTATCAGCCGCAATGGTAATCCATTGCTTGAAGAAATTTTTGAAAAGAAAGACTTTCTGGTGAAGAAATCCTTCTGGATCGTGGGAGGCGACGGCTGGGCCTATGATATCGGTTACGGCGGTGTCGACCATGTGCTGGCGTCGGGAGACGACGTGAACCTGCTGGTGCTGGATACCGAGATCTATTCCAATACCGGCGGCCAGTCCTCCAAGGCAACGCCTACAGCGGCCGTAGCCAAATTTGCCGCATCCGGCAAGAAAATCCGGAAGAAGGACCTTGGCATGATGGCTATGAGCTATGGATACGTTTACGTAGCACAGATCGCCATGGGTGCGAACATGAACCAGACCATAAAAGCACTGGCTGAAGCGGAAAACTACAAGGGTCCTTCACTGATCATCGCGTATGCGCCCTGTATCTCTCACGGCATCAAATCCGGTATGGGTACCAGTATTGCAGAGGAAAAAAGGGCAGTGGATGCAGGTTACTGGCACCTGTACCGTTTCAACCCCGAGCTGCGAACCGCAGGTAAAAACCCGTTCGTGCTGGAATCCAAAGAACCAACCGAACCGTTCCAGGACTTCCTGAAGGGTGAGGTCCGATATACACAGCTCATGAACACATTCCCGGAACTGGCAGGCGAGCTGTTCACCGAGGCTGAGAAGCACGCGCACAACCGCTATGAAACGTACAAGCGCATGGCAGAGCAGAAGTAGGAACAGAGGGGGACAGAGGCAGAGAGACGGGGTATGTTCTCTCTTTGATCTTGGCAGAAAATCCATGCTTATTGCATTTTGTTTTAGCTCAAGAGTGCTTCTTCCCTTTCTCTGAAGTAATCTGTCGTCTGAAATACGAGCTTATCAAGTAGATACTTGTCAGGCTTTCCGTTCATCGCTGGATAAGGATCTCCCCCCGGTCCAAGGGGTTCCGGAGTTAAAAAACTGTCCGAGTTATTGTAGTTTATGAGGTATAACGTCATTATAATAGTATCAAGGTCAAGAGAACCTTCTCCTAAAGCGCACCTGTTACTATCAGCCAAATGTAGGTTCACAAGCAATTCTCCAGCATCAAGTATTGCTTCTCCGATATGGGATTCACTGGTCTGCATGTGGAAAACATCGCCGTTTATATGACGAACCCCAGGATGATTAACTGCTGCTATGTATTTCTTTGCATCAGCTACAGTATGGATAAAGCTGACTTCTGCAGCTCTTATTGGCTCAATTGCAGCCTTGACGTTATATTTTATAAAGAGGTCGGATACAAGACCCAGTGTCTCCACACTTCGTTCAAGCTCAGCGTTATCATATGCTCTAGGTCTTCCAACCGCTCCCGGCACAACCAGCATATAGGCAGCGCCTACCTTTGCAGCAAATTCTAGTTCCATTTTTATGTAGTCCACTGCGGCTTGTCTTTGCACAGGACGATTACTGGAAAGATCATTGTCGGCAGAAAACATTCCACAGATTCCGCTCACTTTTATACCAAAGTCAGAAAGCACTTTCAATGTTTCACTGTGTTTATATCCAAGGTCTCGCCCATAGTGGTTACCATGGAGCTCAATGTACTTTATTCCTGCTCGCTGCAGACGTGCAGCAGATTCCGCCAGGGATTCAATTCCAAACCCCCAGTTGCTCCATGACAGTTTAAGTCTGTTCTTAAGCCTCTCAGGGTTGTTTTTTTTCAGCTCAATAAACTTATTTCGGATCATTTCATTCTTAATTTCAAAATTCTGTTTTTTCATTTCAGTACCCCCTTAATTCATTGGCAGCTCATTCCAAGAATTCTGACATTAGCCTTTAACTCCGCCCAAAGTAATACCCTTGATGTAGTATTTCTGGAAGAAAGGATAAATAAACAAGATCGGTACTACGCCAATTACTGCAATAGCCATAATAACAGAATCTGTCGGCATTTTTGCAAGCAGCTCACTTGCCATATCTCCAAAAAAGCCAGACTGCAAATAACGGATATCCATCAAAAGACGATTTAGAATGTTTTGAATGTTATAATATTTAGTATCTGTTAAATAATATAACCCGTTTACCCATGAGTTCCAGTAAGATAACCCCTGCATTAAGCCAACGGTAGCTAATATGGGAAGGGAAAGCGGCAAACAAATCCTGAAAAATACACGTACCTCACTGGCTCCATCCATTCGGGCCGCCTCATAAAGCTCCTTTGGAATATTAGTTCTAAAATAGGATCGCAACAGCATTACAAAGAAGCCATTCACCAATAATGTTGGAAAAACCTGTGCCCAAATCGTATTTTTTATATGAAACAGCTGTGTATACATCAAATAAGTAGGAACCAGACCGCCATTGAATAAAAGGGTAAAAAGAACCAAAAAATTCAGCAGGCTGCTGCCTTTCAAATTGTTGTGTGATAGGCCGTAAGCAAGCATAGATGAAACTAACAATCCCAAAAAGGTTCCAAATGCGGTTGTAAAAATAGTAACTATGTATGCATTTACCATTGAGCTAAAATCCCTACCTAAATATTCATATGCATCTATACTCCATTTTTTCGGGAAAAAACTGTAGCCTTCGTTAATAATCACATTATTATCGGTAAAAGAACCAACTATAAGCATAATAAAAGGAATAATGCAGCTTATAGATGCAATGGCAAGAATTATGCCTGCAATAAAACTATTTCTTTTCTTTATTTTTGATTTTGATTTCATGGCGAAGGTTTCCTTTCTATCTCAGAACAGGGCATTCTCTTTATTGAATTTTCTAACAACTAAATTCGAAATTAAAATCAGTATAAAACCAACAATTGATTGATAAAATCCCGCAGCTGCAGACATACCGATATCTCCCAACTGTATCAATGCTCTGTACACATAAGTATCAATTACATTTGTTGTGTTAAACAACGCTCCGGAGTTCATCGGCACCTGGAAAAACAAGCCAAAATCCGCATAGAAAATTTTCCCGACGTGTAACAGGAACAGGGTAATAATGGTGGGAGTCAATAATGGCAGCGTAATATGTCTAATTTGCTGACTACGAGAAGCACCATCCAATGTAGCCGCTTCAAAATAATCACTGCTGATCCCAATTATAGTTGCAAGGTAAATAATACTATTAAAACCTACAGTTTTCCAAATTTGCATAATTGTAATAATATAAGGCCAATATTTAGATTCCGTGTACCATGAAATTTCTTTAATTCCCAGAATCGGTAAGATACTATTATTAACCATACCCTTATCAATACTTAATAACGCATATACAAAATAGCTTACAATAATCCATGATACCAGTTGAGGCAAAAGAATACTTGTCTGAAATAACTTCAAAAGGCGCTTACCGGTAATTTCATTTAGTAAAAGAGCAATAAGAACACCAAATACAATTCCAAGCAGAATAAATGCAGCGTTGTATAATAAAGTGTTTCTTGTAATTATAAGTGCATCTTTGGTTTTGAACAGGTACTCAAAATTCTTTAGTCCAATCCAATCGCTTTTAATTATACCCTTTCGAAAATCTATATCCTTAAAAGCAATGGCTAAACCGATAATCGGAATATAATTATTAAAGAGTAAATATAAGAATCCAGGAACCATCATAAGATATATTGGAAACTTTTGCGTCAATGTTTTTGAAAATTTTCGGGTTTTGAAATAATAAATCGGCATATTGATAGCTCCTTTGGATATAACAGTTGATCTGCATATTTGTTATGACTCAAACAGCAGATCAACTGTTCTCATAGATAAATCTAAATCAGAAACGAATACTAATTTTTGCTAGCTAACCAAGTATCCAGCTGAGCCTGCTTTTCGGCTAGAATATTATCAAGTCCGGCTTCTCTCATTTTTGAAATATATTCTTCAATTATACCGCTTTCCGGATCACTTAATCCGCATTCGATGAGGAGCTTATACTGTGAACGCACAGAATTAACAGCAGCCAATTCGGTCTTTACATTTGAACTGTCGAATGTAAATCCAAGCGCCTTGGAACGACCGGCAGTTTCATTATCATTCTTCATAGTATCCCACAGATTAGGCTGCTCACCTTTCCACAGAGGAGCAATGAACTGGTTACCCATTGCATAACCCATGTTAAGGGTCCATCCGCTGGAGTTTCCGTCTACTCCTTCCGGATAGTAAGCAAAACCTTGATCATCTATTACATAGTGTTTGCCTTCGACACCCCAACAAAGCGTGGTTACAAGATCTTTGTCAGAGAACATTAAATTAAGATATTTTACGGCAGCTTCAGGTGCTTTACTTGTTACAGATACACCCCAGTTAACCTGCGTAACACTTGCGGTTGTTGCTATGTAGTCTGTCAACGGTATTGTAATGATTTCGGAACCGACATTTCTGGTAGCTTGCTCAGCATACCCAGCCTTGGCTCCATTCAGATAGGCGAATCCCTTTCCAGCCTTCAGTAACGAAGCGTATCCTTCCTGTGTAGTTGTAATATCTCTCATGGTATATCCGGCTTGATACCAATCATATACCAATTTAACGTAATCACGATACTCTTCGGTTTCTTCGTAAAGAACTACTTTCGTATTATCCAATCCGTTATTCAGCAATACACCGATCGGATCTCCAAGAGGATCATAATTAACATAGAAATTTAAAATAGATTTACCTGATGCGGCTGTTACAAGAGGATAGAAGTCTTTTCCTTCACCTTCCTTGACTGTTTTCAGAACTGGAGTCAGGTCATATATTGTTTTAAGAGCACTTGTATCAATATTATACTTGTCAACAAGATCTTTGCGCATGTTAATGGCATAACATTTTGCAAGATCTCGGATAGTAGGAACAATGTAAAGTTTCCCATTTATAGCAGTAGCGTCCAGATAACTTCCAAGGGCCTCGCGGATACCTGATCCGTAAGAATCGATCAGATCATCAAGCTGTATAAGCTGATTACGACCTACATAAGAAGAATAATTGTTACCATTCACATAGATCAAATCCAATGGTTCATTACCTGACAACATCAATGTTATTTGCTGATCATAGCTTGAGTAAGGATAGAGTTGCAGCGATACTTTCGTATTAATCTTATTAAGGGTAATTTCATTAATTGCATCTTCAATAAGCGGAGCATCTGCAGTATGCGGGGAGTTATCTGCACACAAAGCCATAACAATTTCATCGGGCTCTTTCTGTTGCACATCTGCCGTCTTGGTTTCAGAACCAGCAGAAGCTGTTTGAGATGTGTCGGAACTGCTGGGCGTTGCTTTGTTGCTGCATCCGGTAACCATCAGCATTAACATTGCTATTGCCAATGCCAAAATACGGATAAATCCACGTTTGAAACTGAGTTTTCTTGTCATTTTTCTCTCTCCTTCTTGTTCTTTAAATTATCAATCATTGAGAACAGCTTTTTATATTCACCTCCCGTTATTAAATTACTTCAAAGACATAATGCCTTTATAAGATTTCCGCCCATGATTTTTACCTGGTCATCCATCGGCAAATCTTCCAGAAGTGCTTTATATTTACCAACGCAAGCATGCATTATATCAAAAGGAGTATCGCTTCCAAAGCAGATTCGATCGGCACCCAATTGCTCAATCGCTTTCCATATCGCTTTCGTTCTAACCATGCTTCCAATAAGCATTATATTTGGGCATTCCTGAGCGACCTCGATCATCGCATCCGTTAAATCTGCATGACCGACACCGCCCATATGAGCGACCAGAATTTTCATTTCAGGATATTCTTTAGCAATCTTTTTCACACGAAATGGATGCGTAAATTCAAATGCATCTGCTCCTACATGAAAGGCAAGAGCCTTTTTAGTTTTCGCGATCTCCTCAATCACCGGAGAATATTCAGGGTTATCAATATAGAAATTGTTTTGAGCGCCATTTAGCTTTACCCCATGAAATCCATATTCATATACACACTTCTTCACTGATTCGATCGCTTTATCAACTCCCAGATTCGGATCAGCCCAGCCAAATCCAAGAAAGCGATCGGGGAATTTTTTCGTAGCTTTGTAGATGTAAGCATTAGAATCATCAATGCACCTTAAATAAGGCGGGATTAGCCACACTAATGCTTGATCCACTTTTGACCGGTCCATTTTCATAATAGTGGTTTCAATACTGGCATCTAGTCCTTGTTCTCTTAAAGGAGCAAGATGTACATCTGCATCTATAATTTTCATCTTTAACCGTCCTTCAAATCTAGAATTTTAAGTTATAAGTTTTTCCGGCTTCGGTGTTAAATACTAGCTCCTGTTCCTGCAGATCGAAGGGAACCTTGGTACCGTTCTCTTCAATGACCGGAGTCTTCTTCTCCAACCATTTTATACGGCATTTCCCGCCTACTGTGCTCTCGACCTTCATTGCTGTAAGGCTATCTCTACCCTTCTCGGCAGATACAAAGAAACCGCCGCGGGCTCTCAACCGTTCGAATTTTGCAGCGCTATTTTCCGGCCAATACGGGAATAAATAGATTTTATTGCCTTGAGATTGCATCATCATTTCTGTTATACACATAATACCCTGGAACTGATTCTCAACCATCCTCCAGTTGTTGCTTACCCAAACAGGCAGCTGCCCCTCAGCAAAAGAAACTGCAGAGTACAAACCATTGTCAAAACGATGATTGAGCAAAGCGGTGCGGATCTCCTCAAATTTATCTTTGATTCCCAGGCGTATAAAAGGCATCATAGCTGAAATCGAATGCAGCGGCGCGGGAGTTGAAGTACCCTTTGGCCGTAATATACTTGTTCTGCTCAGCATATCCCGTACTACTTCAGCAAGTCCGCCCTCTTCATCTCCGTCCAGATATTCACCCGGGTATACTAACCATCCGCCGCATCCCCAACGGTTAGTGCGGGCATATTCCAGACGCCAGTCCATATCAGCAAATTCAGAGAGCCGTTTTCCCTGAATAACTGAATCGAATTTATCCCAGTCTTTACAGAAGGCATACCAACCCTGATGGTCATCTGTCCATCCGTAATCAAGATCCGGCACTTTTTTAAGCGCTTGTATCCAATCCTCACGTGCTTCTGCATCCACACCAAGAGTTTCAGATGCACTGATAGCACATTTAAAGGCTTTCTTAAACATAACTATATCGGTTACATGATTGCGGTTTCCTACAAAGCCCTTACACCATCCCGGTTCTTCCAGACGCATGGATGGATAAATATCGCCATCTTCATTCTGGTATTTTTTCAAATATTCGCTGTAGAATATCGCAGCTTTCTTAATATAGTTGTAGGCGTTCTCTTTCAGCCATTTAACATCATGAGTATATTCCCAGTGCTGCCACAGCATCAAAGAAAGCCAACCGGTATGGCTTAAAGCCCGTCCCCATTTATTGTTGACAATCGCACGATGCGCAGGAGCATAGGGAATACTGCTGAGATCACAGTATACGCCACCCTTCAGTCCAAATATCATTTCAGATAAATATTCAAATGTCGGCATGTGCTGACGGATCAAATCCGCGAATACTTCATACCATTCCAAATGGTTGACCGGCAGCGCTGCTGCAAACCATTTCTGTACGTTATGGTTCCAGGTGTAGCGGGAATGAAAGTCTGCATTGTCATCGATGGGAACATTTGCACACAGGGAAGGCGCCTGAGCTCCGGGCTTTAAGTGGCAGGCAAAGCCATAAAGGTTTCTGTACCAAACAGACTCAAGTTCTTTATCTTCCATTTCAATGCTAGAGCATTCCCAATACTTTCCCCAAAGCCGCTCACTGTCAGCAAGCAACTGATTAAAACGCTCTATCGTATTCTCACCCATCATGCGAACAGCGCGCTCCCGTGTATCCGGATAATTCTCACGGTCTGTTGAAATGCCTGTAAACAATGTGATTTCATTTCCGTCATTCAGTCTTAGAGACTGTGCAAGTGCATAGGCCATATCAAGAACAGGAATTTTGCTATCGGAGCCTGTTTCAGTTGTTTCTGGGAAAGAGGATGCAATACACCAATTAAAATCCGGGGTATCATATTTACCTGGAATCAGTTGTGATATAGTACCACTATGATCCGTAAGTAAAGATACTGTAGGTAAAGGCATGGTCGGATCCGCATAGTCCGGTTCCTTTTCTACAAATATCTGTATTGCAGTAGTGTCTCCTTTTACTGATAATTTCATGGCAAGCGTATTCAATTCTTTATGGACAAAAGCGCTGAAATTAACCTTGCTTCTCCCAAGATCTACGGTAGATTCCAATAAACCATTTGTTATATTCAGCTTTGCATGAATTTTAGTATTGCTAAACCCACAATGACGGATGCGAATGCGTCCGGCTCTTCTAAGACCAAATCCGCCGAACCATAAAACTAGCTTACCGCAGCGTTCCTTTTCTTCAGCAAGGGAACCAAAAACCACATCGACACCTTCCGGCTTTCCCTCCCAGTTTGCAAACCGCGTTAAGACATTATCGCAGTTTTCAGGCCATTCAAAACCATATTCCTTTTCACACCGGATCAAATCATCCTGTGACAATGTTTGGTTTTTGGCATTGTTGTCTATTCTGGAATCCCAAATATCATTCTTTCCCAAGTTGAGAATAATTTCATGAGATGAAAAAGTAACGTTTGCTGCAAAATCACCGTTACTTATAATCAATCCTTCGTGAGGATTGGTCAAAACCTTATCTACTATAATCGGATATTTTTCGGCAACTGATTTCATAACACACCTTCTTATTCAGTTTCTATTTTCTGATAATCAGAGTTTATTAACAAAAGACAATGTAATTATATGCCGCATCCAAAATGTTTTCTAGCACTTTTCTGGCTCAAAATTGTTACTATTATGTCATTTCCGGAAAAGGAAGAGAATCCGTTTGACATAAGAATAGTTATAAAATAAAATGAAATTAATGTATTTAATGTTTCTTTCCAATTGAAAATAAAGAGGGAATATTAATGAATTCGATTCGTTTCAAGCTTACTCGCAGTTTTTTATGCTTCACCATTCCAATTGTCATTTTATTAGTATTCACTAATATTTACGCAGTATTTCTTGTCCGTACACAAGTGTCAAAATCATACGAAAATATGGTCGCGCTTTATTTAAATCAGGTAGATACTGCATTGAGTGATATCGAACAATATTTGAGTCTGACAATTTATTATGAAGATAGCCTTCAAGCCATCAAAGATAATAATTCCAGTATGTCCTCCAATCTGGCTAGAATTTCTTTGAAGAACAAACTTTCAAATGATATTCTGGTGTATAAAACCGTAGACTGTTTTTTTGCATATCTCCCGGGGGCAGATACTTTCTTAGCTGTTAATAACAATACCCTGGGTTACAATGAGCGAGAGCAGATCAGTATGTACATTCAGAATAAGACAGGAACAAATATGATAGATTTCAATGACTGGAAGGTATATAACATTGAAGATTCTCATTATTTGATGCGTGTCATACATTTTAATAATATGTATTTTGGGGCATGTATACAAATGGAGAGGCTGAAAACTCCTATGACATTAGTTAACCTCGGAAATAATATTTATACTTTCTTCACAGACAAAAACGGTTCTGTATTAACACCACTCAACAACCTGGATTTGGAGTCAATTCATGGAAATAACGGTATAAAAAGATTAACGTTGAATGGAAAAAAAACAAATTATCAGTATGTTTCTCGTGGATCATATAAAGGGGATTTCAGGCTTAATGTCTTAATTCCAGAAAAGAATACACTGAATTATCTTCCCCACATTCTTCGCGTTTCTTTTATTATTTTGTTTGTTCTTTGCTTTATCATCATTCCGGCTTATCTCATTTTTATCAGGAAAGATATTTTATTGCCATTGAACGGATTAGTGGCTTCCATGAAAAAAGTTAAAAACGGAGATCTAAATGTGAGAATTCAAACGAAAACGACATCAGACGAGTTTGAAATAGTAAAAGAGACCTTCAATAATATGCTTAAGCAAATCCAGGATTTAAAGATCAGTGTGCAACATGAAAAAAATATTGCGCTTAAAGAAGAGCTTTATCGTCTGCAAATGCAACAAAGCCCCCATTTCCTAATCAACTCTTTAAATATCTTGTATAATCTTTCCGGGAATAAAGACTATAAGCTTATTGAAGAGATGACTCTTTGCCTGATTCGGTATTACCGATTTATTTATACTAACCATTTCAACTTTGTATTACTAAAGGATGAGATCAGCCACTGTGAGGATTATCTGCGAATTCAGAAAATGCGAATGAAGGATAAACTGACATATTCTTTTATGTTACCGAATTTTCTTGATGATACACCGGTTCCTTCATTGATTATTCAGACGTTTATAGAGAACGCAATCAAGTACTCAGGATTAGAAGATGGATCGGTTTCTATCTCAGTAAAAATTGATTTTACCGTATATGAACACGAAGATTGTATCAAGATTATAATAGAGGACAATGGAACCGGCTTTTCTGAGAAATGTCTCCAAATGTTTCAAAACTCAAAAAATATGAGCACTCAAATAAAAAGTGAGCACATGGGAATCATGAATATCCAGCGAAGATTGGCTCTGCTTTATAAGGGAAAATCGAATATCGATTTTTCTAATAGCAATGGAGCAAGAATTGAGATTTATCTGCCAATTTCTCCTGATGTTGAGACATTACGTAATTCTCATAAATGAAGGGAGGAAAAAGGTGTATACAGTTTTAATTGTTGATGATGATGATCATGATATTCAGAAGGTTGAGTCAGGTATTGACCGCACTATTATTTCTATAGATAAGATTTATACTGCAAATAATATCAATCAGGCAAAAGAAATTCTGTTATGTAAACAAGTTAATATTTTACTTTGCGATATCGAAATGCCTCAGGGATCCGGAATTGAATTAATGGAATGGGGACAAGAAAGAATACAGGATACGGTTACTGTTATGTTGACTTGTCATGCAGATTTTAAATATGCAAAACAGGCGTTGCAGTTGGGATGTCTAGATTATTTGCTCAAACCGGTAAATTTGGATGAACTGAATTCTGTATTAAAAAAAGCGGATATCATACTGAAAAAGAAAACTAAAACACTTCAGATAAATGATTATCAGCAAATGTGGAAAAAAATAACTCCGTTGGTAATGGAAAGTTTTTGGTTCAATCTGATCAATAATATGGAGCTTTCAACAGGGGACGCCATTAAAACAATGATTGAAAGCATGAATATTCCAGTTACGATGTCAATGAAATTCTTCCCGATATTACTGACAATCCAGCGGTATAAAAAAGAATTGAGCGCAAGAGAGCAAAAAATCATAGAGCATGTAATCAAACAATCGGTTAATCAAATCTTCTCAAAAGAGGAATATTCCACGCAGATTATCAAACTCAACAATGTAGATTATATTATCATCCTTTCTTTTGAGAACCAGGAAAAGATAGAATTTATAAGACAGAGTTGTGAAACCCTGATCCATACTTGCAACGAGATTCACTGTGACTCATCTTGTTTTATAGGTGAGATGGTTAGCGTTTCCGATTTTTCCAATGTGATAGCAGTTCTAAAAACAATTAAAAATGAGAATGTTATTCTGAATCAAATCCTGGATATCCAAGATGCAGAAAAGAAGTTCGAGGTAAGCAAACCAAATATCAATCTTTGGACAACATTACTAAAGAAAGGCAAGGAGAAAGAAGTAATCGAAGAAATATTCGTTTATTTTAAGGTGCTTTACCGAACCGGCAATATCAAAGTAAATATGCTGAAACAGTTTCGGCAGGACTTTCTGCAGATGATATATCTACTTATGAATCAGAATAATATTTCAGCAGGGGAGCTTTTTGGTGATGCTTATACATTTAAATTGGATGAAAAGGCTATCAACTCCCTTGAAGAGATGGGTATATGGGTAAAACATACGATTCGAAAAGTTATGGAAAGAATTCATGCTATTGAAAGATTCAGTGATATCGATGAAAAGGTGAAGGAGTATATAACACTTCACCTGGATGAAGAGGATCTGTCCCGCGAAACCATTGCGCATTATACTTTTCTCAGTTCAGATTACCTTTCGCGTATATTTAAGAAGAAGACGGGTCTTTCTATATCAGATTATATGATTCAGGAACGCTTTAAGAAAGCAAAAGAGTTACTTGTTACAACAGATCTCTCAGTCAGCGCTGTAATGTCAGCGGTAGGTTATTCTCATTTTTCTTATTTTTCAAAAATGTTTAAAAAAATCTCAGGGTGTTCTCCGGTGGAGTATCGAAAGAAAAATAAGATCTAGTCGTAAGCCTTGGGTCTGCAAATAAAGTGGTCGTTAAAACGTATTCCACCTTATAGCTTCTTTTAACGGCTTGTTTGGAGTTGTCTTTTCTTCGTCCTGATAACCGACCGCGATAAGTGGCTTGTATTGCGTCCATGCTATCCTCCAAAAAAGTCTTAAATTACTACATATTATACAGCATCATCAGCCATTTTTGCACCAATGTCTGTCCTGCGGCGGTCTGCCAATCCTTTTCAAGGTCGGCATGGCATTTCTGTCCCAAGCCTTTACGCAGATGATGACAGAACCGGCATTCCAGAGGTTCATAACCTGTCCCATGAAGCTCGCACAGTCCATCCCTTAAGAAATTACATCCCGATCCGGAATACTCCTGTAATGCAAAATACCGTTCACAGCCTTTGAACGCCGGGGACAATACGCCAAAGGTAAGCTCTGGAGATACTTCAAGCATCATACGTCTTCCATATCCCGCTGCCATTGCTTTCGAGGCTTCTTCCACAGTCCACCAACCAGGCCGTTTGCAATATCCTCGACAGATATCACAGCTGCACGGCTCAGAAGGCGGATATTTTTCAATCAGTGAAAAAAATTGCTTAGCCATCTGTTCACCTGCCCCTATTATCAGCATCCTGTTTTTAATAGACCGCAGAAAAATTCCAGAGTTTTCACCATACGCTTTACAACTGTTTCCATATCCGCTAATCCGTTTTTCGCCATAAAATATTCCTCTGTCAAGGCGAGCGAAACATAATTGTATTGTTCGGAAATGGTGTGTACGTCAACGGAACCTGTCATACCCCATTGCTCCATTTTATTGATCAATCGTTCATAATATTCGGAGGGCTCTTTCACCATATATTTATAATACATCTGTGCCGCTGCAGGATTTCTGAATTTTTCATAATGAATGATCCTTGCGGTATTCGCCAAGGTTTCGCTCATATGGCTCCCCACATGAAAAACTATATTCTTGAATATCTCCTCAGGCCGCATGATAGCCAGCATCTGATCCAGTTCGGGCTCCGTCGGTCTTGACTCGGGAGCCGTTCTGGCAAAATTATCAAAAAGAACCTCAAGTATATTAGCCTTACTGCTAAAGTGGTTATACAGGGAGCTTTCTTTGATACCTGCAGCCTCCGATATTTCACGGACCGATACGGCATCATAACTTTTACGTGCAAATAATTCTGCCGATATCTCCAATATTCTGTTTGCAGTCTCAATACCTTTTTTACGTTTTTGAATGCCAGGATTTAATTTTAAATTCAATTTGAACCCTCCCACGGGTGTAATTATACTATGTATTATTAGTTTTATCAATACTTATGCTATCATATGTTAGTTTTTTAGTAACTTCATTTGCAAATAGTAACCCAATCTTCTCAATAAAAGAGGTTGAGCATTTCACGCTTAATATGACATACAGTTGTCATGTTATTGTGATAAAATTATCTCAAACTGGTGGTGAGAGCAATTGCATTACGCACAATACAAGACCATATTATCGCCAAGAAACGGCATGAACCTGTACCGCGGGTGTACTCATGGGTGCATTTATTGCGACGCGCGTTCAACCTGTTATCAAATGAAACACGATTTTGAGGATATTGAGGTAAAACAAAACGCCGCTATGATTTTGGAATCGCAGCTTTTAAAAAAGCGTCGGCCCAGCATGATTAGCACAGGGGCAATGTGTGACCCATATATACCGTTGGAGGATGAACTGCGTCTGACACGTCAATGCCTTGAATTGGTTGAAAGACACTGTTTTGGGCTGGCGATCCAAACAAAGTCTGCCCGGATACTCCGGGATTTGGATTTGTTGAAGTCAATAAACGCCAAAACGAAATGTGTGGTGCAGATGACACTTACAACCTATGATGAATCTTTGTGCCGTATCATTGAGCCAAATGTATCCACGACCGCTCAGCGGTTCTCCGCACTTGAAGCGTTCCGCGACGCAGGCATTCCTATCGTGGTGTGGCTTTCTCCAATATTGCCGTTCATTAACGATACGGAGGAAAACCTACTCGGGATTTTGGATTGCTGCATCCGTACAAAGGTACGCGGCATCATTTGCTTCGGATTTGGCTTAACCCTGCGCGAGGGCAACCGGGAATACTTTTACACCAAATTGGACGAACACTTCCCAGGCATGAAGCAGAAATACATCCACACGTTCGGTAACGCCTATGAGTGTAATAGCCCGAACAACACCAGGCTCTGTGAGATTTTTAGGGACGAGTGCCGCAAACATGGGATTCTCTACAAACCTGACGATGTTTTTGCATATTTAAATAAGTTCGAACAAAAGGAACTTCAGATGACGCTGTTTGATGAAGAAGATCCATGAAAGCGGAGGAGAAGGTCTGAGTAAACCATCCATACACTGAACTGAGAGGCGCCATCCCTTGTGGGACAACGCCTCTTTTGCTTTTCCGCAATCTCACTTTTTCTCACTTTTCGTTTTCATCCACATGAATTTTTGCGTTTGTGATCTGAAATTCAGAGGGTATCGTTACCTTTGAATGAGACTTTTTTTTCTCGATATTTGCCCAGGCCGCTGTATCGTGTTTCTCGACCGTGACACTGAGATTATAATCCTTTCGCTTATTCGGCATTATCATTCTCCTTTTTTATTCTGATTAATTGTCCGCAGCATCAAAAACTAATATTGATGTTACAAACCACCAATATATAGTCTTAAGCGATTTAGCAGAATTATGCATGTGTGCAAATAATCAGAAAAGTTCGGTGTCAAAACGCTTCACCCCACCCGCATCAGCCCGGGATGGACTCCGGTAATGCATTTTCCACCTTGAGGCGTTACGATGAAGGTGTTTTCAATACCGACCATCCCAATGCCCTCTACTCCGGCTTTTGGCTCAACCGCGAATGCCATGTTCTCCTGCAGCGGCTCGTCAAACCCCTTTGCCAGCACCGGAAATTCGTCCACCTGAAGGCCGATTCCATGTCCAAGGAACTTCACCCTTCTACTTCCATAGCCCATAAAACTCGGAAGAGAATCTTCATCAACACTCTTCATAATAGTGTTATATATGTTGGATGGAATTTCCCCCGGCTTAAGCATTTCTGCTATTCTGCTCTGGATTTCCAGACACTTTTTGTGACGGTCCATAGCATATTCCGGCAACGGCTTTCCGAATATATAGGTCATGGTTTTATCCGACTGGTAACCCTCGAAGCCGCACCCTGTATCAATAAAGATCAGATCTCCGTCGGTTAGTCTGCGCTCACGGTTTCCCATGAGCTGCACGGCGGGACCAAGTCCATAATTGCCGCCCGGCCCATTGAAATAGGTAGGATACAGCGAACTTTCCCCGAACGCGATATGTCCCAGTATTATTTCCGTATCAAACATACTGAATCTCGCAATCCCCTGATGGCCTTCCTCTACAAGCACGGCAAAAATCGCTGTGGTAAGCTCACTCTCTGTCATACCTGCCTTCAATAGCAGCGGAACCCGTTCCTCAAGCACCTTTCTATGTATTTCACCTGCTTTCATCATTAAATCAAGTTCGTACGCGCTTTTTATAGATCTAACTGCTGATATGGACGCATCCATAGGTTTAAATGATGAAATGCCAAAATATCTCTTCAGCCGCTCGCACATAGCCAGCGGTACAATTTCCGTTTCAATATAGACTGTATCCGTCATACCGATAATTTCTGCGGCGTCACCGGCGGCATCCCGATATGTCTCCATCGGCTTTATTACGGGGAAAAGCGACTCATTGACAGCTCGATCAAAGCTTCGCCGTACATAGTATATCGCTTCTGCATCCCTAGGAATGAAAAGCAGGCCATCCTGCATCGTGCCGGTAAAATAGTATTGGTTAATCTTGCTAATCACCAGAGCCAGCTTCCATTCCGGCTCCCTTTGATCCATAGCAGCTCTGAAACGCTGCAGCCTGCTTTGAAGTTCCTCTAAAGGTACCTTTTTAGTCATATTGCTATCTAGTCTCCATCGTCTTTGTTGTATGATATACCAGTTATTGTATCCTGCAGTGCGCATAATATCAAGCCTAAAAAACTATCAAGCTATTGCAATTACTGCAATCAAAGCAGCAATAAACATTTCTACGGATCCAATACTGTAGCAGTCTGTCCGATGCCCACTGCAAGCTCTGTTAGCCTCTCCCATGTCAGGCATCCGACGATGCCGTCTGCGGCTAGTCCCTGTGCCCGTTGGAAGTTGATTACAGCATTTCGCGTACCGCCACCGAAATAACCGTCCAGCCCCGATCCGATGTACCCCAGCGCATTTAATGCATCCTGAAGTGTAAGTACATAATTGCCGACACTTCCCTGTCTGACAAGCGGATATCCTCCTGCTGCACAGGCCGGAGGTGTGGCACGGGCATCAAAATGAACCCATGTTGGAGTAAGGTATGCCGGCTCCACATACGTCCACACGCCTGTCTGTTCTGCGGTAAAGCGAAGCTGATCTCTTGTTGTGCTACTGAGGTTCTGTCCCACATCAAATGACACACCAGCATAATGCTGCGACATAGCAGCATGTCCACCCTCCCATATACGTTTGAAGGCATAACCAACATAAATGGGACGTCCCCATGCGGTTCTGGTAATGTTGAAGGCCTCCATAGCCCGTCTGGTGGTCCAGAGAGTACCCGCCCGCGAACTTCCCCTGAATTCGTTCACAGTCAGTGACCTTCCAATATTGTAGGGCATTGCATCCGACTCTGCCAGTTCGTAATATTCCATATTACCGGTTCTATTGTTATATACATATACGTTCGCCATAAAAAACCACCTTTACATAATGTGTTTTCTGTTCATATTATGCAAAAATTACTTTGATGGTTCGCTTCATTGTAAACGCATGAAACAGTAACGTTAAACACAATCGAAATTTTTACTCATTTTTTACTGAATTACTAAAGAAAATTGAACACCTTCGCATTTTTTACACATTTTTACTTACATTCTTGCCAAATACCGGTATCCAGGCATAGTTGTCGTCGGACAAGGTCATTTTAAATCGGATGCCAATATCCTCAATTTATTTATGCGTAGGCCATGTGGTTCGCTTCGCCCTCTATGACAAATTCAATGATCTATGATATAATCCCTTCTTGAATGTCAAAAAATCAAAATAAGTGAAGGATGTAAATAACATGATCAGCACCACCGGTATTTCCTTAAGATTTGGTGATCGGGTATTATTTGAGGATGTCAATATCAAATTTACTCCAGGCAATTGTTACGGCCTTATAGGTGCAAACGGCTCAGGCAAGTCAACCTTTTTGAAGATCCTTTCAGGTGAAATTGAAGCCAACACCGGAGACATCACTATTGAACCAGGTAAAAGACTTGCTGTTTTAAAACAGAATCATTATGAATTTGATGAAGTTGACGTGATAAAAACTGTCATAATGGGGCATAAAAGGCTTTGTGATATCATGGAAGAAAAGGAATCGCTATACAGCAAGTCGGATTTTTCAGAAGAGGATGGAATAAAAATATCCGAGCTTGAGGCGGAATTCTCCGAGATTAATGGTTGGGAGGCAGAATCCGAAGCAGCGACTCTGCTCAATGGCCTTGATATCGGAGAAGAGCTGCATCACAAGCGGATGGGAGATCTGGACAGTACTGTCAAGGTAAGAGTGCTTCTAGCTCAGGCGCTGTTCGGCTCACCGGACATCCTCCTAATGGACGAGCCCACTAACCATCTGGATGTAGCTTCCATTACCTGGCTTGAGAATTTTTTATACAACTTTGACAATACTGTTATTGTTGTCTCTCATGACAGACATTTTATGAACAAGGTCTGTACGCAGATCGCGGACATTGATTTTGGAAAGATCCGGCTCTATGCCGGGAATTACGATTTTTGGTATGAATCCAGTCAGTTGGCTCTACAGCAGGCAAAAGACATGAACCGTAAGACAGAGGCTAAAATTAAGGAGCTGCAGGAATTCATCCAGCGTTTCAGCGCCAATGCATCCAAATCGAAGCAGGCCACCTCACGCAAAAAGCAGCTTGAAAAGCTGACACTGGAGGACATCGTTCCCTCCTCCCGCAAATATCCCTTCGTGGATTTCAAACCGGATCGCGAAGTAGGTAACGACCTGCTAACAGTAATTGGTTTGACCAAAGCGGTTGATGGGATTAATATACTGGATAATCTGTCTTTTATGGTCAATAAGGGCGATAAGATCGCTTTTGTGGGGCCAAATGGGCTTGAGAAGACCACTCTGTTCAGAATACTGATGGGGGAGCTTGAGCCGGACAGCGGAGATTTCAAATGGGGTATTACTACCTCACAGGCATATTTCCCGAAGGATAACTCATCCTTCTTTGACGGTGTAGATTTGACACTTGTTGAATGGCTCAGACAGTTTTCGAAGGATCAGGCTGAAACCTTTTTGCGCGGTTGGCTTGGCAGGATGCTCTTCTCCGGGGAGGAAGCATTGAAAAAAGCTGCAGTCCTGTCAGGAGGCGAAAGAGTCCGTTGCATGCTTGCAAAAATGATGTTGTCGGGCGCAAACACCCTGCTCCTGGATGAGCCGACCAACCATCTGGATCTTGAATCAATTACCGCATTAAACAACGGTTTGATTAACTTTAAGGGAACCATTCTATTCGTATCCCATGACCGCCAGTTTGTGCAGACCATTGCCAACAGAATTATGGAAATAACACCCAAGGGCTTGATTGACAAACAAATGACATACGACGAATATCTAGATAATGAAGAAATCCAGGCATTAAGAAAGGAAATGTATCGTTAGGTGAACCTTTTATCCGCTGAAAAAATTTCAAAAAGCTATAGTGAAAAAATATTGTTGGACCAGATCTCTCTGGGCATCAATGAAGACGAAAAAATCGGCGTTATTGGCATTAATGGCACCGGTAAGTCGACGCTTTTAAAGATCATTGCCGGTATTGAAAACCCCGACGAAGGCAGAATTATTCGGTCCAAAGGACTGCAAACAGGATATTTGCCACAAAACCCAATGTTTGAAGAGAATCTCACAGTGCTGCAGCAGGTTTTCAAGGGCATCTCTCCTGATTTGCAGGAGATCAAAGAATACGAAGCAAAAAACATTCTCACTAGGCTTGGAATCGTTGATTTTGACACAAAGGTTGGTATCCTGTCAGGAGGTCAGAAAAAGAGGGTAGCAATGGCCGCCGCATTGATAAATCCTGTGGATCTGTTGATCCTGGACGAGCCTACGAATCATATAGACAATGCCGCCGTGGACTGGCTGGAAAAGCTGCTGAAAAGCCGCTCGGGCGCGTTACTGATGGTAACCCATGACAGATATTTCCTTGACAGAGTCTCCAATAGGATCATCGAATTGGATCGCGGAAGGCTTTTCAGTTATCAGGCCAACTATAGCAAATTCCTGGAAATGAAGGCTGAAAGAGAAGAATTGGAAGCCGCCTCCGAAAGGAAGCGCCAGAATTTCTTCCGGCAGGAATTGGAATGGATCAGACGAGGTGCGCAGGCCCGGTCCACAAAGCAAAAATACAGGGTGGAACGGTTTTCTAAGCTGAAGGAGGAACAATTCCTGACAGCCTCTGAAAACATTGAAATACAGACAGCCTCCGCTCGTCTGGGCAAGAAGACAATAGAACTGTCTCATGTGAGTAAAAAGTACGATGACAAAGAGCTTTTTCATGACTTCAGCTATATCCTTCTGCGGGACGACAGGATCGGGATAATCGGGCCTAACGGCGCCGGGAAATCCACCCTCCTAAAGATGATTGCAGGAAGACTGGAACCCGACACAGGCTCGGTGGTAACGGGTGAAACTATCAAGATCGGCTGTTTTACCCAAGAAAATGATGAGCTGGATGAAAACATGAGAGTCATCGAATACATCAGGGATGAAGCAGAATACGTCAACACCTCTGACGGCACGGTAACCGCTTCTCAGATGCTGGAAAGATTTCTGTTCCCTCCTTCCGTCCAGTGGACGCCCATATCAAAATTATCGGGCGGAGAAAAGAGAAGACTCTACCTGCTTCGTATCCTCATGAGCGCTCCTAATGTGCTGCTTTTGGATGAGCCAACCAATGATCTGGACATTAGAACGCTTACTATACTCGAGAGCTATCTGGATGATTTTCAGGGGGCTGTAATCGCTGTCTCCCATGACAGATACTTCCTGGATAGGGTTGCAGAAAAGATTTTTGCATTGGACGGCAACGGTTCGATAGACCGATACGAAGGCAACTATTCCTATTACGCCGAAACAGTCCGGCAAAACAGCGAGTCGTTGAACCAGGCAAATACAAAGTCTGGAACTGCAAAGTCAATGACCGCCAGAAATAGGAATAACTCGGAGGTCACAGACAATGCAGAGACTAAAAAGGCGCGTCCTCTTAAGTTTACCTACAAAGAACAAAGAGAATATGATCAGATAGACGACCTGATTGCCGGTCTGGAAAGTGAAATAAACAAAACAAACAGCCAAATAGACGAAGCTGCTTCCGACTTTACAAGGCTTCAGGAGCTTCTTGCTGTTAAGACAGAACTGGAAAACCGGCTGGAGGAAGCTATGGAGCGCTGGGTTTATCTTAACGAACTTGCCGATGCGATCAACAAAAAGCAATAATTATTGAGCATGCGTTATACACGATCCTGATAGCCCTGCTTTATCCGAAACGTTACCTGCAAAGTCAAACGCCTGAATCTCAAACACATCAGTCTCCCAGGACTGAATCTCCATCTCCTCAAGAATAACTGATGTCGCCGGGCCTTCAACTGTTTCCGGGCTGTTTGCTCTCAACACTTGAATTTTGGCTATCTGATAGCCGTTCTTAAATATGTAATAACCACAGACACCCACATTATCCAATGAAGGCTCCCATGATAACTGAAGCTGTCCGTCCCGTAAAAATTTCCCCGTTATGCCTGTCGGAGCGGAGGGCGGAATCTCCTCAAGAGTACCGGTTTTGACATACTCCGTATATGTCTGGTGATATCCTGGCATAATCACATTTGGGCTATAATAATGGCTATATGCAAAAGTAACCCAGTCATCCACATAGGGGCTGACATCATTCATTTGCCGGATAACCCGCTTGAGCGGGGCACTGGTCCAATCCCTGATATCGAAGGTTTCTGTATTCGCCCAGAGCCTCAGACCGGGAACTATATTCGCAGCCTTACGCAGTTGTGCAAACCACCTGGTAAAATTGTTCATAGTTAATTTCCGAGATCCTATACAGTCCTGCGGAGAAAAAATATCTCCTGCCTTCAGCCCGGAATTGGCTAAAACATATTCCCACGTCTGTCCGTACCCTTCCGGCGTTCCCAACCGCCAATCCATATATGGCGAAAGCATAAGGGGCAGACGGATCCCTGACGCTTCCATGAAATCAATCTGAGCTTTTATGGCATCAGCAAGAACTTGTTTTGGGTCCGGTAGGCTACCGCTTCTAAAATAAAAATCGTCTACTTCCCAGCACCAGTACCACCCGTAAAGCGTATCTCCATACACCGGCCGATACAACCTCCACAACTCCTCTGCTACCCTGTTCCCTTCCCGGATCCTGTCCTGGAGCCATTTAGCGTCGTTATTTTTTATCCACCATTCATCACTGAAATTTAATCCGAGAAAAACCTTGAGACCGTATTTTGAAGCGCTCTTCAGGCATGCATCCACCACGTCGGGGTAATCGAGGCCATTTTCGTCCTTCATTATTCCAAAGTCCTTTTGCTGCGTGGTGTAAATAGTAAGCACCCTCTCATGCCCAGTAGCCTCATCCTTCCTGAGAAAAGCAGTCGGTGCAAGAATAATATATCTCATTCCCGCCTCCATAAGAATTTGACACTCTCTGTCCCAGATCTCATCTGTCCAACGCTCCACCATCCACCACTGGATAAAGGTTCCGTTGGCGATTGGATGGGAAGCAGACTTTGATTGTGACATTTCCGAGGTAAAATAAACCGTCTCAACTTGTTTGTTGCTTTTTTTCGGCAGGAATCCCAGAAGCATAATAATCAAAATAAATATGAAACAAAAGACAAGAACTCTCCGTTTCATGAAGATCCCCCATTTGCAAATAATTTTTCGGAAATCAGGCTTATAATTAAGCGTTATATAATATAGGTTTACATAATTCTATGTATGCTCTTATTATACTTTATCTCTAATACGCGCACAAGATCATGAGCGTGCGCACAAGGAGGAAAACCATGGATAGTTGATATTGAAAAGTGAAATACTTTTTATATAGTATTTTGCTCTGTGTCTTCCAGGTCGGCAAGAAATTTGACAGTCAATTCCACATCAGACGGTACGGTAACATACTCTTTCCCATATTTTTGTCGGGTCTCTCCACCTTTTCCGGTAATCAGGATCACCGTACCGGGCTCTGATGACAAAATGGCCGCTTTGACAGCTTCCTCCCTGTCATCGATCAATTCGCAGTTTTGGTTATTCTCACGGACATACCGGGCAATGTCTTCACTGATTTCCCTGACATCTTCCATACCGGGATCCTCTGCAGTGAGAATAATCTTGTCCGAATTCAGACCCGCCAACAACCCAAGATCCCTTCTGCGAAGGTATGCCTTCCCGCCGGGACATCCAAAAACAGTATTCACCTTCATGCCCGGGAACTCGGTCCTTACTGTTTCATAAAGCTTGGTGAAGCTTAACTTATTATGTGCATAATCTACGATGACAATCCTGTCCCTGCTCTTATTTGCATAGATCTCCATCCTGCCGCTGGAACGTGCCTTCCGAAGGCCGGTGCGGACATTATGCTCAGGTATCCTGAGCACATATGCCACAGCAATGGCGGCTAAAGCGTTTTCCACATTAAAGAGTCCGGGCATTGTAAGCACAAACTCACTGTCAAATCGATCGCATCTTACATGAAAATGCGTGTCAAACCCCACTTTTTCTACACTGTAGCCGAAAATCTCAGCTTCCTGCCTTGTCCCAAAGGTGAGTATTTTTTCCGCGTCCGAAGCCGCATCCATTATGCTTGGAAGCCTGTCCGAATCCAGGTTGATACAGGCCGTTTTGCATTGCCTGAACAGCGCCAGCTTTGCAGTAAAATAGTCCTCCATATCACTGTGTTCAATGGGACTGATATGGTCCTCTGATATGTTGAGGAAAACACCTGCATCGAATTCGACTCCATGCAGGCGGCCATACTTCAATGCCTGGCTGGATACCTCCATTACCATATACTGAATGCCACTATTTACAGCATTTGAAAAATGCATCTGCAGTTCCAGCGATTCAGGCGTAGTCAGGTGGGATTCTTCGCTGATAACCCCGTCATATGTATTAATGGAGGAAATGATTCCGGCCTCCGGCTTGTCCCTTTCACGCAGGTAGTCATCCAATATATACTTTACATAGTAGGCTGTGGTGGATTTACCCTTGGTGCCGGTGATTCCGATCAGTTTTAGCTTCCGGGCAGGATAGTTGTAGTAAATAGCTGCCGCCAGTGCCAGCGCCTGTTTCACGTCATTGACAATGATACAGGGAATATCCTGGCTGTATTCCTTTTCACTGATATATGCGATAGCACCGTTTAGTGCTGCCGCTTCCAGATAAGCTTCCTTGAAGGCTGCTCCTTTACATACGAATAATGTGTTCTGAGTTACTTTATTGGAATCATAGGCGACGCTGCCAACTACTTTCAACCCGGTGTCACGGGTACATTTGTGATAAAGCAGCAGTTTCTTCTGCTGCAGCTTTTCCATATATTCTTCCAGTGCGTATCTTTCCATTTTTGCCTCTCATTTGCATTCTTTATGAATTTAGGGTCGCTGTCCATATTAACCATAATCCGGGCTAAACCAGTTCATGCCCGGACTGTATCAGTCTCAATCCGGGTAGCTGTCCACAGGCTTGTAGCTGTTGTATTCTGTGTCGTCGAAATGCCACCATTCATTTCGCAATGGAATAAAGCCGACACTCTTCATGACATTCTCCAATATCAGTGAATTTTTCTTCTGTTCCCCGGTGCATTTTTCATAAGTCCTGTATGCCAGCTCCGACCCATCATCGAAGTCACTTGGCATATCAACCTCTCTGCCATCCAGCGTGACAAGCGTACAATCTACCGCAGCGCCTCTTGTATGGTTTGAGTAGCCCTTCTTGGGGTCCATAAAAACAGCCTTTACAGGTGCGTTATCAAACAGAAATTGCTGGTGCTCCTTAGCCCTGTATGCATCCCACACCTTGATCATATAGCCCTGCTTGAGCAGTATTTCATTTGCTTTTGCCAGCTTTTCGGCTGTTCCCTTCCTCAGATATGCGACATTGGATTTGTACACAGGTTTACCGACTATATTGTCGCTTGTGGCATATCTTAGTTCGATTACAATATCCTTCACTGCGGCATCAAGTCTGATCATATCTGTCTTTGCCGCCATCGCAACCTTTTCTTCTTCGGTGAGAATCGGCGTGAAGTTCAGCTTTTCGTAAACTCTTTTGCGCTGTTCCCCTGAAGCAACCACCGGCCTATAGTTATTCACCTTGGAAGCTGACGAAACAGAGCATGGGATAATGTCGGGCTCTTCAATAGGCTGCAGTACATTATCGGAGTCAAATACGAAGGTCTGCTGGAAAATAGCCGTATCGTAATCGTCGGGTTTCTTTCTTCCTCCAAAACAAAAATTGCCGAGGCTATAAGCAATGTACTTTCCTTTATACTTCTCGATTGGCTGAAGTACATGCGGATGATGTCCGATGACCAGATCCGCCCCGGCGTCTACAGCCAGATAAGCCAACTCCTGCTGCAGCGGCTCATGCTTGTACTTGTATTCCTTCCCCCAGTGGAAGTTGGCAATAACCAGGTCACATTCACTTCTCAGCTTTTCGATCATGTCTTTTACCTCGGCCTTGAATACATTCATGTCCAGGCCTTGTTCATACTCGCCAAGCTGGTTGAACCCTGCCATGCCGATCCTGATGCCTTTGACCTCTTTATATAAAGCCTCGGTATAGCCAAAATATTCAATTCCGGTATCCTTCAGAGCCTGCCGGGTGGCATCGTAACCTTTTTGACCAAAATCGTATGAATGGTTGTTCGCCAGATTTGCTATTTCAACGCTTCCTGCCTTCAGAATATTAGCGTATTCAGGTTTGCCGTTGAACCAGTAGTTGTTGCCGTAATCATATTTTTCAGCCTTTTGCGTTTCATTGCTCAGTGTCGTTTCTAGATTGGCAACAGTAAGATCATCCTGCGAAAGCAAGTCCGCAACGCCGGATAAAAACCAGGCATAATCTCCTTCTTTTTTATCATACATATGATCAAAGGAATCGGTATATAAGAACTGATGATCCTGCCCAAGAGCCACGTCTCCAAGGAAGCTGAGCTTTATAACCGTTTTTTCCCGCACATAGGTGCTAACCGGTTCGGATGGTGTACTTCCTTCCTGTAGTGTATCAGCGTCCTTTGTATCGCCTTTTTGTGATGCTGCAGAGTTTTCCTCAGAACCCGTTCCGTCGGTTGCGCTGCCGGAAGCTGCTGTCCCCTCGTCTGAGGTTTGTGTCATTTGCGGCGCATTCCGGTCTAGCCCGTTTGGATTTGAGGCATTTGCATATATGACAAATGCAATGGTTGCAATGATTGCGACTATAAATAACGATCTTGCAAAAACTTTGAAATTCATTACAGAAATGTCCTCCCAACCAATCTCTTGTATGCACTGCAAAAATGTTAATACTCATTTTAAGCACGTGATAGTGTGTTTATCATTTTGGAATATATTTTATATTGTACTATATTTGTATCAACCGTGCACCTATATACCATGAAAAAGATGAGGCTCTTGTTTCGCTAATGTTTCCACTATTGTACAATATCTATGATGGTCTGTACAGTAACCAATGTTTATATTTTATCCATCTGCGGTTTAGTCAGACTTGAAGCTATGAGCAAAAAGTGCTAAAATACGAAAAAGCAGGACAATACTAATGATAATGTTGGAGTACCTATGAAAAAAATTATTACTGTAATCATTTTTGTATTTGTACTGATGCTTCGCCCACTTTCCATCTGCGCACAATCCCTCGATATACCCGCAGATATTCCATATATTCTGATCGATTCCAAAACTGGCCGGGTCCTGGCGGGGCAGAATATAGACCAGCGCGTTGGTCCCGCAAGTACCACTAAAATATTGACCGCGATAGTCGCATTGGAAAACGGAGATCTGCAACAGGAAATGAAGATTTCACAAAATGCCGTTTTCGATATTGGCAGGGGCGGCATGAACGTGGGGATCATGGCAGGAGAAGAAGGCCTCACGCTCGACCACATGCTCCACCTGCTGCTGATAAAATCCGCGAATGAAACCGCAAATATTATTGCGGAAAACCTGGCCCCTTCCCGTTCGGAATATATGGACATGATGAATCAGAAAGCCAGGGAAATTGGGGCTGTCAATACGACCTTCGTCAATCCAAGCGGAAAGGACACGGAGCCCGCTGATGAAGGTCATCTCACTACACCTGCCGATATGGCGGCGATGGCCCGCTATGCTATGGCAATCCCTAAGTTCAGAGAAATTGTAGCAACGGAATACTATACCGATATGCCTGTCACCAATAAGCATGATGATTGGGGTATACTGCGAAATTCAAATCAATTTCTATGGGGTGACAATGCCTATCCATATACACTTAATAATACGGAGCATAAATATGTGGTAACAGGCATAAAAACTGGCTATACGGCATTGGCTGGCAACAACCTCGTTACTGCGGCAGTCGGCGAGGACGGCATGGAAATCATCGCCGTCGTTATGCATGTCATGCAGCCCAATAAAATCTATGGCTATTCTAAGAAGCTTATGCGCTACGGTTTTGAAAATTATTCTCTTCAAACTCTGTCCGAGGCCGGACAAAATACCAAATCCATACTGGTGGAAGATGCGGCTGAAGGTACGGAGCTTCTTAACCTGGTGACACAGACAGGCTTCAGCAGTTCAGTAAGTATCGGCTCCGGCATCAAGGGCATTGAAACAAAAATTAATGTTGACAGCAATATATCAGCACCGATCCAAAAAGGCGACGTCCTGGGATTTGTAGAATACCTGGACAATGGCGTTTCACTTGGGAAAGTGAATCTTGTAGCTGCGAATGCCGTTGCAGCAAAGCTTGCTGGCTCATCTGGCGTTGAAATAATCGCTGACGAGTCTGAACGCGAATACTCCTATGTTCTGTTGTACATTCTTCTTTCGCTAAGCTTCCTGGTCATTCTTAGGATGGTCGTTCGCGGTATATGCCGAAGAGCAAAGAGAAAAAAGAGTATGTACAGGTTTGAGAAATAATAAGACAGGGATCTACCCATGCATCCCTAAAAACCGTTCCATATGTGGGATCTTCAGCGTTAATGCCAATATCATTTCTCCCCTTGGCAGGCTCTTGATATCCTGAGCTGTGATTCCCTTTGCGCATATCATCAGCAAATAATAAATGAGGCAACCTGAAGCGATGGAAATACCTGCGCAGAGGATATTCTGGAGGAATGCGGACTTGATGAGCCAATCCGTCATAAAAACAAATCCATGATAGATAAGATAGACCAATATACCCATGATTACGGACACACTCAGCGGTCTGTTGAACAACTGCTTTACATTCAGCCTTACACCGGTCAATTTCCTGATAGCCCGGTAGTTCATAATCGCCGCAAAAATATAGCAGGCAGCACTACCGGCGATTGCGCCCTTGATATTGATAGACCTGATAGCGATCAGATTATAATTGATTATAATCTTCAATACCAGTCCTATGGCCATATGAATAGTTGGAATGTAGGTTCTACCAAGGCCTTGCAAAATCGCAGTCTGTATAGATACAAGTGAAATAAGCACCAGTGTCCAGGAACCCAGTATCAGCATATCCCACCCATCCGGGACCGTCGGAAAAAGGCAGAAAATAATTGGTTTGGCCATCACGGTCAGTCCTATAGCAGAAGGTACTGCGATCATCAATATCATTTTAATGCTCTTGGATATTCTCCTTCCTAGTAATACATTGTCTTTCCTGGCAGAGGCCGCCGAAATAGAAGGAAGAATTGTAGTAGCTAACGCTGTAGCAAGGGTAACGGGGATAAACAGAACTTTTAGGTACTGTGTTGAAAGGATTCCGTAAAGACCATTGGCCTCTGAAGCACTATAACCGGCCTTTATCAGCTGGCCCTTTGTAAATTGCAAATCAACAAGATTGGCCGCATAGATTGCTACGGCGCCCAGTGTGATAGGAACGGCATACTGAAAAATCTTCTTAAGGATCATTTTTGTAGAGTAAATAAAATCGTCCGCGTGTACAGATTGTACGATCTCCCCCAATATTTCAGCTCTGTTCTTGAGATAAAACCTACATAGATACAGCGCGCTGAAGAATGCACCCAGCGAAGTCCCTACTGTCGCACCGGCGGCGGCATATTTCACTGCCTCCGAATGTATTTGCGCCTCTCCTGTAATACCGTGACTTGCTGCGTAATTGACGCCATACCGGTACATCAGCCAGGCAAACAATACCGTGAATACTGTATTGACGGCCTGTTCAATGATCTGCGAAATACCTGTTGGAACCATGTTGGATCTTCCCTGAAAATATCCTCTGAAGGCACAGGAAACAGAGACAAAAAGCAGAGTCGGCGACAGCGCAAGAATCGTCATATATGATTCGGGGAAGCCAATCATGTTGGAAAACTGCTTTGCAAAAACAGCCATGATGATACTTGTAAGAGCACCGACAGAAACAAGCATCAGGCCGGATATCTTCAATGTCCTGTGGGATACGTCATATCGGGAGGTTGCCACCTGTTCTGATATAAGCTTGGAAATGGCTACCGGGATTCCTGCAGTCGCAACCATAAAAACCAACTGGTATATCTTGTACCCTGCATCATAGATGCCATTTCCCTCATTGCCCAGGATCAGCGTTAAAACAGGTACATAAAGGATACCAAGCAATTTGTTAACAATGCTTGCAGCGCTTAAAACGGTAAACCCTTTTGTCTCAGATTGACGCTCCACTTCTTTCTCTTACTTTCTCTTATATATTTTCCTTCTGAATTCCCTGAATGCGTAGACACCTTTCTCAATGCAAAAATAAGCAAACGGTTTAAAAACATAATCCAGCATACCTACAAACTCGGTGAATTTGCCTTTAAAACCCACCTTGAACTTGTAAAGCCCATACATTGGGTTGTTTTCGTCCACGTTTCCGGGAACCCCCCTGAAATCATAAAGGTCAACACCCGACTCCAACGCCCATTTGATCATGTTCCACTGCAGCAGGTAATTGGGCATAAGGTTGCGGTGCTCATTGCGGCTAGCGCCGTACAGATACCAGCACTTGTTGCCGTACAGGATACCAATGGTACCTGCTATAGGTTTATCCTCATAATAAGCAATAAAGACTCTCAAATGATCCGGCGCCAGACAGTCAAAAACTTTCTCGTAATATTCCCTGCTCCTGACAACAAAATTGTCGCGGATACCGGTCTCAATTATCATCTTGTAAAACTCGGCTACGTCTTCTCTGGAACCAACTCTGACCTCGACTCCTTTGCGCTCGGCCAGACGAATATTGTAGCGAACCTTATGGTGAAAATCCGCCATAAGCTCATCCTCAGTTTTGCCCCTCAGATCAAGTCTAAAGACAAACCTGGGCTGGATCCCCTCATAGTTTTTCAATCCGCGGCTCACCTTGAAGCCAAGCCGCTTAACTATTTCTTCAAATTGAGTATCTTCTATTTCAATGTCCGGATCCATTTTCAGAGCATAGCTTCTGTACTTCTTTGCCAGTTGCCTGCATTTTCCAAGCAGTGCCTTGAGCGTTTCCTCATCATGCGAGTCGCAAACCGGTCCGCGTGGTGAATACATCATCGTAAACGGAAGCACCGGAATCTTTCGGATTAAAAGGCTTATGGAGCCCTTAATATGCCCGTTTTCATCCTCTACCGTCACCACTTCATTTTTCCAGAAGGACTTCACCTGCGCCCATTGCGGAGACTGCATAAAATGTCCCTTTGGGTGCGACTTCAAAAACGCTTCATATTTTTCTTTGGTTAAATCCACTATTAAAACACCTCTTGTCGGTTATTCATCCTTACGTTCGCCACAAATGCTGATGCCAGATACATGCCGATACCGCTGAGTCCGTCGCGTCTGCCGCAGTCCGTCCTTCTGAACTCAAAGATACTTTCTGAATTTAAAGTAATGGCTCAAATGCAATTTATACAGAAACATAACCCTCTTTAGCTTGTTGTCACCCTTCATAAATAGAGGGTTCGTTACTCTTTTCTCCCGAACCAGCTGTCTCATCTGAGCCAGGTTTTCTTCACCTCCGGTATACCGGAATGCGACCCCAAGCGGAACGACTGTCCAGAGATTACAGGCGTTTGCGACCTCGAAGTGCAGCTCTTTGTTGTATATATAGTCTTCGACAACATAACGGGCCAGATTGTTCCCGGCCGCAGTGACATAATAGTTGCTCCTGCCCTGCCGGAGGTTGACCTCCAGAATCTTATATTTCCCGTCCCGCTGATCGTACTTAATATCAAAAGTTGAAAACCCTGTGAATCCGACGTTCTCTAAAAACCGCCTGAGCATGCCGGAGAGCTCAGGGTTGTACTCATTCATCAATACCGCAGTATTGCCCAGTCCATGGGGAGTGTGCTCCTCCAGCATAACGTGCGCCAGCGACATTAGCTTGACCTTTTTGTCCTTCCCGGAGTAACAAATCATCACCCTCAGTTGGGAGTCGTCCCCCGGAATGAAGTCTTGAATAATCAGGCGGTCATCATATCCTGCATCATAAATCTGGCCGATCACTCTCTTCAATTCTTCCATGCTTTTTAGCTTATAAACCTTCTTCTGCGTTGCAAACTCATGCTGCCAGTATTTTATACCGTTCGAAGGCTTTACGATGACCGGGAAGCCAAAGGGCAGTTTAAAATCATCCTTCATGGATCTGTCGTATATGAATGTACCAGGATAATCAATTCCGTAGCGGTCGCATATCTCGTAGAATTCCAGCTTTGTAAGCAGGCTGTTCATCAAATCTTCATCCACATAGGGAGCGATAATATTTCCCGAAAGCCGGGCCTTATTCCTGATGATCTGCTCCACATAATTGTCTCCGCAGCCAATCAAAATGATTCTTTTATCCGGGTGTCTGCCTGCCAGTTCGTTAATCGTGCTGACAAAGATTTCAGGTCTGTCCATATCGCATACAGCCCGGAAATCAATAATCCTGCTGTTGCAGCTCGGGCCCGAGTTGACTTTTCCAATAACAAAGGATTTTACGCCATAAAGCTCATAAAACGCCCTGGACATACTGTATGTATTTATATCGTTCCCCAGAAAAACAGGGATAAACTCTCTTTGCGTAATGTTCAATTTCCGACCCTCCTGCTGGCTTCAGCAAAACGCATAACACTGTTCTTTTCAGGCATAACTCACGTTTATTTTAGTCTATTGACCGCTAAAGTTCAAGCTTATTTTCCATTCCCTGCCGGCAATCTCGCTATGCCCTTCAAGAGATTCGCGGGGACAGGGACACTCTTGAATCGGAGTTGTTGTTACTGCTCACATCATCATGGATACTGTGCAATAAAAGGGAATTTTAGCGGAATGCGGCATAGATATGTATAGTCAGAGTGAGGAGCAGCAAGCCGACTGTTTGAGCAAAAATGCTACTAATAATTTTTATGCGTTTTTGCGAGTTTCGGCTTGCCCGAACTGAACTATACAGCTCTTGCAAATGAAGCTCTTGTTTACGTTATTGCACAGTATCCATATAGCAGAACAGCTGAACAGTAACGAGTCGTTCTGTAACGGCTCTTGAATCGGGGCTTTGAACTTGCTATATATATCTAAAAGCACTAGAATGGTAATAGAGTTTTAATGCAAAGAAGGTGGAGTTTTATGTTCAAGCCATTCAGACTTCCTGAGAATTTCCAAATGGGCAGCGCCACAGCAGCAACGCAGATCGAAGGCGGTGATAGGAACAACAATTGGTACGACTGGTGCGAGAAAGGTAAAATCACTGACGGAACCTCCTGTATCCGTGCAAATGACCATTGGAACAGAGTAGATGAGGATATTGATCTGATGAAGAGCCTGAACCACAAGGTTTATCGGATGGGACTGGAATGGAGTCGAATTGAGCCGTCCAACGGAAAATTTGATTCTGAAGCCATCGCTCATTACCGAAGTGAAATACAGTCGTTAATTCGCAGCGGCATCAAGCCGCTGGTGACACTTCACCATTTTTCCCACCCTCTTTGGTTTTGCGAGGAAGGCGAGTTTGAAACCGATAAGTCGGTTGTGTATTTTGAGCGGTATACCAGATTTGTGGTCGAACAGCTTGGTGATCTGGTCAGCGAATATATAACTATAAACGAGCCAAATGTATATGTGACAAATGGCTATTATATGGGATCGTGGCCCCCCGGAAAAAGAAATCTCGGATTAGCCATGAAGGTTTACAAAAATATGACTCTGTGTCATATTGCTGCATACAAGGCTATTCACGAGATCAGAGAGGACAAGGGTTTTGAAGGAATCACCATGGTTGGTGTCGCCAATCACCTGCGAATCTTCGATCCTTACAGCAAAGGTCCTCTTGATTTCCTTGCCGCAAAAGTTATGGAATACCTGTTTCAGGACGTCATCGTTAAATCCATGACTGACGGCCGTCTCAGGTTTCCAATCGGCTTTGGCGCACCTATGGGCAAGGGAAAGTATTATGACTTCATCGGGATAAACTATTATTCACGCAGTGCAGTAAAATTCAAGGGCTTTCAGAACGATGTAATGCCTGAAACCCCCAGAAATGATCTGGGATGGGAAATATATCCCAGGGGATTATACGACTTGTGCAAGAAGTTCTTCAGACAGTATAAAGCGCCTATCTGGATCACCGAGAATGGCACCTGTGACAACTCCGACGCATTCCGCTCAGACTATATATACCACCACCTATATGAGATTTCGAGGCTGTGTGAAGAAGGCATCCCCGTCGAACGCTATTACCATTGGACGCTGATGGATAACTTCGAGTGGCTCGAGGGTGAATCCGCCCGTTTCGGTCTGATCCATGTCGATTATGACACCCAGCAGCGCACCATCAAAAAAAGCGGGGAATTCTATGGAGGAATATGCCTCGACAATGGTGTAACGGAGGAAATGATCAGTAAATATCTTTAATTCATTAATTACGGCGCAGCAGCTCCACAAGCCTCCTGTATTCTTCCTCAAGGGCTTCGTTATTGCTACTGTGCCCCTCATACTCCTCAAGCTTCCCATCAAAAGCTTCGATCCGGCGGTCGTGCAATACCAGAAGCCTGTCTGCCACGCCATTAACAAAAGCCCTGTCGTGAGAAACGAAGAGAACTGTCCCCTCATAATCCTTCAATACCGCCTCCAATGCCTCAATTGACTGCATATCCAGATAGTTGGTCGGTTCGTCAAGCAGCAGGACATTGGCATTGGAAACAAAAAGCTTTGCGAAAGCCACTTTTATTTTCTCTCCCCCACTAAGCACCTCTACCCGCTTATGCACCGCATCCCCCTGTATCAGAAGCCTGGCAAGAATGGTTCGGGCAACCGTCTCCTGCTGCACGCTGTCCCTCATGACATTCCTGAGGACAGTTTCTTCCGGCACAAGATTTTCAAACCCCTGCCGAAAGTATGCAATCGTTGCTTTCGGAACAATATTGATACACTCATGGCTTGCAGCAATCAGGTTCAGAAGCGTTGTCTTTCCGGAACCGTTTTCGCCCCAGAGCGCTGTCTTGACGCCGTTATACACGCTAAAGCTGACATCCTGAAATACAGGGACAGTCCCATAGCTGAAGCTGAGCTTCTCACAGGTGATGACGAACCTGTTTGCCGGTGGGTTGGTCAGCGAAAAATCCAGCTTGATTGTCAACAGCTCCCGTGGCTTCTCCTTGACCTCCAGCTTTTCAAGCCTTGTGATCAGACTGTTCGCGGCATCGTGAAGCTTCTCCTGTTTCTCATTGGCTGCCCTCGTATGGAGCCGCGCCTCGGAATTACCCATTCTTTTGGGCGCCTTCCTCATTTTTTTAGCTCTATGCTTTCTGCTTGATATCGCATCCTCTAGTGCGGTTCTCTCATCAATATATTTTTGATACTCAAGGTTGGCGCGTTCCCGCTCCATTTCGCACTGCTGCCTGTAAAACGTATAATTGCCGCTAAACACCCGTATTTTACCGTCTTTGACCTCAAGGATCCTTGTGCACAACATATCCAGCAGGCTTCTGTCATGGCTGATCAACATGAAGGATTCCAATCTATCCAGCTTTTGCTTCAGCAACTCGATCCCGTCGTAATCGAGGTTAGAAGTGGGTTCATCTGCAAACAGCAGAACATTATCTCTGCTGAATGCCCCGGCAATTTTCAGTCTCGTGCGCTCGCCGCCGCTGAGAGCCTCCCTCTGCAGCTTCCGGTCCAGTTCAAATTCCTTCAGCAATTTTCGGGATACTCCGGCTTCTTCCGCACTCTCCTGCCAATAATCAGTATCCGTCTTATCCTCATCAAACTGCCTAATGTAAGCCACTTCGCAGTACCGCTTCACAAACCCTTCGTCCGGCTCGATGCGCCCTGACAGGATATCAAGCAGCGTGGTTTTACCCGAACCATTCATTCCAACCACTCCGATCCTGTCGCCCGTATATATTCTTAGCTCATCCATTTCGACAATGAGCCTGTCTGCATAGTATTTCTTAATATTTCCCGCTTCCAAAAGCAGCATAAAAAAATCTCTCCTCTCACATCGTCTGTGCGGGAAAGACCTTGTCAACATTAATAGAATGCACGCAGCGCCTGACAAAAGTCAGAACGCCTAAAAGCAAAGCAGTTGAATGTATAAAAGCCAATCCAGCACAAAGCGGAGCACAAAATACTCCAATAAATTTGTTCAAGTCGCTGAATCAGCCAATTCTCATTCCCTAATACCTTGCCCTCTCATTAAGATGAATCTATTGTAACGCAAATGACGGATAAAATCAAATAAATAACCACAATAAAAAACCACTGACATAGCCAGTGGTTAGAATACAAGTGAAAGGGTCTAATTAAACTAATCTGAATATTTCCTTTGATCTGCAGAACGCATCAATGCCTTTACGTTGGCTATCGGTGTACCATAACTGAAAAAACCTCCCGTACTGAGAACCAGCGAGGTATTTCCATCAAACCTGGTCAGTAACTCATTGCAGGCATTTTCAGCTTCTTCTTCCGACAGTCCTGCAAATACGACAGGTTCAAGATCACCGCATATTGTTATCCGATTGTCCGACTTAGCGGCAGCATCTAATATACTGAACATATGACCCATATGCCACAAACTAAAACCCGCGTCTGCAATAGCACCAGCCAGATGAAATGCGTTAGCATCGTTGTGGTATCTGCGTTCAACTCCGGGAAACTCTGCAAAAATTCGGTCATATGAGGGAACAACCATCTCCCGGAAATCCTTTTCACTTAAAAATGCGGCTATATCATCGGCAATAAGTATATAATCCAGCTTTCCCAGTATTTTTTCCTGCTCCTTCATAAACCTAATTCCGGTTTCTGCAGCGATATCTATTAATGCCTTGACCAGATCGGGGTTATCGTAAATTTCCAGACATAATTCTGTTATACCATAGGTCTGCGCTGCTACCGTAAAAGGTCCAACCAGCTTTGCTGCATCCAGTGCATATCCCTTGCCCTGTGGCATATGAGTCTTCATATAATCCAGCGTTTCCAGACATTTGCGCATGTAATTGCTGCCATAGGGATCCGCCGGCTTCATTTTTCTGACATCCTCCATACCATTAATGCCTGAAGCACTAACTGAAATAAACCCTTTATTATCAAACCGGATTTTCCCTCCCAAACCACTGCTTTCCGGAACAACGCCAAAATCCGGATAAAAAGCGGCACATCCGTCCAGTTGACTGATCAGCTCGAGCTGAGCTTCAAACATAGTTGCGGGGTCATGAAAATATCTATCCATATCAACTCCCGTTACCGACTTCACAAACGGGAAGTTGAACCAAAGATAAAAAGGATGTGCATCCGGTTTCTCACCTCTTATACTTTTCAACAACCTTATGTTGTTTCTTATATATAAATCGTCCATGACAGCACTCCTGCTCCTTTGCTTTTATCAGACCTACTGTCCTTCCTTGCTTACCCTTTCAACGATTTCCACAAACTCCTCATGTGTAAGATGCCTTTTATGCTCAATCCCAAAATTCTTAACTTCTCCCAGGATTTTTTTTCTGATTTCCCTATCCAATGAAATACCCATTTCTTCAAGTTTTGTTTCTATGGAAAGCAGCCCGCTTTTCTTTCCAAGTACCAGACTACCCTTTTGTTTATAGAATGGTGGATTTACGGCAAACATTGCAAGAGGTTTTGAGGTAACCATATCTGCTCCAATCCCCGATTCCCTTACAAAAATATCGCTGCCTGTAACCGACTTCTTTGCTGCAATTGGATAATTGGACATCCTCGCTACATCCTGACATAAGTCTACAATCTTACCGATATCAATGCCGGTGTTGAAGCCGTAGAGAAGCTGCAAGGCCGCAGCTATATCCTCCAGCGGTGTATTGCCGGTCCGCTCGCCCAGCCCATTTATACAGCAGTGAACTACCTCTGCTCCTGCATGTAATGCTGCAATAGATGCTGCAACACTCATATTGAATTCATTATGGACATGTATCTCCACAGGTATATTCAACTTTTCTTTATACCATTTGACCATATAGGAAATTGCCTGAGGCGTGGCACAACCCATCGTATCCACCAGACCGATGGAATCCGGTTTGTAGCTGCCGGTCAAACCATTCAGGTAAAACTCTATATCTTCTGCTTGCGCCCTTGTAGCATCATAAGGAAACAGAACTACCTTTAGCCCGGCTGCCTTGGCGAATTCCACAGCCTTCTGGCTGTTTTCGAGAGCCTGTTCAATTCCATATTTAAATTGGAACTGCAGCTTCGGTTTTCCGATTGGCACCTCAATAATCAGTCCCTGTACTCCGCAATCCCTGCACAGGTTGATATCTGATTCCAACGGCCTTGCGAATGCATAAATCTGTGCCTTCATATCAAGCTTTCGGATCTGTTCTATTGCAAAACGGTCCTCTTCTGAAACTGCCGGCATACCGGCTTCTATTCTGTGGACACCCGCCTCGTCAAGTTTCCTTGCTATTTCTATCTTTTCTTCCTTACGAAATACAACTCCCGGAGTCTGCTCGCCGTCCCTGAGTGTGACATCATGAAATTGCAGATTCTCCGGTATTGTTGATATTTTTAGTACGTCCTGGTGATAGTTGAAAGGGCTCACCCACCAATTATCGTTTTTCCATAATGATTCCATTGATTCATCCCCCTATATGCTCTTTAATTTTAGCTTATGGGCACGGACAAACTGCTCAATTTTGTCCTCACTCTTCTCAACAAGCATTCTGACAATTTCACGGTGCTCCTTATTGGACCTACGCATTATGTCAGGCCCTTCCACCATTTTTTTGTATGCCCAGCTACTCATTTCCCATAACTGATTGATCATCTCACACAATCTTTCACCGCTGGATGCCTTGTAGATGATTGTATGAAATTCTTTATTCAATTTACGGAATTCTGCTACATTCTTGGCTTCTATACTTTCGTCCATCAGTTCTATTAGCCTGTTTAGCTCTTTTATGTCCCCTTCTCCGATACACTTGATCGCTTTAACAGCAGCCAAGCCTTCCAGAACAGCTCTCATCTCAACAATCTCAGTGATCTGCTTCACGTTGAACATCGTTACCTCCGCGCCTTTATGCGGGATAATTTTCAGATACCCTTCCGTTTCAAGCCTTTTCATCGCTTCTCTGATCGGTATGGCAGAGGCTCCCATTTCATCAGCAACACGTGAGATTACAATACTCTCACCCTGATGATAAAAACCTGATTCTATTCGCTGCTTCAACACATCATAAATCAGCTTAGATTTGGTTGTGTACCCCATATTATTCATTTCCTTCATATATTCGCCCTCCCCAAATCGGCTAATTTACTGGACACATACACTATTTTTCCATTCCGGTATGAATAACGACCCATTGTCAGCCGATGCAACATACCTTCATCACAGGTTGTAAAAACCCTTCCAAGGCAATGCTGTTCACAACTGGCCTTAAAACCCCTTTGCCTTCTTTCCTGACACAAATCGCATTTTTGCGCCTTATGCTCTCCATTGATCGTTTCAATAAATATACATCCATATTTGCAGGCTTTGGAGCATTCTCCACATCCTATACACAGATTTGCATCAATACAAACCAATTGTTCGTCGTTCCTGCCTATTGCACCCGTTGGGCACACATTCATGCAGTCGGGAAAATCGCAGTGCTGACACATAACCGGTACATGATCGCAGTGAAGATTGCCCTTTTCGTCTTTTTGCTCTATTTTGACCACATCAATATGACCGTTTCCTGCAGGCAGATTGTGTTCCTGCTTGCAAGCCACCTGACATGCCTTGCAGCCCCAACATTTGTCAATATCGACAACCATATAAATATTACCATTATTATGCATGTTTGTCTCCTCCTAAAATGTCAGTTTTATCTGCTGGCATAACATTGCACAGATATCCCCTGGCACATACGGTGCCTACACCCTGTGCATACTTACCCCATGGTACGGTCTTGTTGATATTGTAATCACCCGGCCAACCTGCAGTACCCTGTACGACATCTTCTCTGAGGCCCTCGGTATAAACGGCGAATGCGTAAGCCCATCCGGCAGTTGATTCAACCTTTACTCTTGCCCCGTCCTTAATGTCCAGCTTTTTCGCTGTCTGCGGGTTTATATACAAATACGCCTTTGGCGCCAGCTCCAGCAAGCGCGACTGATAACGGTTCTCGCTATGCCTGAACGCAGACTCGTGACGGCCGGTAGTTAAAATGAGCGGATACCTTTCTGCCAGCTCGGGTGTGCTGTCATAGCTTTGGAAGGAAGGCGTATACTGTGGAACAGGGTCGCAATGGTTGCGTTCGGCTAATATGGAGTATAGCTCCAGCTTTCCTGTTGGTGTTTTAAATCCGTTCTTTTCATAAGCGCGATAAGTAATTGGTTTGTAAAGCCTCCTCATCTTTGCTGCTTCGTCAAATGTGTAGCCCGTTGGGGATAACAGGTAGTCATAATACCTGTCGGAATTTTCCCAGAAGTGCTCTTCCAAGCCAAGCCTTTTCGCCAGCTCGATGATGATATCGACATCATGCCTTGATTCTCCTATGGTTTCAGCCTTTTGCTCAATCAAAGTATATGAGTTGCTGGATTGGAACGAGGAAATTACATTATTCCTCTCCAACCAGGAGGATGCTGGAAATACTATATCTGCCTGCTCACCGGTAGGTGTCAGAAACAGATCGCAGACCGCCAGAAAATCAAGCTTGGATATTGCCTCCTCCACCTTTCGGGCATTAGTATAGCTAAGTAGTGCATTGCTGCCAAATATCATGGCACATTTTATAGGATAAGGTTCACCGGTCAGAACTGTTTCCCATAGCGATGGCATGTGGGCAGAAGGTACAGGAGACAATTCCTGGGTCAAGAGAGGGTATTGTTCGTAACCAATTCTCAATTTTATGATTTCCTCCGGAATATCCTTGGAGTGTATAAAATCATGGGTGTTTTGATTGATGTCCCCTCTTGAGGAAGTAACTATGTTACCGCCCTTTTTTCCTATATTTCCTGTAATTGCGGCCAGGATTGACGTAGCTCTGCAAACCTGCACACTGTCATGCACCTGATCCAATGCCAAGCCCCTGATGACACATGCTGCTTCTGCCTTCGCATACACTATGGCAGCTTTTTTAATATCATCGGCTGATACTCCTGTGATGCCGGCCGCCCATTCCGGGGTGTATTTTTTCACATGGGTCTTAATCTCGTTAAAGCCATAAGTCCATTCATCAATAAATTCTTTATCAATCAAGTTCTCCGATACCACCACATGCAGGAACGCCAGCGCAAGCGCCATATCTGTATCGGGCCTTATCTGAAGCCATATATCCGCTTTTGCAGCAGTTTCAGAAAAGTAAGGGTCTATAACAATCAGCGCCGCCCCTCGCTGCCTGGCATCCATAATATCTGCTGCCCGTACACCCCAACACGTTGGCGGATTGACCCCCCATGCCAGTATACAGTGTGTATTGGGAAAATCAAAGGTTTCACCATACTGGGCTCCCCCATAGGTCAGATTGCAGTCTATCAGTCTTGGCCAGAGGCACTGCGCCCAGCCTGCTGCACCATGGTTTGGAGCATGGAACAGGTTCACCAGCCTCGTGTAAACCCTGCTCCAGCCCCGCCTTGTACCTTCCAGTAATGCGAGACTCTGAGGCCCGTATTTTTCCTTATGCTCCTTCAATTTTTCTGCCGTAATATCCAGCGCTTCTTCCCAGGAAATCTCCTCCCATTTTCCCTCGCCGCGTTTTCCAACCCTCTTCAGCGGCTTCTGAAGACGCCTCGGATTGTATACCAGCTCACTGGCCGCCAATCCTTTGGAACAGAGCATCCCTTTTGTCTGCGGTGAATCGGGGTCACCCTCCACCCTAAGAATCCGTCCCGTATTTTTATCTTTGTATATCAGTACTTCACATGTAGAATTACAGGAAAAACAAACAGAGGGTACTATCAGCTCATTGTCAGGTATCTTTCTGTCTTTAACGCAGGCCGATGGTTTCTCAGGCTCCTTTAGTTTATGCGTCCCGTTTAATATACTCTCTATAACCTTTTCGCTGACTTTTTCGTCAAATTTGCTTCCAATCAACTCTCTGGCAAATTTTATCTTCTTTTGCTCCACGCTGAGTACCCTCCGTTGTAAACATATTTACAAACTCTCACTCAATGCTTTGTCAGGTTTGGCTTTTTATTTTACCGTTAACATCCGAAGCCTTCTTGTTCCGGATAAAGGAAGAAAGGAACAATCCGGCAAGGCAAGCAACTCCCAATATATCTGTAGGAACAGATGGGTATACCAGCATCAGTCCACCTGCAAAAGCAATGGCCCGTTCAATCCAGTTTATTTTACTTCTGAAATAACCTTGTACAGCTGCTGCTATAAGATATACCCCAATCAAGCTGGTGATAATTACTCTGATAATAACAGGAATGGTTCCATCCAGAAGCAAAGCCTTGTCAAACACGAACATAAAGGGGACAATGAAGGCTACAATTCCAAATCTGAATGCTGTATAGCCTACTTTGTTTGGATTCGCTCCGGCCAGCGCCGCTCCTGCATATGCTGATAATGCGACAGGCGGTGTTATCGTGGAAATGGAGCCGAAATAGAATACAAACAGATGAGCTGCCATTAACGATACTCCTATCTGCTGCAGCGCAGGCACAGCCAGCGTTGCAAGCACCATGTATGCAGCTGTTGTCGGAAGACCGCAACCAAGAATCAGTGACGCCAGCATTGTCATAATAAGTGCTATCAATACATTACCTCCGGCTACAGAGAGCATCATACTTGAGAATTTTGCACCTACTCCGGTCAAAGAGATAACTCCAACGATTATACCTGCGCAGGCACATGCCGCTGCAACAGTAAGCAGGCTTTTCATGCCTTTTGCTATAGCATCAACGAACTTCTTCGGAATTGCTTTTCTGTCGGAACCAAATATCAGGTCGATCAACACAATCGCAGCAATTGAATAAGCTGCCGCCAGTATTGCACTATAACCTTTTACAATCATAACGATCAGGAGTAATAAAGGCAAAAGCAGGAAACCGCGCTTTTTGAGAATCTGTCCCAACGGTTTGACTTCCTGATCCGTCATTATTGGAATGTCTTCCTTTTTGGCTTCCATATCAACCATGAAGAATACTGCGATAAAATAGAGAATTGCAGGAAGTATTGCTGCTATACAGATACTGCCATAAGACATTCCTGTCATTTCGGCCATCAGGAATGCCGCCGCTCCCATAACAGGAGGCATAATCTGACCGCCGGTTGAGGCAACTGCTTCTACTGCTCCTGCTATCCTCGGCTTGTATCCGTTCTTTTTCATCAAAGGAATTGTAAATGCACCGGTTGTAACAACATTGGCCACCGCCGAGCCGGACATGGTTCCCATGAGGGCGCTGCTTACGACTGCTGCCTTGGCGGGGCCGCCGCGTCTTTTGCCCGTCAGCGAAAAAGCTATATCAACAAACAATTCTCCTCCGCCAAATTTCTCCAGCATCGCTCCAAATAAAACAAATAATGCGACATATTTTGCAGAGACATCTATTGCTGTTCCATAAATTCCTTCCGTTCCGGTATAAAGGAATGAAAAAATCCTTTGCATCGTATATTGACGATGACCCAAGACACCCGGTATCAGATGTCCGAACATCGCATAGGCAAGAAATATCGCAGCCACCGCTGCCAACACCGGTCCAACAGACCTTCTGGCTCCTTCAAGCACAACCAGTACGGCGATTACTCCGAATATCACATCGGTAGTTGTCGTCATTCCTGCATTCTGAGCGATTCTCAGCCAGTTCACCAGTATATAACCACTGCAAGAAAATGCGGCAGCTACCCATATCCAATCAATCACAGTGACTTTTTCCAGCGATTTCTTCCTTGCGGGATAAATCAAAAACAGTGACATTGAAATAATCAGCCAATGTGCACCTCTCAGGTTCATTGCGCTTTTATAGCCAAAAAAGCCCACATAGATCTGATATAAGCCTAAAATTATCAATGCGATTGTAATAATCTTATCCAGTTGCTTTGGAAGCACTCTGGCTTTTTTGGTATCTTCCTCGAGTATTTCATCAACCACTACATTGTTCTTCTTTTTGAAGAGGGCCATTATTTCACATCCTTTATTAAGATAACTTACTTAGGCATACCACTGTCTGTGCAGTGGTATGCCTAAACCATACGTCCATTACTTTAGTAATCCAGCATCCTTGAAATACATCTCAGCACCCGGATGTAGAGGAGCACTGCTTGTATCAACAACAGTTTCCAGCGTTACAGCACTTAGTGCGTTATGATACGATTTTAATTCGTCCAAATTGCCATATACAGCCTGCGCTATCGCATAAACCGTCTCGTTTGACAGTTCTGGGCTGCAATAAAGAAGATTTCTTACACACAATACAATAATATCCTCATTGGTGTTGTATATATCTTTTGAAACAACCTCCTTGGAATAGTACGGATTGTCTGCATTGATCTTGTTCATGTCGTCATCAGTCAACGGAACCATGACCACTTTATCTGTAGCCGCCAGTGACATTACTGCAGAAGCAGGATATCCTGCACCAACCAGTGCACAGTCCACCTGGCCGTCCTTCAGCTGTGATATGCCGTCGTCATAGCTAAGATATGAAGCATTAACATCATCAAGGGTCATACCGTATACCTTTAAAACTGCTTCGATCATCGGAATGGAGCCGCCGCCAGCAGGACCAACCGCAACTTTTTTACCTTTAAGATCGTTTACGGTTTTTATTCCGGTTTTTTCTAAAGTAACAATATGCAAAATGGAGGAATGGAGAGAGCCTATAGCCGAAAGCTCAAACTTCTGTTCGTATGAACCAACACCGTTTATTGCATGAAGAACATGGTCGGCGTTAGATATGCCAATGTCAGACTCGCCGGTGCCGACAAGTATCGGATTTTGAACGCTGCCGCCTGTAATTTCGGCCGCAACATTGAGTTGCGGAACATACTTTGAGATAACCTCAGCAACACCTGTTCCAACAACGTAGAAAGCGCCGCCTGCGCTGGCCGTGCCTATAGTCAGCTGCTGGTTTTCAACTTTTGAAAGGTCAATAGTCGCAGTTGCAGGGTCTGATTCTTCTGCCGTTCCTTCATCAGCGGTTGTAACCGGTTCCGCCGCAGTAGTCCCCGCCGCAGTTGTTTCATCCGGTGTTGCCGGATTGTTGCTTTGACCGCATGCTGTGAATGATACTACCAACAGAGCAATAAGCAATACAGAAATAATTCGTTTCATTTTCTTTCTCCTTTTAATTTTTTAGTTATAGTTTATAAACAAACTATCATTGTAAAAATTACATAAAAAACAGGGTCATTTTTTTACCATTGCAACAACCCTGGCCCAGCCTGCACTGGCTCGCTCAATTTTTACCGGGAAACATATGACTTTAAAGCCATGAGGCGGCAGCAGGTCAAGATTTGCCAATTTTTCAATATGACAGTACTCCTTCTCCTTACCAGCAAAATGGGCCTGCCAGAGAGCAGATCCATCACCTGTTTTTTCATATTCCCTCCTCATGGCATCGAAAGAAGTATCGAAGCCCCATGCATCAATCCCCATGATCTTTACACCTTGCTCAGCCAGCCATAGTACACCTTCGCGCCCCATACCCGGCTGTTCAAAATATTCAATAGAATCTATTTTCTTGTCACAGCCGGTCATAATAAACACGATATCATAGGGCTTGATTGTGTAGCTTATTCGATTCAGCTCGGCTTTTATTTCATCCACTGATATAACATGTCCGTCTGGGAATTTCCTGAAGTCCAGAACAACTCCGTCGTGGAAGCACCATTCAAGAGGGATCTCTTCGATTGTCTTTGAAGGCTTGCCTTCACTTGTTGGTGCATAGTGCCATGGTGCATCCATGTGCGTACCTGTGTGCGTTCCCGCAGTCACAATCTCAACTGCATTACCATGACCTCCTGAAGGCATAACCTCGGGATCACATTTAAGCTTGTTCACAAACAGAGCCTTCCCCTCATCTGTTTCATGGGTGATCCATTTGATTTTTGAAGGTCTGACTTCACTTATCGCATCATTTGTTATTGTCACGCTTAGGTCTATCAGTTGATAATCTTCCAACATACTAATCTCCTTATTGGTGCCTTTTTCGTCTAGGAACTACAGATTCTACCTGCCATCCCTTTATCAATGGCGCCATAATATTAATGTGAAGCGTTTTTATCAGTCAGGGCACCACCTCCTGCGCCTAAAAAAGAAAATTGAATATTTAATTAGAATCATATATGATATATTATATATTATAT
>JAEYON010000028.1 GCA_023411645.1 Bacillota bacterium | reverse complement strand
TGCCGACTTTTTCCTTCAGCCATCCGTGATACTGGCCGCGGCAAACCGCATCCCGTTCCATCTGAGTAGGACTCTTTACCTGCTTATAGGTAAAATAATGATCGTTGTCGGGGTCAAGATATTTGCCCAGAGAAATGCCGGCGCACTTGCTGTTTGAAATTTCACAATCCTCAATGATCCAGCCCTTGCTCCAGTGAGGACCGATCATGCCATCCTGATAGGCTGCAGGCGGTGCCCAGGTGGTTGCAGCTTTATCAATTTTAAAGCCTCTGACAGTATGATAGCCGATGCCGGTTACAGAAGGCATAAAACACCTGCGACGGACATTTATCTCTACATTTTCCTCATTTGGATTTTGACCCTGGAAATTAGCATAAATGATCGTTTCATCAGCATCTGTATCCTGTTCGGCATACCACTTATAAACAGATTCTTCCGGTACCCAGCTGCATTCATAAACATCGCCTTTAATACACTCTTCCAAAGTTGTTGCTTCATACATCGCCTTGTCATTTAAATAAACGCAGCCTGTATGTTTATTCGGTGTCGCGAAATACCAGTCCCCATATACTAAGGTCTTATATGGATTGTATTCACCGAAAACACTGTTTGCAACCCGGTAAACCCAGACATTTTCTTTATATTGCTGCCATGTTTTAACCTGTTCCGCACCGGTGATCACAGCACCAAGAGGAGAAGTACTGGAATAAGTGATACGTGCGTTTTCGGTACCGGTATGAACCGGGTCTACATATTCCCGGTAAACCCCCGGTGCTACTAGTACTTCATCACCGGGAAGCGCCAGCTTCGCGGCTTCGTTGATCCGTCGGAACGGCGTATCAATGGAACCATTGCCGTCTTTTGCAGCATTCGCATCTACATAGTATTTCATGATAACCTCCCATTATTGTGATATATAGGATACTACTCCTGACATTATTAATTATATAACATGATTGCCAATAGTTCATCATTATCTGTTAAAATCAGAAGATAATTCTATTTCCAGTTACATAAAAGTATGAGAAAATGTGTGGGAAGGAGGAGATTACTATGTTTCGAAAAATGAGAAGATTTAAACAGGAAATATCTGAACAGGAATGCTTAGACATTTTAAGAAAGCAGCCAAGAGGAGTCTTGGCCGTATATGGAGAAGATAGTTATCCATATGCTTTTCCAATGAATTATATCTACATGGATGAAAAGCTTTACTTCCATTGTGCGAAAGAAGGGCACAAGTTTGACGCTATAGCTGCGAATAACAAAGTATCATTTTGTGTTATGGATGAAGGCTTTCGTAAGGATGGAGACTGGGCATTAAATATCAGAAGTATTGTAATATTTGGAAGAGTAAAAAGGGTTGATGATGTTAATGAAACATTAAGAGTTCTTCGACAATTTGGTCTTAAATATTATCCGGCAGATCAATCTGTTGAAGAAGAACTTCGTAATGTAATTGCGAAAGTATTGATTTTGGAATTATCTATTGATCATATGACTGGAAAGTTGGTAAAAGAATCATAGGACTGTCACATTACTAGAATAAATCATATATTATACCATGATTTTTATGGTGAAATTAGCCATATGCGTATCGGCAGTAGATTTCGCCTGAGGCGAGGTTTGCATAGTGAGAGAATTAAATCCTAAAAAGATATTTGTGCAATACCGGGATATTATGAAACCGTATGAGCCTGTTATGGGCAGATTATATACTATTACACATTCGGACATAACTGCAGAGCTATTTGTGTTTGTATCCCAAAATTTTGCTGAGGATCAAATCACAAATATGCGCGACGAGGTAAGAGTTGCCTGGGAGCTATATAAAGAAGGAGTTGCTTTACTTGGCTCCGTGATTGTGGATGGTAAAGGCGTAATAGGAAATGCTTATATAAGAAATATGATTTTTTATAACGAAATGCCTACGGCACTTCAAGCTTTACGACAAGCTGACAGGTTCTTATTTGAGCAGAAACCTAATCTTGACAACGCCCCTGTATATATTCGCTTTATCTCAAACAGTCCTATATATAATAAAACATATTATTTTGGAGTTATCGGCATCTATAAATAAATATTTTCGGTCAGGATTCATGTCGGTATGTGGTATAATTTTAGAGTAGTATCAGCAGACTATCCAAATCCACTCAAAGGAGAAGGAAAACATGAAAGTACTGGTCTTAAATGGTAGCCCAAAAGGTAAATATAGTATTACATTGTATACTTCATTATATTTGGAAAAAAAGTTTCCGGAGCATAAATTTCAGTTTCTTAATGTTGGTCAACAAATTAGGTCTTATGTTAAAGATTTTTCAGCTGCGGCTGACGCAATAACAGATGCGGATTTGATTATTTTTTCTTATCCGGTTTACACATTTATTGCACCTAGTCAACTGCATCGTTTTATAGAACTTTTAAAAGAATACAGCCTTAACTTAACAGGAAAGTTTGCTACTCAAATCACTACTTCCAAACATTTTTATGATGTGACTGCACACAAGTATATTCAGGAGAACTGCCAGGATCTAGGTATGAAATTCATTAAGGGACTGTCTGCGGACATGGATGATCTTCTGACTGAAAACGGACAAAAAGCTGCGAAGGAGTTTTTTGAATATGTGTTGTGGAGTATTGAGCATGATGTATATGAAACTATTCCAGATTATCAAACGGCTCCGAAGCATCTTCCTGTTAGTGAACATGTGTCAATTCAGGATGAAAAGAACGGTGACGTAGTTATAGTTACAGATTGCGATAAGGATGATAAGCAGCTCAATGATATGATTAACCGATTTAGATCAGTTCTTAACTATAAGAGCCGAATTGTTAATATTTCAGAATATCCCTTTAGCGGAGGATGTTTAGGGTGCTTTAATTGTGCGACTACAGGAAAATGCATTTATAAGGATAGCTTTGATGATTTCCTCCGTAATAATATTCAGACTGCAGATGCAATAATATATGCATTTTCCATTAAGGATCATTCCATGGGCTCCGTTTTTAAAATGTATGATGACAGGCAGTTCTGTAATGGTCATAGAGCAGTGACAATGGGAAAGCCGACAGGATATCTGATTAGTGGAAATTATCCGTCAGAGGCTAATCTACAGATGATTATTGAAGGGCGAAGTGAGGTTGGAGGAAATTTTCTCGCAGGAGTTGCTTGTGATGAAATAAATCCAGATACAGAGATAGATAGACTTGCTATGAGGCTTGATTATGCACACATTCATGATTATATCCAGCCTATGAACTTCTACGGTGTTGGCGGAATGAAAATTTTCAGGGATCTTATCTGGCTCATGCGCGGTATGATGAAAGCTGATCATCAGTTCTACAAAGAACATGGGCTGTATGACTTCCCTCAAAAGAAAAAAGGAACAGTATTAAAAATGTACCTTGTAGGCACTCTCATATCTTCCCCAAAGCTGAAAGCAAAAATTGGGAATAAAATGAATGAAGGCATGATTGCACCGTATAAGAAGATTTTGGAACAATAATAATGGAAAAGGATCAAGTGAGAAACGCTAGAAGAAGCTTGGTGCAAGATATGCAAGATAAATGCACCAGGCTTCTTTTCTTAAAAACAGATAGCGATTTTGAGGGCCAATTAGTCTTCATCATCAAACTCATAGTCATAGATTTCGTCGATATTTAAACCAAGTTGGTTACACATATCGATTTCATCATCATAATTCTCGAGCTGAGAAGCATAATATGGATCCATTGTTATTCTGGGATAAGACATTGTTTTCACCTCCTTTAATTCATTCAGAATGGCATTATGGCTTTTACCATGTTCACCTCCTTATTGGCCAAATATAGCCTGGACGATGGCGTTGTTTTTATTTGTCTTGTCGTCAATGATTGTATTCATAATGAGTGGATATGAACACTCGTCCAATAAGCTTTGACTAGTTCTGACAGGCCTGTTTCCGCCTTCAGCATCTAATTCCCAACCGAGAACCAGCACCCGTGTGCCAATCCCGTTTAGCTTGCGAACCAGTGGCACATAATCCGAATCACCAGCGACAAGCACAAGAACGTCAAACTTCTTAAGATAAGCCAGCTCGAATGCTTCCAGTGATAGCCATACATCGATGCCTTTTTCGTGTGCTTCACCTGTAACAGGATTTATCTGCATCGGGAATACATGCTGCACAATACCCATGTGCATGAAAATATCAGACATTTTCCTTTCATGCGTCAGTTGGGTAAGTCTTCTTAAGTCATCCTGATACTTTTGCTCCATGTTACTCGTAGTAAATCTTCCCCTAAACCAGTGGTTTTCCACAACTTGACAATACTTCTTGTTGATTTCCTCAAAAAAGGAAACTTTTTCTCTGATGAATTCAAAAAGACCTGGGAGATTGATGTTCCGTTTAGCATGGTGGCAAAATCTGTAATACTCATTAACTTTGGAGAAATAATTCCCGTCCATGAAAACAGCAACCCTTAATATGTCATTTTTCATTCTTTAAATTCTCCTTTCGTGTTATCATAGCTCTTGGTATAATAATAAGAGATATTTACCAAAAGGTCGTTGTATAAATGTTGTATAAATCTTGTAGTCTTGCTCCTGGAAATAAACTATGTTGGGGGAAAGTATGGAGAAGGAGATAGATCAAAGTACAATTATTAATATTCTGACTAATGTTTACGGGCTTACATCCGCTGCAATTGCAGATGTTCTGGGAATTGGGTCTGATGAGATTTCAAGGGTAAAGAACAAGAAGAAAAGCAGAACGGATTTTGAATACCATAATTTCTATAATAAATTCTTTATACTTAATGATAAAAATGACGAAGCATTAAAAATGTCTCTTATTATAATGTTTTTAAAATCAAAGGATCTATGGAGTTCATATCTTGAAAAATATCAGAACGATGGATATGAAATGTTTATAAAAGCTCTCTTAATCCTGGCTTTTTCTGGTGTCAAGGGTTTGGAGGAGCTGGATGATACAAAATATAATTATGACAATAATTATAAGTATAAGTATATGGATGATTTTGAGCATGTAAATGGACTTTTAGCTGCGTACTATGATTCCAATAAGGTTATTAACAAAACCAATTTTTTCAAGGGATTTGAAGCAGAGTGGGATGAGATATTCTTTAATATACCAGTTAACAGGGGTATACTGGAGGAAGTACATAATAGGGTTTGCAGTGACATAGAGAATCTAAATAACAGCATGAAATTAAAAGGATATATGCTGACAGGACCAAAAGGAGTAGGTAAGACGACCATCGCCAAGCAGCTTTGCTTTCTATTGGCAAAAAATGGACATTATACAACTTGGTTTGACAATAGATATGGGAAGATCTCTAAAGACATCGCCAGGGAACTAGGGATATATACAAAGAAACAAAGATCTGATAGAAGAGTTCACTTTTTTATTAGGATCTCCATGGATTTTTCGGATGAGTATGCTGAAGAAACGATCATGGAGGATTTCATATCGCTGGTAAAGACATTCAAAGACAGAAACATAAGTCTTTATATTGTGATGGAAAGTAATCATTTCCAAAGAAACAGGCTGATTATTGACAAAAACTTTGAAGTAAGCGCAGGAAGTAAGCTTACAGTTTGGAACATACCTTTAGATTTACGCGGACAGGAAATAGAAGAGTTAATTCAAAAACTGGATACATTCAATTCCCTTGGGAACTTAGAAGGGAGGCCTTTTTCAGAAATTAGAACTATATTTGAACGGAAGGCAAATAAAGTACTGCTTGTTGCACTGATAGAAGCTTTATATGCAAGAGATAAAGAGGATAATTTTGGGAATGTTCTTTTTAGAGAGTTTATGGAGCTTCCACCGAAATATAGAAATTTGTATAGTATCACCTCATTATGTGATAAATATGGCGTGCAGGTTCCCGAGTCGCTGTTAGAAAGAATTCTAGATATAGATTATGGTACCTTAAGTGAGGTTGCAGGACTAAAAGATATTATTAAGTTTAACAGAAACTCCTCTTTTGTAAGTACCAGGCATAGAATAATTGCTAAAACATTATGTGATGTTATATACGCTGAATATTATAAGAATGAAAATAACGAGTCTAACTATTGGAGTAAAATAATATCTCAGGTGTTTCAGAATATAGAATTGTTGAAAGAAGATCATAAAAAGTTTATTTTTAATTTTGCTCTTGAGAAAGCTGCTTCTATTCTTTACGTGACTGAAGGGATACAATCTTTGAATTTTCTTGTTAATGAATTAAGCAGAAATAAATTTATGAATCTTGATAACGATACAGCGGCTTTATTAATAAATATGTGTGCCAGAATATTTCAAGCTAATAAACAATATGATCGTGCTATTGAGATTGCTGAGTTGGGTGAAAAAATATCGAGTACGCAAGCGGTGTATAGCCTGATTATTATGATGTTTTGTTATTCAGCCAATCCAAAGGATCATGAAAAAATTGTTCCGATTACCAGAGAAATTATTAATAAAAAACCAGGTATTGCCGCTATGTGTTCAGCAATTAATGTCTTAATAAAATGTGGTTATTATAAAGAAGCAAGAGAACAGTTAAACCATTATGAATCTATCTTTTTGAGTACATATTTTTATAAGAGTATTAACAAACTGATTAATCTGGCAGATGAAAATGCGGAAATAATTAAATACAACTCGTTAACCGATGATGATAAAGCGAGAAATATTCGGCGACAATATTCCAAAGGACAAATAACAAAAGCGGAAGCTGAGAAAAATTTAAGAAGTTTACTTGAGAAAAATCCTTGCCTGTTAAATGCGTTTGGGTATTTATGCCACCTGCTGTTTGCATTTTCTGAGTATGATGAAATAATTAAGTTGTGTGATTCAGTAATAAATAAAGATAAACAGATACCTGAAAACAATAAGTATAAGGCCAGGCTGTTCTCTATGGTATATTGCACAAAAGCGTGGGCGTTGTTTAAGCAGAATCATTATGATAGAAGCAAGTGGCCTGAAATTGAGCGGTTTTTTAATACCGGATTGATTTTCAATCCTGATAATGCATGGGGGCACAATTGGAGAGGCCTATTCTTATTTTTGTCAAATGAAGATTATGATAATGCCGAAAGAGAAATTTCACAAGCAATTGAAATAAACAGTAAATTGAAAAATAAAGTTCCGGCATTTTATTATAATCTGAGCAGGATAATATTTAAGAATAATTCAAAGTCATTTTCAAAGGTAAGAAACAACTCAGTGATAGAAAATTGTAAGGTTGCAATTAATTACTGCCTGGAAAATCCATTGTGGGATTGGAAAAATCCGTTTGATTCAACAAACAGCTTAGTGGCTAATCTCTTAACTCTCCAATATTTTGCAGAGCAGTTTAGAGACTCACAGGAGAATACAAGCATTGACTTTGATGAAGACTTATTTATTGATAGGTTAATTGAAGATGATATTGTATGCGGCATGTGATTGGTGAAAACAAAGCTTCAACATATACGTGAAAAGATTGTTTTTAGTAACAAATATAAAACATATTCCTCCATTTCACATAATAAATCATGTTTCAAAGGGTGTCTGCCTTGAAAGTAATAAATGATTTATTAAAAATGTTTGCCTGAGCTACCCTGTGGTAATAATAAAATGGGTACAGGCAACCGGCAAGCACAATTATGTGCGCATCTGGGAGCAATAAACCCGTAAATACATAATAATATAAGGAGACCAACTATGCGAAGTTTCACTACATTAGACTTACAGTATGCACACAGATTTTATGGGTTCAAAGGCGAAGCGCAATATTTACACGGGCACACAGGTATACTGACACTTGAGGTTGAAGATTCTGTCAACATGGGAGTCAATATGGTTTTCCCTTGTAATGAAATTAAGAAAACAGCTTGGGAAGTTTTACAGAATTTTGACCATGCTCTGGTTTTAAGAGAAGATGATCCGTTGCTTCCAGCAATTCTCGGAGTTTACGAAGCTCAAGGTATTAAGAACGGAGCGCCAACAAATATGCAAAAAGGCCCTGCTTTTAAAACAGAGCTTGCAACGGCGTATCCGGAATGTCGTTTAGTTGTAACAAAAGAAACAATGACGGTCGAAGGTATGATCAAAATTGTATACGATTTACTAAAAGATAAGCTTAATATAGTTAAGATCACCTTCACGAGCGGAGTAAATGGTGCAACAGAAGAATATGAGCCCCAAAAGGCTATAGACCGCTGCCCGTTATGCGGCATTACCTTAAACGAAAATGGCGTTTGCCCAAAATGCGGATACAGGAAATAGCCTAATTTGATTTTTGATATGTTTATATGACAATACGAATAAATAAAGTTTTTTAGGTTGTGTACACAGAGGGATAAAAGCCTGGGAGTTATTTAAAATACTCCCGGGTTTATTTTTGTTCTCCCGACATGGGCAGTAGCTCAGCGGTGAAAGTCCGTGTTCGAAGTTCATCCACTAACCTACAGCAAATCCTCTTAAAATAACCCTTTCATCTTTGATAAAAAAATCACCGTTCCTAGCCTGTAAAAATGTAGTTTTAGTTAACATAATACTCTAGACCATGTTTCATGCTGAAAAAACCATGTTTCATGCAGAGGACAATCTATACGGAGAATTTTTGATAGATTGATATATCGTGGATTCATTTTTGTAATTGCAGCAATAAAGCTAGTTTACAAGTTATTTCTAAGGAGGAACACGAAAATGATAAAAAAGCTACTAAGCATTTTTCTTGTGCTGTGTATATTAATTACCCTGGTGCCCGCCTCGACCTTTGCAGCACTGAGTGACGGCAGAGATGCCGTACCCTCATCAAATACAACCCCATTTACAGACATAATGGAGACGGACTGGTTCTATGACGCGGTGCTGTATGCCAATGAGAATGGATTTTTCTCAGGTACTTCTGCAACCACATTTGAACCAAACGGAACGATGACCCGCGGTATGTTTGTAACCGTTTTGGGGCGTATGGCAGGGGTGGACACCTCAAACTACATAGGTGAATCTACCTTTTCGGATGTGCCGGCAGATGCCTACTACGCCCCCTATGTGGAATGGGCGGCCAAGTACGGTATCACCAGTGGCATGGGAGACGGAAAGTTTTCTCCTGATACATACATAGACCGGCAGCAGATGGCCGTGTTCTTTGTGCGCTATTTTGAAGCCTTTAATGTGAACTATGATACCGGAGCGAATATCACCACAACCCCTGAAGATATTGACACGGTGGCCCCGTGGGCGCGGGACGCAGTTTTGAAGCTGTGGAGAACTGGCCTGCTCAACGGCGACGGAAAAGGATTCAATCCCAGTGGAAACGCCACCCGTGCGCAAGCCGCCATGTTCTGCTTACGCACAGATAAGGCGGTTGAGACTTGGTACAAGGAGCCCGGCGTCGAAAGCGGGCGCGTTAGCGTGGACCCTGATACTCCGGATAAGACTGTTGAGGATACCAACCCCTCTTCTGACGGTTCCACAACTCCCGGTGGCTCCACAACCACTTATTACAAGGTGGAATTTATGTTGGGCGGCGGGAGTGACCCTGATGTCATCCTGCCGGAGACCGGGACCTACCCTTCTGGTACAAGAATTACCTCCCTTCCAACCCCCTATCAGCAAAACAGAATGTTCCTGGGCTGGTACTATGATGAAGAGATGAGCCGCAGGGTTGAAAGTACCGATACTGTAAGCCGCAACATGACACTCTATGCGGACATGGCCGACAACATCAGTACCATCTCTGAGCTTGATACCCCCAGCTACATCACCAAGACTGATGTTTCCACCAGTTTTACCTTCCAGGTCAGGGCAGACAGCGAAGATGCATTAATAGCCGCCCTGACGATCAAAAATATAACCGCCAATAATGCCGCTCTGACTTATACAGTCTCAGACAGCGGAACATTTACCGTTTCGGCTGACTATGCCCCCGGACAGACATATAAGGCTGAACTGGCAGATGACAGTACAGCTGTGTTTGTAATAGACGAAGTTGAGCAGCCGGCTACTATCCGCACGTTCAACTTCATAACCGGGATGGCTCCGGTGCAAAACCTGAACCTGAGCGACAGCATCATATATCTGTCCTCTGACAGTGTAAGAAATATGACCGGCACTGCTTTGGACGGGCTGTTTGTTGCATCAGTCACAAAAGCCGGAAAATCGGCTGTCGATACAAACACCTCCAACGGCACATTCGACTATGATGGAGGCGGCATCAAGGAAGGTGACACTGTAGCAATTTATTCCGGCACAAGGCCGGATCTGAGAAACGGCGAAACTGCAGGTACTGACGAAGACGGCAGTGTTTCGTATGTAACTGTTACAAATATCGACGGCAACACATATACCTATACTGCCGCAAATCCCGAGCAGGTGCTGTTCAAACCGGATGTACTGCCGGTAAAAAGCGATGCGGATACAGACGGCGATCCAAATAATAATTCTATTATCGTTCCTGTATCTACATTTGTCTATGACAGTACATATGCCGATATTGGACTCGATGCGACCACAACGGTAGACCCGGGTGACTTTCTCGCCTTCTATACCGGTGAACTTGAAATTGAAAGTGAAAGTGGAAGCGGCGAACTGAAAGGCTATGCCAAAATTCTCGAAGTTGAGCCGACAGGGCTAAACCAGCAGGCTTACATCATTACCTATATATCGGTTGATCCCGAAATAGTTTTGGCTTCTATG
>JAEYON010000175.1 GCA_023411645.1 Bacillota bacterium | reverse complement strand
GATTAGAAGCAATATTCCGGCGCATACCGAAGCGGAAATAATCCGTCTGAAGCAGAGTACCATCCTCGGCAGGCATACTTATCTTGGGGTAAATTCTATGGTTGGCGAGTATGACTATGGAAGTGTGGATCAGAAGAAGTCAATATCTTACGATACCTTAATAGGAGGAGACAATAATGAAGAATAAGAACCTTTTTCCATTGGAACGCAATCGGTATTATCATGGTAAAATGCTGACGGCAAGAGACTTTGAGACGGAGCAGAAGTATTTTAACGATAAGAGGCGTCTGCTGAACCGCTGTGTGCTGGGGGCCGGAGTCGTTTGCGGACTGGGTGTTTACCGCAATGACGATACCTCCCTGTCAATAGAAACAGGCGTTGCACTGGATTATGTAGGCAGGGAGTTTACAATATCTTCTCCGATCATCAGGAAGCTTCAGATGATCGATGGCTTTGAGAGCCTGAAAGGGCATGAACAGGCCTTCCTTTGCCTGGAGTATGAAGAACATATGAGGGAGCCGGTAAATAGTATTGGCGCTTCTGACAGCGAGAGTCAGCAGTATAATAAAATAGAAGAAGGCTTCAGGATTTACCTTGATATTCTGAGCCGGATATTGATACTCTCTTTGGGGAGTCAGGAAAAAACAACGTCCAGACGCTTTATTCAGCAAGAGGGCTGCACATCTATCTGGTAGTGCCTGCTGTTGCTATGGCAAATCAGGAGTTCCCTGCAAAATTTGTTGTGGTAAAGGGAGCGGGATTGCCGCCGGTATCCTTTACATATTCATTCAGATCAGAATATATCAAAAGCGGAGACAGTGATTCTATCAAGCTTGAATATAACGAAGATAAAAATTCAGTCAGTGACATCAATATCCTTCATTATCCATTGATGACGGCCTCCATATCGGACATGCAGGTGCCCTTCGGAAAGGGGAATGCAACTCTCAGCCTCGTCATGGGTGATATAACCGACCAGGTGGAGCTGCCCCTCAGACAGGAAATATACCTGTGCGCAAGTCCCTCAAGCTATGAGCAGATGGTAGATATACAACTAAGCAGTCTGGATAAACATATGTCCGGCGGCGAGACTCCAATTTATCTCGCAAAAATCGATTATATCAGTGCAGGTAGTACACACCTTCTAAGAAAGATCACAGCGCTTCCCTTTGCGCAGAGAATATCCGGGAGTCCTGCAAGCAGGGAGGTTGGACAAACAGTAAATACGGTTTCAGATGGTGTGGCACCAAAAGTGACAACGGATGTTCAACTGCTTAAATACTGGCAGAAGCCTGAGGTATCTGTAAAATATAATCCCGGTAAAAAGACAATGAATTTTCACTTCGGACTGCCTTCTTCCGAAGCATATGACTATGCAACTTCCTCCGGCGTTGTAGATGTTCCGCTGTCAGGTGCGATCCGTGTAAATGCCAGATTTGTTTCCGATGAGGTGCCCCACAATCTCGGCATTGGCAATGTTAGCCTGAGCTTTGCCGCAGAATTCGGAGAAAGTGAAAGCAGAAAGCTCTTATTTGGAAATGGGGAGGTATTCAGTTCGAAAAAAGAAGGGAAGGATGTCCCAAAGGTTGAGATAGCCGGGATCCTTTATCCGGATACAGGTACATTCAGAATAGGAGTGCGTTGTCTGGATCATGTGGAAGGACATGCATTAAAGGTACGGTGGTTTGCCTACAAAGCAACGAGGGATACTGCAGACATGCGTACTAAAGACATTGTCAGTGTAAAGATTAATCCGGAAATTCATAAAATGAAGGTGCTTGAAAGAATGCACTTTGAGGCGGAGGTCTCCGGAACCGCAGACAAAGGAGTTGTCTGGAGAGTACAGGATGCGGAAGGCGGCAAAATCGATCAGAACGGTCTGTATCAGGCGCCTAGTAAGCCCGGAACCTATGAAATAGTAGCGGAAAGCACAGCAGATCCCGAAATAAAGATTAGTGCGTTTATTATTGTTGAAATTTAAACGATATAGTTTATAGAATTTTGTTTTGGAGGTAAACATGGGTACCCTTATTCAGGGGGGGAAATATCAGGTGCTTGAAGTGATGGAAGAACAGGATGGTTATAAAGCCTGCCTGTGTATTGATGTGGAAACAAATAACCATTATCGGCCGATGATATTTAACATTTACGAAGAAGCAGAAGACATTAAGCGTCTTCTGCCTGTGTTTTACGATATTGACCGAAGTCAGTGTACTGATTTTATCCATGTTATGTCAGGAAAGCACCATATCACAGCTGCCTTTGAGTATCATCAGGGTGAAGAGCTTCGAGATTTTTTTGGCAGAATGGATAGGTATGATTTTGAGATGCGCTGCAGTTATACGTATTTATTGCTGGAACAATGCCTTATACTGGATACGGTTGATGATTTTATTGCATATTCGTGCCTGACGCCGGGAAACATCGTTGTTTCAGAAAAGTCTCAGAAAGTGATGATCAATTATATGATCCGTCCTCAAAGAAATGATAGCCAGACAAAAGGGGAAAAGCTGGCAGTTCTTCTGGAGTGTATATTTGTGGACAACCGGTATGTTCCGCAGTTACTCTGGGAGTATGTAGAAAGTTTGAAAGAAAACAAAGGTCTGAGCATTGCATCAGCTTTTTCACGCTGGAAGGAAATCGGAGCACAATTGCTGAAGGAGCATAAAGATTTGAAAAAGGAAACTTTGATCGCATATATTTTTCGGCGGCTAAAGCGTGCTTTAAGAAGAAAAAGGTAAGAATATTGGCTTTAAGTTCGGGGGTATGAAATTGTTGAAAAAAATAGTAAGCCTGTTCATTATACTTGCGGCAATTGCTACTTTGGTATTTATGTTTTTTGCCAGGGATCTGATTTCGGATCTTTTTATTCAGACAAAAGGCAGGAACAGTATTGAATATGCCCATGGTGTAGATCGCAGCGGCAATATATATTATGTCAAAAAGGAACAGGGGAAATCCTATCTTGTCAGTCTGGATTCTACGGGACGACAGTCTTACAAAAAGGATCTGTCAGATATCGTTATGGAGCAATGTGTTTATGACAGTATTTTTATAGATCAGGATAAAACACTGTTCCTTGTTGCTTATGGACTGACCCCCGACTTCTCACAGATTACGCAGGTTGGTATCTATATGTTCAGGGACGATGGCAGCTTCGTGACACAGATATTTAAAAATAATATACAACAAAATTATAACAGTAAATTCCGCCTCATTTCTGCAATGAGCGACGATAATACTAATGTTTATTTCGGATTTTTAAATGATGCCTCCATAGATATCTTTACATATGAAAAGGGCATGAATGAACCTGCTAAGAAGACCGGCGGATATTCCTTACCAAGAGTTTATGACAAAATCAACGCCTCATATGTTTTGCCCTCAGGGGCGGCCATTCTCAGCCTGGAAGGCGGAACGCTGCTGAAGAGGTCATCCGGAGCAGATACATCCTATCAGTTCGACGCAGAAGAAAAGGTTATTGTTGATCGATTCTGGTTTGCGGGCAATCAGTTCTACTTCCGTGACGCAGTGAGCGGCAATATCTATATTTCATCTGCATTGGAGCTGGATCCGTCAGTGGTCATGAAAGGCAGCAAGGTCATATCTGATGTGGGTGGGATTAACTTTAAGCAGCTTGATCCTGTGACAGTTGGAAATACAGGTAACGTAATGGGAATTTTAAATGATGGCGACATAAACCGCATTTTTCTTGGAGGGTTTGCCTTCCTTCCTGAAATCGGAGAAACGGATGCATCCGACAGGAATGATCTGATGTCATGGTTTATGCTGGCAGGATTGATCGCAGGAGTCATCATCCTGTCTTTACTTGTGTGGGATTTTTACTGCAGCATTTTACATATGAAGCTTTCAATATTACTCAGACAGGCCTTGTTGGTTATTTTGGTCATATTCCTTGCTTTGTACACACTCACAAGCAGGATCATCGTTCCGCAATCCGAAGAGATGATCGGTTCTATACACCTGACGGGGCAGATAAAGACGGG
>JAEYON010000141.1 GCA_023411645.1 Bacillota bacterium | reverse complement strand
GTACATCACCTCACAACAAAATCAATGGATTTGAGGTTTATTCGTTCGTCGGGAAATGCAATTATGCCCTTACGACGGTCATCTTGCCGTGCGAGATATCTTTAATTACATCTATAACCTTTGCCTCTTGTCCCTGAGAATAATCTGGTACACCTATCCATTTCAGTCCATCCCTGCAGTCCACGCAGGCGTCGCAAAGGGCCAGCTTATACTTTACGCGCCAACGGATATTCATATGTAAAGGGTTAAATAGTTTGTTTCCGCAATCCTCACAGCAGTCAAACTCAAGCCGGTTAGGTATCCTGTTCCTGATAGCGTCAGTAATTTCGGACGTTCTACAGATAGCACTCACAATATCAACCTCCCGCCCTGCGAAGCATCCCGTAAGTGGAGACCGGACTCGCTTCAATCTCAGCCGGAGGGTTTTGCAGATACTGGACCATTTCGTCCAGATCATGTAGATACCTGCTTCCCGACTGCCTTGTAGACTTCTGTTTTTTGGTGACCACAATCTGCCGCCATGCATGGCGCGGAATGCAGGTATTTGGATCAATAGTAGATTTGTACTCGTTAAATCTGCGATCTATTGTCCTAAGTTTCAAAAATATCCCCTCCTCACTAAACCACGAGTTGTTTACCAATGTTTTTTTCACCCACTAAATGAATGCGTACTTTGGAATCAGGATTCTTTTTCCGATCCTTATTTTAGGAATATACCTTGTTTACCCATTTAGATGCTGTTACCTTGCTTATTTGCATAACATCTTGTATATCTTAAACCTTCAAGAAAGCTGGTAATTCGTCGATACTTTTTATTACCCTGGTCGGTATAGCCATTTTCCCCCTTCGTTCAATAGAATATAGAGTCTTTATTGACTTATCACTCTATATGATATAGTATAGTACCATGAGCAATAGTATTAAATAGAAAATAGGTATTTGAATGTAGAATTATTGATATATCTATTTTTGCATATTCACTATTTTCTATCACGAAAGGATATGGCGATTATGAAACAGGACTATCCGCTTGGAGAATACATCGAGTTCGATTTTAACAAAATGCAACTCCGGATATACGAACCTACAGATAATTCAGTAAGAATAGAATATGGAATTGGTGAAAACCTAATTGCTTTTTTAAATTGTGATTTTAGCAAATACGAAGAAGACCGTTTGTATATGTTGACGAAACTTAATGATAAAGAGTTCACGACTGAAGCTATCAACAAAATAAAAGAGGCTGAGGAAGATAATATTTTACATCGTGTAGAGTTAGAACTAATGGGCGTTAGTAACGAAGATTTTAAGACACAATTAGAAGCACGAGCACGTTTTGAGTTATTGACTAGATATGAAGAAATAATCCCCTATAATAGTCTCATGTCTGCTGGTGGCGCCCTTGATGAACAGATGGATTTTTTAGAATATCAAAAAGGAATAAAAGAGCTAATAGATTTTTGTTATAACCTAAATAACAATGAACTAATAGCCAATCTTTCTATTCACCAACGATTTTTAATATATTCGTCAATTGGCGATTATGGTCAAGAATTAAGCAAATATACATTTGCGGCAAAAGTTTTTTCGGTTGCAGATAAAGAAACATTCCCAATATTTTATAAAACCAAGGGATGGGATATGTTTAACAAAAAATTAGATGAAAAAATGATAGAAAAAGTAAAAAAACTAGTTGTAAATACTCGCGAGAATTATATCTATGAAGATCCCATTTCCACGCTTAACCTTGAACTGCTGAAAATCTTAAAGCATAACTTCGTTATTAAAAAATGCAAAAATTGCAATAAGTATTTTATGCTTGTCGATAATTACAATACCGCATATTGCAACAATATTTTTAACGAAGGAAATAAAACATGCAGGGAGATAGGTGCTTCCCGGCAATATGCAAAGAAAATAGACGCTGATCCTATTCTTAAAGCATATAACCGTGCATATAAAACCCATTTTGCAAGAATCAGATACAAAAAAATGACCAAAGAGGAGTTTAATTCCTGGTTGATGGAAGCCCAGAGTAAAAGAGATATTACACTCAAAGAGTTTGAGACCGCAAAGAATAATAGTGATGAAGAAAAAATGAGCCTCATAACCAAAGAATTCGAAGAGTGGCTAAAAAAGTAGGCCGGATGCATAAAAATGGCATCTATCCGTAAGCGTGGCGAAAACTCTTATCAAATCATTGTTTCTAAAGGATACGACAGTAATGGAACAAAGCTGACGTCCACAACTATAAGCTTGAGCAAAACGGTGAACGGGCTTCTGCAGGTGATCTATGAGATGATAATGATTGGATCTTCACCCACTGGGACGGCCGCTCATGCATGTGGACTCTGTGAGCAAGTGGTTCCCGGAATTTATGAAGCGACATGGTATGGAATCTGTCAATTTCCACGCCGTCAGGCACACGGCAGCCACACTGCTTATAAATAAAGGTTTGAATGTCCGGGCACTATCCTCCAGGCTGGGACATGCCAACACATCTACAACACTCAATATATACTCCCATGCTCTCAGGAGTGCTGACCTGCATGCCGCCGATCTTATGGAAGGCTTTGTGAATCCGAAGAAGGAAGAATCACAAAAATACAAGTCAAATGTATGAACTATACACATGCGCTTGTGTGTTATAGTCTGGATGTTAAATTTTATTTATCCTATAGTTTTGTGGGCTTAAATATAAATGCCACATGTCACTTCCTAGCTCCGCCAATTGCGCTACCACAATGTCAATTTCCTCTTTAAATTTTTCGCTAAACCGATTTTCTAGAATCATTTCTAATTTTATCTTTTTTGATCTAAAACTTTCCATTTTCTCCTTAGTGCAATAAAATGCAATTTCTCCCGTCACACCAGGCTGCAAATAAAGTTTATTGTTATGTTGATTAGACGTTCCATTAGCCCAATTATCAATGGTTGACTCATCATTCAGATTGCAAACCTGAGCAGTCCAATAATTAAGAACAGTATAAGAATTACTTGTGTTAGTAAAAAACAATGATAGACACATTATTGCGGTTTTTGTGTTGCTAGATTCAGCCTTTTCGATATGAATATATAACTTTTCGGGGAAAGATATTATATTAAAGATATCATCCTTATAAAGTTTCCAATTTGTAATAAGAACATATGGTTGTAATTCTAGTTTAAATTTCTCTTCTTCCAGTAGAATTAATCGCTTATTTATATCGTTTGCTCTTCTATTTATATTATTTGCTTTTTCATTTAAGTCATTTGCTTTAATATTTAGAAAATATGTTAATGTACCTAAAATAACTGTACCTAAAAAACTTAATATAGTTCCATAAAAAACTAATACATCACTAGCACCCCAAAGGGTAAGATATCCACTGTTCGCTATATATGCCTCATTAATCAATATTGGAATTAGAAAGTTAAGGATAATAATTAATAAAATCCCAATTATGCAAAACAATAATATTTTTCTCTTTTTACTCTTTCTACGCATCTAACATCCCTTAAACAACACTATTTTTAGGTTTCACACGCTTATTTTACCACCTATTTCAAAAAAACGAAAGTTTCTCTTACAAACCTCTTGTTCTCCGCAGTTGTCATTGACTACTATTTGACTACTATTGATAATAAAAGTAGTCAAAAAACACCTCAATGTATCACAGAACAGAAACAGCAAATGGCTTAATATCAACCTTTACAGGAAGTTACAGAAGGTTACAAAAAGCAAATTTGGCACTTCTAATCCGTAGGTCGGGGGTTCGAATCCCTTCAGGTACGCCATCTCAAAAGGCATCACTTTATGTGGTGCCTTTTTTGTACCGACCAAAAACCTTATGGGCTACATTCATTCTTAAGCAACCATTTTCTTCATCCATTTTCCTCTTTGCAAGCGGATGTAATAAATAATCCCGCGGGTAATCCAGTCAAAATACATGGCGACCCATATACCTACGACACCCATACCCAGTAATATGCTGAAAATATATCCCAAAAATACTCTGAATGACCACATGCTTATTACAGAGACAGCCATTGTAAATCTGGTGTCACCCGCTCCTTTTAGACCGGCTGGGATAATGAAGGATACAGGCCACAAGAGAGGTATAGCAATTGCGTTTATACGAATGATCTGCGAGGTAAGCATTATAACCTCGGCATCTGATGAATAGGCGGAAGCAATAATGGAGGCAAGCGGAAATACGAGCAGGCTGACCGCCGCCTTTGAGACCATAGACAGCTTAACAAGATAAATATTGATTTTTTTGGCCTCATCATATTCTTCCATGCCCATGGAGTAGCCCACCATCGTCATAGCTACAATGGAGAAGGCATTTCCCGGAATAATAAGCAAACCGAAAACCGACCACGATATAGTATTTGCAGCTATGCTTGCTGTGCCAAGTGAAATGATAATGATTTGCTGTACAAACTTTCCGATATTAAAGATAAATGATTCTACTCCGGCCGGCAGGCCAATATTCAAAATAGTTTTTTGCATTTCAAGGTTGATTCTGAATCTCTTTATTTCTTTCCAACTGATTCCTTCATAATTCTTTAGCAGCGCGATTATAAATAGAACAGCGCCCACCAGCCTCGCTATCGTTATTGCAATGGCCGCGCCTTTAACACCCATACCAGGTATAACAATATTTACATGTTGATTTCCCATGGATACACCATAGATTAATAAATAACTTAACACAATGTTAGTTACTGTAATTGTAATGTTTATCTTCATGGTCTTGCTCTGATTGCCTGAACTCCTTAAAATTCCGCTTGCAACAAACGATATTGCAGTAAGAGGATAGTTCAGCAGCGTTATTCCAAAATAAACAACTGCATAGTCAACTACTTGTTTTTCTGCTTTTCCAATAAAGGAAAGAAGGATACTATCCTTAAAAGCAATAATCGCAATAGTAATAAGGCATGATATAAGAACACCGGAGAAAATGGCCTGCATTGCAGCTTCTTTTGGTTTTTGTTTTTTTTTTTGGCCCATATACTGAGCAACGACCACAGTACTGCCAACAGCCAATGAATTTAAGAAAAAGATAATAATATTATTAAACGAGTCCACTGTCCCAATTGCGGAGATAGCTTCCTTCCCAATGCCGCTAGCTATGATGGTATTTAATACTCCTATGGTCGTTATAAAAAGCTGTTCTACCAAAATTGGGAGAGCTAATTTTGCTACATCTCTTCTAATTAACATTCAGAATCACTCTTTTATTATCACAGCAACCGAAACTCACTGTGTATTTACGAAAGCGGCCTCTTCATCTTTCTAACGCAAGGATATCATATCTATCGCCGTCAATCAAGCAAATTGAAAATGCACACCTGCAAGTTTAAATCAGATGACATAAACAAAAAATTTGAAATGTCCCTTCAAAAGCGTTACAATAGATATATTGGTTTTTAATATCGGAAGGGATGACGTTTAGTTGCTGCAATTTCCGTTCAAAAAAAGAAAAGCCATGAGTTCGCAGGAGCATTATAATCACATTCAGATGCGACGTGAAGTAATATCGATCACATGGCCGGCTTTTATTGAGCTTGTTATGTCAACTTTATTCGGAATGGTAGATATGATCATGGTCGGGCAGCTTAATCCAGGAGCCATCACCGCGGTAGGCCTGACCAACCAGCCGTTCATGCTTTTACTTGCCTTGTTTGCAGCCGTCAATGTAGGAACCACCACACTTGTAGCCTGGAACATCGGCGCAGGTAATACTGAGAAGGCAACATCGGTTACCCGGCAAATTCTTGTCGTCAATACAGTATTAGGTATAATCACGAGTGCAATCGGGGTATTTTTTGCGAAGAACGTGGTTCTGTTTATGGGCGCAGAAGCAGACGTAGTTCAGGATGCTACAGCATACTTTCAGATTGTGTGTTCCGGGCTGGTATTTCAAGCTGTTACAGCGGGTGTGACTGCGGCGTTGAGAGGTGCAGGCGAAACAAAGCTGCCGATGCTTTATAATATAGGAAGTAATCTAGTGAATGTTTTCGGCAATTATGTGCTGATATACGGAAAGCTGGGCTTTCCCAAATGGGGCGTATCGGGAGCTGCTGTTTCAACGACTTTTTCAAGAATCCTTGCGTGCGCGGTCGGGTTATTTATTTTATTCGGCACTCGTCATTCTGTGATATCACTTCGCCATCGAAAAAGCAAATACCGATTTGACTGGAGTATTATGAAAAAGGTGTTCTCCATTGGCCTGCCAGCAGCGTTTGAGCAGTTTGTCTTACAGAGCGGACTGATGATGTTTGCACGCACTGTTTCAGGCCTTGGAACACTGGGCTTTGCCGCTCATCAGATAGGTCTTAACATTAGCGGTCTGGCGTTTTCACCCAGTATGGCCTTCGGTATCGCCGCCACTACACTTGTCGGACAGAGTATGGGTGCCAACGAAGAGGAGAAGGCACAAAAGTATGCCGATATTGTACATCATATTGCTTTGGCAGTTGCCTGTTTTGTTGGCTTTATGTTTGTCTTGTTTTCACATCCCATTGCACGCCTATATACTCAAGATCTGGCAGTTGCCGCAATGGCGGGCACTGTTTTGAAAATAATGTCGTTATCCCAGCCAGGTCAATCAACGCAGCTCTCTCTGGCTGGTGCATTAAGGGGTGCGGGCGATACTATGTTTCCCTTATATGCATCAATATTTGGAATATGGATCTTCCGTGTATTTGTGGCATATATATTTGTGACAGTCTTCCACTGGGGCCTTATAGGAGCATGGGTAGCTCTAGTGTTGGATCAGTATACCAGAGCTGCAGTTGTATTCCTGCGCTACCGTTCCGGCAAATGGAAGCATGTGAAAGCCCGCTCCAAGGCAAATGAGGATGTACAAATCTGCTCCTGATTAATATACGGTTACGTCTGTGGAAAACTCGCACCCGAATAGGAAATTCGAATTTATATCTGAAAGTGAGTTTACTTCAGCAGCGTTTTACCCATCAGATATTTATCGACTTCCCTTGCTGCAAGCTTACCCTCCTGTATGGCCCAGACAACAAGACTCTGACCACGTCTCATATCTCCTGCTGTAAATACCTTATCAACATTGGTTTCAAAAACTCCATAATCTGCTTTCACATTACTTCCGGAGTCCCGCTCCAGCTTTAACTCACTTGGAATCGTATCCTCCGGTCCTAAAAACCCCATAGCAAGCAGTACCATGTCGGCTTTCCATGCCCTTTCGCTTCCCGGTACTTCCTGCGGTACAAAACGTCCATTGGCACCCATGCCCCATGTAATATCTACTGTGTGGACCTCTTTTACCTCACCCTTTTCATTTCCGACGATCTTTTTAGTGGATATAAGGTAATTTCTGGGATCATGCCCAGCCAGACATATGGCCTCTTCCTGCCCATAGTCCACTTTCAGCTTCTTAGGCCATTCCGGCCACGGATTGGATTTTTCATTTCTTTTGTGAGGTGGCTCTGGCAGTATTTCAAACTGAACCACGCTCTCGCATCCGTGCCGCAGTGATGTTGCAACACAGTCTGTTCCGGTATCTCCACCGCCGATAATGATCACATGCTTTCCTGAAGCATTTATGCAGGCGCCGTCATGCATATTTGAATCCAGATAACTTTTGGTATTGGCTTTCAAAAAGTCAACGGCGTAATGTACACCAAGCAGCTCCTTCCCTTCTACCTCAAGACTCCTTGGCTTGGTCGCGCCTGCGCACAGCACAACCGCATCAAAACAGTCTACCAGTTCTTTTGCAGGAATATCTCTTCCAACCTCTGTATTCAGCACGAATCTGATCCCGGAAGCTTTTAATAGCTCAATGCGTCTTTCAACAACACTCTTTTCCAGCTTCATATTCGGGATTCCGTACATGAGCAATCCGCCTGCTCTGTCGTTTCTCTCATAGACTGTCACATCATGCCCTACCGCATTGAGATAATAGGCGGCAGACAGACCTGAAGGTCCGGAGCCCACAACAGCGACCCTCTTTCCTGTCTCTGTTGCTTTTCTTACCTGTACCCAGCCTTCCGCGAAGGCTTTCTCAATAATAGCGTACTCAATGCTGCTGATCGTCACTGCCTCCATATTGTAACCTTCCGTACAGGAGCCTTCACATGGCGCGGGACACACTCTGCCCGTGAATTCCGGAAATGGGTTCGTTCTGATCAGTCTCTGGTAGGCCTCCTTCCACTGCTTCCTGTAAACCAAATCATTCCACTCCGGAATAAGATTACGTACAGGACAGCCTGCTGTCATTCCATTCAAAAGGATCCCTCCATGGCAATACGGAATGCCGCAGTTCATACATCGGGCCGCCTGAGTCCTGACTGTCTCCTCATCCTGCGCAAGCCGTATCGACTCCCAGTCATTGATCCTCTCAAGAGCTGGCCGTTTTTTCGGATCACTTCTATCATATTCTAAAAAACCAGTAATTTTCCCCATTTCTATTCCCACCTTACATTCTATTACTCCAAACCTTTTTCTCACTCCAGCCTGGTTTTCTTATCCCCCAAGCCGGTTTCTTATACTTCAACCTGGTCCCCTCATATTCCAGATTTGTTCAGTTTGGGTCTGCTCAAATCTCTCTTTCAAACGCGGCCATCAAGGCTTCATCGCCCGTCAGCCCCGCTTTATATGCCTCGTTTATGTTGATCAGCATTTGCTTATAATCCTTTGGTATTACTCTGGTCAGTCGATTCGAATAATTCTTCCAATCGTCCAGGATTCTTGTTCCAAGAGGACTTCCGGTATATTCGACATGCTTTGTGATCATTTTCCTGACCTCTTTCATTTCCTCATCAGAATCGATCTTTTCTATTAATACCAGTGATTTGTTGCAGTATCTCCCGTCAAAGTCCAGAACATATGCAATACCGCCCGACATACCTGCCGCAAAGTTTCTTCCAGTCTTACCGAGGACTACGACCTTTCCTCCCGTCATGTATTCGCAGCCGTGATCTCCGACACCTTCGACAACGGCAGTTATTCCACTGTTTCTGACACAAAATCTTTCTCCCGCAATGCCGTTGATATATGCTTCGCCCTCAGTCGCACCGTAAAAAGCCACGTTTCCGATGATGATATTTTCCTCCGGTTTGAAATTTGAAGCCTTTGGCGGGTATACAATGATTTTGCCGCCCGACAAGCCTTTCCCGATATAATCGTTGGCATCACCTTCAAGCTCCAAGGTCATTCCTTTTGGAATAAATGCGCCGAAGCTCTGTCCCGCTGATCCCAGGAAGGCAAGCCTGACAGTATCCTCCGCAAGTCCTTCATCGCCATATTTTCCGGTTATTTCACTGCCTGTAATCGTGCCAACAACCCTGTTTGTATTCTCAATTTTCAGTCTCGCTCTTATCGGTTTTTTGTGTTCAAGCGAAGGTTTGCAGATCCGAAGGATTTTTTTCAAATCGATTGACTTGTCCATAAGGTGATTTTGCTTCACAGTGTGATACCGGTTAATGGAGGCGTCAGCATATGGCTGATAAAGAAGTGCGGACAGATCCAGTCTGGATGCCTTCCAATTCTTAACGCCTGGTTTTGCCTTGAGCCTGTCGGTACGCCCGACCATTTCGTTAATCGTTCTGAAGCCCAGTTTAGCCATTATTTCGCGCATATCCTGCGCAATAAACCGCATAAAATTTTCAACGTACTCCGGCTTCCCTGTGAAGTTCTTCCTCAGGTTTTTATCCTGAGTTGCGATTCCAACGGGGCAGGTATTCAGGTTACAGACCCTCATCATTACACATCCGAGCGCAATGAGCGGAGTCGTTGCAAATCCGAATTCTTCAGCGCCAAGCATCGCTGCAATTACGACATCCTTCCCAGTCATAAGCTTCCCGTCAGTTTCCAGTAATACCCGATCCCTGAGCCTGTTGAGAACCAGTGTCTGGTGTGTCTCCGACAAACCAAGCTCCCACGGAAGTCCCGCATTTTTAATGCTGGTCCATGGAGAAGCGCCGGTTCCGCCGTCATATCCGCTGATCAGTATAACGTCGGCTTTTCCCTTGGCCACTCCCGCGGCAATCGTCCCAACTCCCACCTCGGATACGAGCTTGACATTTATCCTGGCATCCCTGTTAGCATTTTTGAGATCATGTATTAGCTCGGCAAGATCTTCAATTGAATAAATATCATGATGCGGCGGAGGTGAAATCAGACCCACACCTGGTGTTGAGTGCCTGACTCTGGCTATCTCCGGATATACCTTTCTCCCCGGAAGCTGTCCTCCTTCTCCCGGTTTTGCACCCTGGGCCATTTTGATCTGAATTTCCTTGGCGTTTACCAGATAATTGCTGGTAACACCAAAACGACCAGAAGCGACCTGCTTTATCGCACTTTTTTTAGAATCGCCGTTCTCAAGAACCTTGAACCGCTCAGGATCTTCTCCACCCTCACCGGTATTACTCTTCCCTCCAAGCCTGTTCATAGCAATAGCCAGGCATTCGTGGGCCTCCTTGCTGATTGAGCCGTATGACATTGCTCCTGTCTTGAACCTCTTGACTATCGATTCAACGGATTCCACATCCTCAATTGGAATGGTATCTCCCTCCGCATATTTAAACTCTAGAAGGCTTCTTATGGTCATTATTTCTTCGGTATCTATTATATTTGTGAATGATTTAAACAGCCTGTAATCCCCTTCTCTGCACGCTCTTTGCAGCATGTATATCGTTTCAGGAGAGTACAAATGGCTTTCACCATCGTCCTTTGCCTGAAAGATGCCTCCCGGCTCAAGAGTGTCAGTATAAGGAGAGTTTTCGTCATAAGCGCTCCCATGCCTCATCCGGTTCTCTTCTGCCAGTTCCTCAAGCCCGATGCCTTCCAGTCTGGACGGCGTCATCGTAAAAAATCTATCTATTAGCTCCTGTTTCAGGCCGACCGCTTCAAATATCTGCGCACCCTGGTAGCTTCGCATTGTAGAAATGCCCATTTTGGTCAGCACCTTCAGAATGCCTTTCACACTGCCTTTAATGTAATTCCTTTTTGCCTCTTCATAAGTCAAGTCTCCAAGCAATCCTTTATCCGAAAGATCCCTGATGGTTTCATATGCCAGATAAGGATTAACCGCCGTTACACCGTATCCGATCAGAACACAGAAATGATGCACTTCTCTGGGTTCACCCGATTCCAGAACGATACCGACACTGGTTCTGATCTCCTTCCTGATCAGGTGGTGATGAAGGCCCGAAGATGCCAAAAGTGCTGGAATAGCGGCAAATTCTCTGTTTACGCCTCTGTCGGAAAGCACAATTATATTTGCCCCTCCTTCAATAGCGCTGTCAGCTTCTCTGAATATCCTTGATAATGCCTTTTTCATAGCCTCCGCTCCATCCTGGACTTTATACAGGATGGAGATGGTCGTTGTTTTGAAATGCTCATCATTCAGGCTCTTCAGCGTACTGAGCTGCTCATCTGCCAATATCGGATGCTCTAAAAAAATACTGGCTGTATTCTTTTTATCCGGCTCCAGCAAATTTCCTGCTGTCCCAAGGAGAATGCTGCTGGACGTAACGATGTCTTCCCTGATTCCGTCAATAGGCGGATTTGTTACCTGTGCAAACAACTGTTTGAAATATAGATACAGCATCTGAGGCTTCTCTGACAATACAGCCAGCGGAGAGTCCATCCCCATGGCACCCACGGGATCTTCTCCTTTAGCCGCCATAGGAAGGATCATTTTTGTGATATCTTCAAACGTATATCCAAAGGCTTTCTGCTGCTGTATCAGACCTTCGCAGTCCCTTTTCTCCTGAGACTTACCGGTTGACTGCTCATTGATGGCAGGCAGCTCATTGAGATTGAAAATATGTTTACGGTTCCACGTTTGATATGGATGCTGTTTAGATACGTATTCCTTTATTTCATCATCCGATATGATCCTCTTTTCAACTGTATCGATAAGCAGCATCCTGCCCGGCTCCAGCCTTCCTTTATACTTTACATTTTCAGGTCTGATATCCGCTACACCGACTTCAGAGGCTAGAATCACCTTGTCATCCTTGGTTACATAATACCTCGACGGGCGAAGACCATTTCTGTCAAGTACTCCGCCAATAACATCCCCATCCGTAAATGCCATTGCGGCAGGGCCATCCCAAGGCTCCATCAGAAAGTCCTGGAAACGATAAAACTCCTTCTTCGACTCGGACATCAGATCATTCTTTTCCCATGGTTCAGGTATCATCATCATCACTGCATGGGGCAGCGATCTGCCTGTATGGTAAAGAAATTCCAGGCTGTTATCGAACATGGAGGAATCCGTACCTGTCTCATCAACAATCGGGTAAATTTTAGCAATATCGTCGAAGAGCGGTGATTCCATACATCTTTGCCTTGCCTTCATCCAGTTAACATTACTTCTGATAGTGTTGATCTCACCGTTGTGGACGATATAACGGTTCGGATGCGCCCGAGCCCAGCTTGGAAAGGTATTGGTGCTGAACCTTGAATGCACCATAGCCAGCGCGGATGTAAGGTCAAGGTCGGAAAGATCCAGATAGAAATTCCTAAGCTGCTGCGCTGTAAGCATGCCCTTATAAACTATGGTTTTTGCGGAAAGACTGGATATGTAAAAGATGCCTCCCTTTTCTTTGCACATTGGGACAATAGTCTTTTCCGCTCTTTTTCTAATTACATAGAGTTTCCTTTCAAAATCCCTTTCGTCAGCGATATTGGGACTCCTTTCTATAAAAACCTGAATAAATCTGGGCATCACTGCCTTCGCACTTTCGCCTACAGATGTTTTATCAATAGGCACCTCTCTCCAGCCCAGAATTTTCTGACCTTCCTCTCGGACAATATTTTCAAACACCTCTATTTGAGTTTTTCTAAAATCATCATACCTGTGTGCAAAAATCATCCCCACGCCATAATTCCCCTGCTCAGGTAGCTGAAAGCCAAGTGCATCACACTCTCTGCCGAAAAAGTCGTGTGGGATCTGGATCATGATTCCCGCTCCATCACCTGTATTCTCATCAGCTCCGCTGGCTCCCCTGTGACTAAGGTTCTCCAGTACGGTCAAGGCGTCATCCACTATATCATGTGTCTTTTCTCCTTTAATACTTACGACAAAACCCATGCCGCATGCATCATGTTCAAATGCAGGATCGTACAGACCTTGTTTATTTGGCAAACCATCATTGCGCATATACCTCACCCTTACTTTGATGTAACTTTTTATGCGTTTGATTTTACTACTTTTTAAACTATTTTGCAATTTCTTTTTCTTAAATTTCAATATTTATTTTTTATTTAACAATGTCATTATTGCTATTTTATCAGGCGCGCCTATGCAATCTTAGCATCATGCGGTTTTATTCAAGTTCTGATATTTATTGCATTCATTTAGCAAATAACACTTCTTGCAACATTATGCTTTGCTTCCTTCATTTTTGTGTGTTTTTATATAGTACAGCAATTTCAATATAGTTTATTAATATGCTACACTTTTGGGTATATAATAAGACGATATAAATTCACAACAGAGGTTTGTTCTATGCCTTTGTGAAGTTAAGAAAGGAAACTGCCATGAAAATAGTAATCATAGGCGCTGTTGCTGCAGGTACCTCTGCAGCTGCGAAAGCAAGAAGAAATAATGAAGATGCTGAGATTAAAATCTACGAAATGGACAGCGATATTTCCTACTCTGGCTGCGGGCTTCCATATTATATCGGTACAGAGGTCGAGCACCGATCAGAACTGGTCCCAAGAGATACGGATTTTTTTAAGAAAAAATACAATGTAGACATCTATACAAGGCACAGAGTTCTGGAAATAGATCCTGCCGCAAAACTTCTCACTGTAGAAAACATGTCCACCGGACAGGTTTTCCAGGATTCTTATGACAAGCTGGTCCTCTCAACGGGTGCAAGGCCTGTTATCCCGCCGATAGAGGGCATTGACAGACCTAATGTTTTTACGCTGAGAAACGTAGCCAGTGCTGATAGAATTCGCAAATTTATTATTGACCATTCTCCTTCGACCGCTTTGATTGTCGGGACAGGGTTTATCGGCATGGAACTTGCGGAGAATCTTACCGCAAGAGGCATCCGCGTCACTATGGTCGAAATGGCGGATCACGTCATGGCTTCTTTGGATAAGGATATAGCGATCTATCTGGAAAAGCATTTGAATGAGAAAGGGGTCAGCCTCTTTCTGAACGATTCTGTGGTGAAATTGGGAGATAAAGCAGTTCTGAAAAGCGGCGGCACTGTCGACGCCGATCTTGTAATCCTGTCCGTCGGTGCCAAGCCCAATACTGAGCTGGCTGTTAAGGCAGGTATTGCCATTGGAACCACCGGAGCCATCGAAGTGAATAAGAAAATGCAGACCTCCTTTGAAGACATATATGCCTGCGGAGACTGCGCTGAGAGCTACTCATTGATCACAGGAAAGCCAATATACCGGCCACTGGGCTCCACCGCCAACAAGATGGGACGTATCGTCGGAGAACAGCTTGGCGGCAACTCGCTGGAATTCAAGGGCATTCTGGGCACAGGCATTTTCAAGGCCTTTGAGCTCACGGTTGCACAGACCGGTCTGTCTGAAAAGGAAGCACTGGCAGAGGGTTTTGATGTGGTGACCTGCTATAATATGAAGTATGATAAGCCGGAGTATATGCATGGACATGAAATGCTGATCAAGGCAGTAGCCGACAGAAATACCGGGAAACTGCTTGGCGCACAGATCATTGGCAAAGCCGGTGTTGATAAGCGCATAGATGTATTTGTAACCGCAATAAGCTTCGGCGCAAAAGTGGAAGACCTGTTTCATCTGGATCTGGCATACGCTCCGCCATTTTCAACGGCGAAGGATCCCGTCATGTATACCGGAATGATCCTGGACAATGCCATAAATAAAGGTCGAAAACTGATATCACCTGCGCAGCTGCAAAAGAAAATAGAAGAAGGCGCCGACCTCAATATCATTGACGCAAGATTCGAGGGTGAGTTTGATCAGTCCCATGTTAAGGGCTCGACAAATATCCCTCTGGATAAAATAAGGAAAGCCGCGGATACACTGGACAAGGACAAACCGGTCGTATCCTACTGCAACAGAGGCGTAACAAGCAACGCAGTACAAAACATACTGATCAACAAGGGCTTCAAAAAGGCATACAATTTGTCGGGTGGGTACTCGAATTTCAAAATGAGCTGCAGACCTGTGTGTATCGACAAAGGTGATGATGTTAAGGATTAGGAATCAGTGCTCCACCAGTTACGGATTCCCCTTCAAGGGGGATCCGTCCATGGGATAGTATTCTTCCAAGTAAAAATTATACTTCTCAGCCTTTTACGGCGCCGGTTATGAAGCTCTTCTGAACCTGCTTGCTCATCAGGATATATATGACGAGAGTAGGTGCTGTCGCAATCACCAGACCAGCCCCGATAGGCCCCCAGTTGGTGGAATACTGACCAACCATCGCCATGATTCCAACGGTGAGGGTTTTATATTCCTGTTTGCTTATGAACTGGATGGCAAACATCAGCTCATTCCAGGCTGAAAGATAAGTGAATATTGAGACAGTGGCTATCGCCGGCTTGATGAGCGGAACGATGATACTGACAAATGCCCTGTAAATTGAGCATCCATCTATAAGAGCAGATTCCTCAAGCTCCTTTGGGAGGCTTTGCAAGAAACCCACAAACACAAATATGCCCATGGACAGCGCAAATGCCGTATAGGGTACGATCAAAGCCCAGTAGGTGTTGTACAGCTTCAAATTTTTCAGTATTAGGAACAGGGGCAGCAAAGCTGCGTGCAGCGGAACCATCATACCCATCAGGAAAATGATAAGCACCGGCTTCCTCAGCTTCCACCTCATTCTGGCAATTGCATAGGATGCGCAGACGCTGAGCACCCCCGACAAAAGAATTGTTATTCCTGTAACGATAATACTGTTTAATAGATACCGTCCAACATTACCCTGTGACAATGCGTCCGCATAATTCTGCCACAGGAAACGTCGCGGCAGCCCTACAATATTCTCTCCGAAAATCTCACTGTTGTCCTTGAGGGAAAACAGAAGCAGCCAGACAAGAGGATACATCTGCACAAGAGCGATAGCCATGATCACGATATTGATAATAGCTAATTTGAATTTGTTTTTACTAATATACCTTTTCATTTCGGTATCAGCAACGATCTTGCTTATTTCCGTATTCATCATGATCCCTTCATTCCCTGTCGTTTATGTATCGCAAATTCTTTAGTCGTGCCTATGCTGCATTATCAGAACTAAACATTCTTTGTATAAATACTGTGAGCAAAAGACACTCGACTATTATGAAAATGGCCATTGAACTGCCATAGCCGTACTGGTACCTTGAAAATATGGTATTGAACATAAGTGTGCTTGGAACTTCCGTAGAATGCACAGGTCCGCCGTTTGTCAGGACATATATTAGGTCGAAGACCTTCAGCGATCCTATTAGTGAAAAAGTCACGCAAACATTTATCATTGGTCTTATCATGGGGATAGTAATATAAAGCGATGTCTTGAAGCCTGAGGCGCCGTCCAGCATCGCAGCTTCATTCAGTTCAACCGGTACGGATTTTGCCGCCGAATAGAAAAGCAGCAGGTGATACCCCATGTATTGCCATATGATCGGCACCAAAACAGCCATGAGCGCAGTATCAATGCTGCCAAGCCACTCCTGCTGATGCGCTTGCAGCCCGATGCCCTTGAAAAGACTGTTTAACAGTCCATAGTCGTAATGATATACCTTTCTCCAAAGTTGACCAATAACTACGGTTGAAATGATCACAGGTATAAAGTATACTGTCCTATAAAAATTTTCCAGCTTTATGCCCCGCGCTAGTATTAACGCCAGTATCATGGCGACCGGAAGCTGCAGCAGTATCGAGAGACCGGCCAGAATAAAGGAGTTGCCAATGGCCTTTATGAAATTGGTTGAAGAATCCGTGAATAACTTTATATAATTATCCATCCCCACAAACGTGCTCTTACCTATCCCATCCCACTCAAGCAAGCTGTAATAGCCCGACATGAAAACAGGAGTCACTACGATCACCAGAAATACCAGCAATGCCGGTAATACAAATACACAAATCGCTTTTTTATCTCCAAGAACTCTGTCCATTCTACCTCCATGTTCCCGATGATTGCGTTGCATACAGTGCATTTATAACATAACACCGCCTGTAGAGATGGCAGCCGTTTACCACCGGGTTATAAACCGGCGGTCGCAGGAAACCCACGACCGTCGGCTTAATTTGTTACTATATTTTGTTTATACCTTGATTATTTCTCGCTGAGCTTCTGCATTTCGGCCGAATATTCTTCAGGAGTTTTGGTTCCTGCAAGTACTTCGGTAGCAAGATTCTTGTGAGTATCGGCGTCGGCGCCTTCAAGGAATACATCCCACCAAAGAACCCATCCGGTAGCGTCTTTTGTCATGCTTACGAGCTCTTTGATCAGCGGTGAAACCTGTGAATCATCAACGTCTACCTTCCAGCCCGGCATGCCTGAACCTGCTAGATAGGACTCTCTTGCCATATCCTCACATATGAACTTGACGGTCTTGACAGCTTTTTCCTTGTCAACTGTATTTGCGCCGACCATGAAGCCGTCTCCCGATCCGCCGAAGTATTCTGTCATAGTACCCTTGCCGCCGTCTATAAGCGGGAATCTCACTGCGACAACTTTTCCCTTCACTTTGGAGTTCTCACCTTCAGCAAGGCCGGCTACCCAGTTGCCGTTATAGATCATGGCTGCCTTTCCCTCTGCAAATGCTATCTGTGACTCATCCCACGAGGTTCCCAGTGCATTCTTGCCGAAAGCGCCCGCATCTGCCAGCTCTTTCATTTTAGCTGCAGCGTCAGTGAACTCGGGAGAATTGAATGGTGCCTTCTTAAGAAGAGCGTCGTTACAGAGCTGTGCACCTGCCGTACGTAGAGCTATGATGTCATAGTACCACATTGAAGGCCACTTATCAGCAGCGCCGCAAGTCATGGGAGTGATTCCCTTTTCATTGAAGGTTTTGATTGCGGCAAGCAGTTCCGCATACGTTTCGGGAATCTTGACACCATTGTTATCAAACAATTCCTTGTTGCAGAACAGTGCTCCGACCTGCATCTGGAAGGGCAGGCCATATACCTTGCCGTCATAAGTCATATTGGTGGTGATTCCGGGAAGCAGTTTATCATTGATATCACCAAGATATTCATCAAGGCAGAGCACCTTCCCCGAATCAACAAACGGCTTGGAAAAACCTGCCGCCCATGTGAAGAATATATCCGGAGCGTCATTTGCTGCAATAGCGGTCTTGATCTTTGTCTTGTAGGATTCATTGTCTACGCCGTCGATTTCAAGCTTTACATCGGTAAGCTGTTCTTCAGCGTGCTTCAAAACGGTTTCGAAGGGCTTTTTATTACCGTCTCCATCAGATACGAACATATGCCAGAGCTTCAGAGTAACCGGCTCTGAAACTACCGGTTTGGCTGGCTCAGGTTCTGCCGGAGTCTTATCTTTTGGAACGTCTGCGACCTCATCCGCCGGAGCACTGTTATCAGTCGGCTGGTTTTTCTGACAGGCAGTCATTCCAAGAATCAACATTACACTCAGTAGAATGCTGAGAACCCTAAGGGCACTCTTTTTCATAAATTTTCCTCCTTTATAATATAATAGTACCTAAAATAAATACTAGCTTATGGCCGGGATAAAAAGAATTCAAATATTTTACCCGATTAGTAACTTTTTTTACGAGTTGGAACAAGATTTTCTATAATCATTGATAGATATACCCGTGTATTTTTTAAAGCAGATACTGAAATAATGGGGATCCTGTATCCCTACTCTTTCTGCCACTTCATAAGCCTTCATTTCCGTTTGGCTTAACAGCCTGACAGCCAGCTCCATCCTTGCTTTTGTAGTGTACTCGACGAAGGTCTGCCCCGTTTCCTGTTTGAATATACGGCTAAGATAACTGGGATTAAGATAAAACTTTGCAGCAACTGCAGCCAGAGAAAGACCTTTGGAGGAAATGTTTTCATTTATGTAGTCCTTAATTTCGTCTACAGTCTTGTTGACCTTTTTTGATTTCAGCTTTTCCATAAGGTTAGCGGTTCTGCAAATGACACAATCCATATATTCTCTCATTTCCGGCAAAGAACGTATCCTGAAAACATACTTGAAGGGCTCGTCTTCATCCTCGAAGATACTATTTATTTTCAGACCGGATTCATTAATTACCGACAGGATCACAGAAATAACATTTGATGCTATCACCCATATTGTTTCAATAGCATTTCCGCCGTCAGGCCTAATCCCTTCACAGAAGCTTGAGAAAAGCTCTGAGGCCTTTTCGGCAAGACCTGCCTTCAGGTAAAATTCAAACTCATCATATTGCTTATTCTGCATACGTACAGGTTTCTTCTGCGATAGATCCACAGCATTGAAGCAGATGACCTGGTTTTTCCCGAGAATAGCGCTGTAGCTTAATGCGTAATACGCTTCCCTGCATGTCTGGCGTATGTTTTCGAGTCCCTTGCAGGAGTTTCCAATCCCGATGCTCACAATGCACTTGATTTTGTTGGCAAGCATGATGCGAAGGGTTTCACAGCACTGTGTAAAATCGACTTCAGGATCCGTATTAAGTATAACTATTTTATGGTTATTGTCAAAAAACATCGCTATTTTTGGATCGTTTCTGAAAAACATCCTGACAGATTCCATACCCTGTATCTGCAAAATTAGCTTCTCTTCCGTACTCTGATTGAAATCTGCACAAGGATGCCCGGTTTCAAGCAATGCCGCCTGAAACAATCCGGAGTCGAAATCAAGTTCAAAATAGGCCAGTTTTTCGGTGATTTCACACGTTGTCAATCCCCCCTGAATGAGTTCATTCAAAAACTTTTCCCTGAGATATGGACGGTTCTCATCAAGCAGCAATTTTAGCCTTTTATATTCGTTTGAATGAGTTCTCTCCGATCTGATTTTTTCTTTAATGGCAAGCGCCGATTTTCTAATTTCGTCGTCATTAATTGGTTTGAGAAGAAAGTCAGCTATTCCGAGCTTGACACTTCTTTTTGCATATTCGAACTCCTCATAACCCGTCAGTACTATGATCTTTATATTGGGATATTTCTCAAACACAAGTCTGCTCAATTCGATCCCGTCCGTATAAGGCATACATATATCAGTATAAATGATGTCGGGTTTCAGCCTGTCTACCAGCTCAAGCGCTTCCTGCGCACAAGATGCCTCACCTACTATCTCCATCCCGAGCTCTTTCCAGTCAATACATCTTCTGAGCAGTCCGCGCACCATATATTCATCATCTACGACAATCACCTTAATGGTTCCCTCGTTCACCTAATCCCGCCTTTCCACCGGTATCGTCAATACTACCTCAGTCCCGCCTCCGGGCGTGCTCTCAATAGACAATACGTTTTCAACACCATAAAAAATCCGCAGCCTTTCAATGGTGCCTTTAAGCCCGAAGCTTGTCTCTTCACAGCTTTTTCTGCCGCTGAATATATTTTTTATGGTATCCTCCGGCATTCCAACACCATTGTCCTTAACGGTTATTTTTATGAACTCGCCTTCCTTTACCGCTGTTATTCCGATATGTCCCGGCTCTCCACTGGGCTTGATCCCGTGGTATAGAGCATTTTCAGCCAGCGGCTGAAGGACAAGCTTCAATATCCTGATGTTTTCGATCTCGGCCTCAATATCGTAGCTGTCTGTAAATATATCATTGTACCTGATCTTCTGTATCGTCAGATAATTTTTTACTACTTCCACCTCTTCCCTAAGGGTGATTACTTCGCTTCCTTTGTTAAGGCTTGTCCTGTAGTAGCTCCCCAGAGCCTTCATTATCGTATATACTTTTTCGCTCCTGCCTTCGAGCGCAAGGTAGCTGATCGCGTCGAAGGTGTTGTACAGGAAATGAGGTTTAATTTGAGCTTGAAGAACATCAAGTTCAGCCTTTCGTTTGATCTTCTGTTCTTCCATTATCCGTTTGATCAGCTTTTGTATTTCAGTAACCATTCTGTTGTAACCGTCCTGCAGCTTCTCAAACTCACTGCTGCCCATTTTCAGATCCACCATGCCGAATTCGTTATTTTCAACGTCTTTCATTGCACGCAAAAGCTTTTTAACGGGGTTTGTGATGAGTCTGGATATAAAAATTGATCCAAGAAACAGTAGGACGCTGTTGAGTATGATTACTATAAAGGCTGTGAGACTGAAAATTTTTGATTCTCTGGACAATTCGCTGAAAGGAGCGACACTGATTATCTTCCAATTGTAATTTATTTTAAGGTATGACATCAGAAATTCCTGGTTATTGATTCTGACAATCTCGGTATTTGACTCACTTCCGTCAATTATACCAGGTATAAAGCTATCAAATTCATCACTTCCGGTCCCAATTATTTTCTCATTATTCTCGTCGAGTAAAATGACATGCATCCCGTACTTGCTGACAAGATCATTGTATGCGTTTATAAATGAAGCCTCCGGCAGATTTATAATAATGATCCCTATGGGCTGCTGATCCTGCAGATCGTTTATGACCCTGATCAGAGATAAGTAATTTTCTTTGTTTGTTTTTTCAAAAACCCCTCCGGCATTGAGCCGGAGAATATAGTATCCTTTGCTTTCACTGACTTCTCTGTACCAAGGCGCCCTGGATATGTTGCTTATTGTAAGGTTTTTATTAGTAGATTTGTCCATACAGAATCTGTTGCCGTAATTATCAAAAAGATACGCCGAAGTAATGCTGGGTATCGTTTCGGTGAGCTTGATAAGATATGCCCTAACCCTTCCCTGTGTGACAAGATCTTTATACGGTTTTGCGCTTTTCAGCATGTTCTGAAGGTCGTCGTTGGTAAAAATAGCTTTCGAATAGTTGTCAGCATTTTCAATGACCGAATCAATATTGGCACTGATGGAGTAAAGGGTTTGCTTGGACATTTCGCTAACTTTGCCGGAGATAATATTGTAATAGATCCTCTGATAAAAAAAGCTGCTGACTGCAATAGTAAACATGAGCAGAATAAAATAAAACAGCATAATTTTAGTGCTTATTTTAAGGACTGCCATCCGTTTTTGAATAAACCCGTAAATATTGTTCATAAAATTAATCTGCGCAACTTTCCGGACACCTTCCGAATAGTAAATCAGATTAATAATTCTACAAATACAGGTTAATTCCTCCAATGCTTCATATTTTTATTTTATGTATCGTTTCTCTTCGAGATTTCCGGATTCGGAAAACTGCAACCTGGTGGATGTAGTTATTTCTTACGCCACATCTGTTTCTTATCCAACAACCTGGAAATGTGAGAATACTGTTCTTGGTCCGGCTTAACTGATTTATTCGCAGATTCTACTGCCATATCCTTTGCTGTCACAGCCCTACCCGGAGCTTTCACAGCCTTAATCGGGGCTGTCGTTGCCTTATCTGGAGCTACCGCAGACTTATTCGGGGCTGCCGCAGCATTACCTGTGAACATCGCTTGCACCGGTTTTTTCTTCCGCAAGTCCACTCGAAGGTTGATCCGCCTAAGCGCAATATCAAGCATAAATAGTATAAATATTGTTATATATAGCGCATGAGTGGGATCTGCTTTCCCTTCGACCGGCGGTAATGTACTGTTAAAGGTCTGAGCAGGATCGTCAAGCATGCGTCCTCCACCCTCATATACGATCTTTTGAAGCAGTGCCTCATTGCTGCCCTCCAGTAAATTGTATTCCTCAGAATAAGGCATAATCAGTCCTGTACTGATTCGCTCACTTCTTCCGCCATTTCCTGTTAGTGTAATGTCCGCAATATAAACACCGCTTTTGAGGTTGCTGAAGGAACCCCTATACTCTCCCGGGGCTCCTGGCAGCAGCTCAATATCATGTTTACTGCCGTCAGGCCCAATGAGAGTCCCTTTGACATCAGTCGCCGTCATAAATGCGTCATCCTCAGCCTTAACTATTATATATCCCTCTCTGCCTTCAATATCAGATTCTACGGTATACCCCTGACTCATATCCTGCTGAACTAGCCAGGATATCGTATTTTTCCAAAATTTCTCAGAGTCCTCCCAATTCATCCAGTCATATGTCCAGATCCCCTGAGCGTCAGGTGTCCAGGCAACAGTCCTGCCAAGTCCATATTGCCAGCCTGCCAGAATAGGATCTCCCTCGTCGCTTTCCAGAATTACATTTGCCGTTTGTTTTGCTGTGGTTGTAACATATCCGTCAAGCTGCGGCACCGAATCAATGCCTTTGAGAATATCTGAGGAGCCTGCAGCTCTCGGGGTAAACGTCCTGTTGGTGAGATATTTTTTTCCTGCAAGGAACACTTCCTTCGCAAAAATCTTCGGAATATCGGTAAATTCATCGGTCTGATAAAACCTTCCTTTACCTCCTAGAGCAAGCGCCTTCATCAGAAGAGAATCAGCCCCCCGGCCCACCGCCACTGTTGAAAGTGTAATTGCATTTTCCCTTAATCCTTCAATCAAAGGCTCATACCCTTCCTTCTCAGCCTGCCCGTCAGTCAAAAGAATTATGTGCTTCAGTTTGGTATCCAATTCCTGAATTGCATTATATGCAGCTTCCAGCGGCGGAAGTATCTGTGTACCTCCACCTGATCTTATTGTACCGATCGCATCCTGAATAGCCTTTAAATCATCAAGATTCTGGGGCTCGACCACCCATTTGTATGCATCGTCAAAGGCAAGCACCCCAATCATATCATTCTGATTGAGCACCTCAGTTGAACGTATTGCCGCCTCCCTTGCCAGCTCCATCTTTGCAATACCAAAATCTCCTCCGGACATGCTCCCTGATTTGTCAATAACAAGCATCAGCGCCAGGTTCGGTTCTTCCTCCTTTGGCTTAATATCCATATTGACAGGCAGTATCTTCTCCAATGTTGTTTTATAATACCCTCCGGGTCCATAGCTGTTATTTCCGCCAGTCACCAGCAAGCCCTTTCCCTGATGGCTTACAGCCGTCTCCAGATTATTGAGAAAAGTCTGATTAAGACTGTCGGCAGAAACATTTGCCAGTATAAAGGCATCATACTTAAGCAGTTCTGCCAGTTCTACAGGAACCTGTTTTGGATTGAGTAAAGTCACTCGCATATCGGTATTCAAAATATCCGCAATGTTTTTACCTGCTTCATCAGCATCGTGAATTACCATTATCTGAGGAATATCCTTGACATAGGTGTAGGAGGAAAGAGTATTGTTCTGCGTAACAGTATCAGTATCGGCAAGTACCTCCGCCCTGTATGTCACCATCCCCCCATCCGAAGCTTCATCCAAAAAAACAAATTGATTTTCTCCTTTATTTAGTACAACCTCTTTTTGCGCAGTCAGCATACGGTTACTGTATAATTGAAGAACTGCCTTAGTGTTTATGCTGCTTTTTACATTAACGGCAATCTCGAATTGTTCATTCAAATGCGCCGAATTCGGGATCTTTAGCTCCTGAAGCTGAACCTCGTTCAAAAAGCCGGAGCTGATAGGATAAACGTCAACGACGTAGCCCTTTGCTCTCATCTGTCTGACCTGTTGTATTGCATTCCCTGTATTCTCTCTCCCATCGGTCAGAAGTACCACTCTCTTCTGATGATCCCATGGCATAATGGACTGGGCAGATATCAGCGCATTTTCCATATCAGTGAAAGAAGAATCAATATACGTTTGCAAACCGTCAAACAATGGATTTTTCACCGGAAGCACTTCAATGGAGGAGCTGCCTCCAAAATTGATGATCCCTGCCTCATCCTTTCTCCCCATTCTTTTTATTGCATCCCTGACAAAGTCAGCGCTCTGTTCCTTCTGAAGTATACTGTCTGAAGAATCCACCAGAAACAAGGTAGTCGCCTTAGAAGAGACCTGAAGTAATGAAATGCCTGAAAGGAGTAAAATAACCAATAGCAGAATAAAACTGCGAATAAGTATAATGGATGTCTTTCTCCATCGCGAAAGCCGGATCATGTTCTTTACCGTAAAATACATGAATGCAGCCGCAGGTATTATAAGAAAAAGCAGCCATGGATTTTCAAACTGTAATGCCATTGGTATAAACCCACCATTCTATCAATAATATCGCCAGCAGCAGCCATAATAAGGGTATTTTCAGGCTCCATCCGACAGGCGGCATACTTCGTGCATCCGCTCCAAGATTTGGATGGTCGGCTTCAGTCTTGTTTGACAATGCAAATTCCCTCTCCGAAGGAGCATTCACAAAAAACTGCTGACTTACAGTCTCACTTTCCAATCGCTGTTCAATTGTATAAATTCCGATCTGTGTTGTTTCATCAAAAGCTGTCGCCGGAAATGGAGGAGCTATCAGCGACATATTTCCGTCCGGAGATATTACATACACTTCTTTTGATTCAGGATCGATCGAAATCTCAACAACGTCTCCTGCATTTACCGAAGAGATTCCATTGGCATTGCCCTCAAGCAGCTCCTGTACAGCCCTAGTCATAATTACAGGGAAAAACGGCTGCACAGGCAGGTTAGTCTCATGCAGATCAAAGCCGAAAACCATAATCCGCCTGTTCTTCATATAGCCTTCAAAGGCTGTGAATCCATTTTTATCTTCCATAATCGGAACGCCCCATTCCGGCAGCTGATACAACTCAGTTTTCAGAGCATTGAAGGTAATTTCCTGCTTCAGATTATTATAGATCTTATGCTCTGTAGAATGAATTTCGGTGTATTCGGACAGGCCTAAAGAAGAAAAGTACTTGTTCCTTGGTGGGCTAAAAAGTATGACGTGTCCGTCCTCGGGCAGTTCCTCAGGTATTTCTCCGTCAAAAACGTATAAATCATATCCCGTAAATGCCTCCATATCCTCCATATTCGTCCTGTATAGCTCCAGGCCGGGTATCAGGGACAGCACCTTTTCTAAAAATATATTTTTTTCTGTTGCAAGCAACACCTTTGCCGATTTATTTGAAAAAACCGTCAACCCTGCGGTATTATCCTTCATCAGAACATCTTCTGTATCAATAGAACATTCCAGTTTCGAAGCAGATTCAGGTATGCCATCCCAATAAACGCTTTCACTCTTTCCGGCCTCAACGGATACCCTTCGAGCATCCACAAAATTACCGTCTGCATAAAAGCTGACATCCAGTTCTGCCGCGTTAAGTGAAAAATTCGCAATCCGGCTCAGCGCCGCCATTCCCCGGCCATTTTGCAGCTTGCGCTGTGTAAGCAGCGTTACTGCGTAATTATCACCATTTCTGTTGTAGGAGTAATAACTGACACTATCGGCTATAGTGGGACGAACGCCGTCGCTGAACCAACTTGTCTGTATTCCCGGATTCTCTCTGATAAGCGAATTTACCAATTCTGCTGTTCTCTCCGGATTCTCCGCCGTATCAGTCACTTTTAGATTCTTTATTTCCTGTATCGCTCTGTTCTTATCATTAACATTGTGAAAAACAATAGAAGGCGTATGTGTGGAAGCAATCAGTGAAAAGCTTGTTCCCGGGCTGCCCGCTTCCACCAGTTTCAAAGCGTCCTTTTTAGCTGCTTCAAACCTGCTCGGCTGCATGTCGGTGGACTGCATACTCATCGAGCAGTCTATTACAAGCATAACCGTTCCACCCTTATTGGCTCCGCCTTGAAGGAAAGGCTCCGATAGTATCATTGCCAGCAGCATAACCGCGAATATTTGAATAATCATCAGTATGTTTTTCTTCAGTCTCTGCCATGGCGCATTGGCTTCTACATCCTGCAAGGCGCTCCGCCACAACTGAAGGCTGGAGGTGATGTACTCCTCATGCTTCCGTTTCAATAAATATAACAGGATGATCACAGGTACGGCCAGCAACGCAAGAAGTCCCCATGGATTTTGCAAAATCAATGCTCCGCCACTTCCTTTACCATCTCCTCCACCGCCGTTTCGGAGGAAAAATGAAAATAAAAAGCTCCCCATTTAGTACAGTTATTCTCTATCCGGCTCCTGAAATTTTCCAGCGCCCTTCCATACAAATTTAAAAGGGAAGGCGTCACTGTTATATCCATGGACTCTCCGGTTTCACTGTCAACAAGCCTGACAGATTCACTGACATCCGGTAGGAGCTCCTGGGGACTGAGTATATGGCACAGATACACTGTCTGTTTATGATATGAGAGATACTTTAATAGTTCATCAATATCCCCCTGTGTGAAAAAATCCGAAATCAGAACAGTAATACCGCGTCCCCACTGTATGCGGCAGTCTTCTACAGCCTTTTGAATACTGCTGTTTCCTGTATACTGGATGTTCTCAAGGGTATCTGTAATCCTGTGGAAGAAGTTTTTGCCCCGTACGCTCCTGCATATTTGCCGCTTCCGGTCATCAATACAACATAGTGTCACCCTGTCGAAATTGACAAGGCTGATATATGCCAACGCGGCGGTCAGCCTTCTGGAAGAAATGGATTTATTCGGTTCGCCCCAATCCATCGACCTGCTTACATCGAGAAAAATAGTAACAGGAGCTTCTCTTTCCTCCATAAAGAGCTTGATAAACAGCTTTTCAAATCTGCCATATGCATTCCAGTCCAGGCGCCGGAAATCATCCTCGGGCGTATACTCACGGTAATCAGAGAATTCCACAGAGCTTCCCTTGCTTCGGGATTTACGGTTGCCCACAGCCGCTCCGTCCAGAAAAAAGCGGGCGTTTAACGATAGACGCTGAATTTTTTGAAGAAATGTACTGTCAAACAACTGGCTCATCTCTACCTGCCTATCTCCTTGATTATTTCCGAAATGATGTCATCCGCGGTCAGACCCTCCGATGAACCTTCAAAATTCATAAACAAACGATGGCGAAGGGCGGGGTATGCTGTGTAATAAATATCTTCGAATGCGACATTGTAGCGGCCCTCAAGCACCGCTCTGACTTTTGACGCCGATATTATCGCCTGAGCTCCGCGGGGGCTTGCTCCAAAACGAACATATTTCTTAGCAATTTCGGCTGCATCTTTAGTTCCGGGGTGAGTTGCAAGCACAAGCTTCAAGGCAAAGTCCAGGACCGGCGCCGCCACTGGTATTTCCTTCACTGTTTCCATAATGCTCATCAGTTCATCACTTACTGTTACCGCTCTCAGCTCTGTCCGGATACTTCCTGTCGTCATGGTGACTATTTCTGCCAGTTCCTGTGCGGAAGGAAAAGGAACGTTCAGCTTAAACAAAAACCTGTCCATTTGCGCTTCAGGTAACGGATAGGTTCCTTCCATTTCTATTGGGTTTTGTGTTGCAAGGACAAAGAAGGGCTTTGGCAGCTGATATGTTGTATTGGCTACGGTGACAAGCTTTTCCTGCATTGCTTGCAGCATAGCGCTCTGAGTCTTTGGAGTTGCACGGTTTATCTCGTCCGCCAGTACTATGTTGCTGAATATGGGTCCCTGCTGAAATTTAAACATTCCGTGTTCCGATTGATCCCTTGTGATAATATTGGTCCCCACCACGTCTGCAGGCATAAGATCCGGTGTAAATTGGATCCTGGAGAACTGAAGCCCCATAACCTGCCCGAGGGTATTTACAAGACGGGTCTTACCCAATCCCGGTACGCCCTCCAGAAGAATATTTCCTCCAGCCAGCATGCATATCAGCACCTGGCGGATAAGCTCCTTTTGTCCGACCATTTGCTTTGCAGCTTCCGACTCAATTTTTCGCACTGTTTCCGTAACCTTCAGAATATCCTTTTCATTTATATCCAACTTCTGTCCCCCCTACTCCAATGATTTAAAATACTCTCGAACAATTTCCTTCATCGCCGGAGGAATCTCTGTCTCCTCAATATATGATGCAGCTTTCTCTCCATATCGGTTTAACACCTCATGATAAGGCAGGATTGCTCCTTTTTCAGCAGGAATCTGATCCGTCTGTGAATAGCTGCTTTGTCCGCCATCCTGTTTCTGCCCGGTGACATAGCTGGGATCGGCGTCCCCTCCCAGGTGCTCTGGATCGTATAGCCTCTCAAATTCCTCTTCCCTGCCTTCACCTGCTTCGCGTCCGCCTCCCGAGCCCTCGCTGCCTGTATATCCCGAATCCTTGTTGGTTGAGCCTTCCCCTGCTCCGGAGCTGCCGCCTTGACCTGCTCCCTGCCCCTGACCTTGCCCCTGGCCTTGACCTGTCTGGCTTGAACCTATGCCCTGGCCTGAACCTGTACCATCGCCTGAGCCTGACGACTGCCCGTCGCCCTGCGCAGCCTGAAGTCCCGATGGCCGGCCTGAGCCTTGCCCCGATTCACCCGGGCTGTATTCACTACCTGCCGATAGATTGCTGTCCACCTGAGATATACTGCTCTTAGCTTTCTGCACAGCCTGGGAAAGCTTTCCGGCAGCCTGCTCTATGCCATTGCCCTCCTGTGAACTCATCATGTCCGACAGTGCATCTCCCAGACTTCCCAACGCTGCATTCTGATCCTCAATGGCGTCGGAACCAAGCCCTTCAGCCGCCTGCTCCAGTTTCTCTGCCAGTTCCTCATTCTCCATCCGCTCAGCTGCCTGCTCAAGCATTTCCGAAAGCTCCTGAGACGATATTTCACCCTGTTCAAGCTGCTGCTTCAACTGCTCCAGCGCTTGCTTCAGATCTGTCATACTTCCGTCCTGAACCGCTTTACCTACACCGCTTGTCATATCATTTTGGTTCATTACATCTCCCAATTTACTGAGCTGCTTTTGCATATCCAGCTTCTCGAGTTCATTTTCAGCCCGGGATAGCGCCTTCATTGCCTCCTCTTCAGTTCTTGCCCGCTTAAGCTCCTCTGTGAGCCTTGCCGCCTCCTCAAGGATTCTATCAAGCTCAGCCTGCTCCAGATCTCCGTTGTATTTTAGCTCTTCACTTACCTTCTCCAATTCTACAAGCTGTTCCTCAACTACTCCCTGCAGCTTCTCTATCTGCTCAGCAGTCTCGCGTGCATACGCCGGTATAATAAATGATACGGATGTAAGTACTATACAAGCCCCGAGTACAATGCCCAGCTTCGCAGGGAACCTTATGGGATAGAGTCTTTTGAAATTGGCAGATGAGACAGCTTCGATCGTATCACGCCTCTGTAATTCGGCAATAACCGTATCTTCCTCCTTAAGCTGCCATGCAGTGATCAATCTTTCTTTAAGTCCGAGAGCATCAGCAGCCTCAATGAGTCCCTTCGTCCGTGGAACTGAAAATATAGAAATAACTATGCCCGCAATTGCAGATACGCAATAGATATACAATATGCTGCGCATGAGAAACGGAACAGGCATCCAAAGTGAAGCATATGCCAGCAGCATGCCCGCAGCCCCTCCGATGCACAGGCAGGCTAAAAGCCGAAATAACCCACTGTTGACTTGCATACGGTTTCTCAGAGGCCTGAGCATCTTTATAATATCTCTTATATACATCAGCCCACCTTCTTACGCTTACTATTCCTCTTAATTTTTTTCACAGGTTTCAGCTTCCACGCACTTAGAGATAAAAGAATACCTGAAAAAATTATGTTAAACAAGCCGTTGATCATCCATGGCTTTAAATACCTGAGCCAGCCGGTATCGCTGTCGGCAAGATTCTGTACTTCGCTGAAAACGCCTCCAAATACACTGCTTTGCCCGCCTGTCATGAAGGATATAAACCCAAAAACAGGTGATGGAAACATGAATCCGGCAATGGTACTGTAGGTGATTTGCACATTGCTCATACTACCGAATATTCCATAGATGAGCAGCGCTATCACAGGGCCCAGACCCAGAAGTCCCAGGCTGATGTATGCTGTAATGATCGCTGTAACGTTCCTGCGAAAAAGTGTTGACAGAAAAATACCAAGGCTTGCTACCATCAGTGCAGTCAAAAGATAGAACAAAAACAGGAGCAATAACTCTCCAAAGGTTATTCCTCCAAAGAGAAACACCATCCCCAGGACAGGCAGGGAAGCAACAACCAGAAACATTATATGGGCTATGGACACAACCAGCTTTCCCATGATGACCGACCATATTGATATATCGGAGCAAAGCATCAGATCCAATGTTTGTCTTTCCCGCTCACCGCTGATAGCAGTAGCTGTGAGAGCAGGTACAATAAGCATTAGAAGTGCGAATTGAAACAGAGCTATGACATTATAAGCATTTACGGCAATCCTTGGATTGAAGCTCGAGTAACCATATCTGCCGAATAACTGGTTGTTGGATATAAAAAAAATGAATAGAACAGCCGCCAGAAATAATAGATACAGGCTTAACAGGATAGGTGTGCGCCACCCTCTCATTTTTGTTTTCAGATCCTTTTCAATAATGGGGTTAAGCATCATGTTCATCACTCCCTTCCGTAAGCTGCATAAAGACGGATTCAAGACTTCCGCCTTCCCGCGCAAATGTTACGACGGGAATATCCTGGGTCACAAGCCTCTTAAGAATTTCCGAGAGCAACTGCTCGTCAGCACCGGTATCAGCTTCAACAATATCTCCATTTATGGCGATTTCTCCAATAGAGGGCTGCTCCTGCAGTAATTTCACAGCTTGCTCCACCCTGTCTCTGACCTTTATCTTCAGTTTCCCCGTGCGGGTCAGCTTATCTATGATTTCCTTAACCGACCCACAAGCAGACAGTCTTCCCTTATCAATAATGCCAATGACCGTACACATCTCAGCAAGCTCGGAAAGGATGTGGGAGCTTATGAGAATGGTCTTCCCCATATTTTTCAGTTCTCTTAATATGTTTTTCATCTCAACCCTTGCTCTCGGATCCAGCCCTGAAGCCGGCTCGTCAAGGATTAACAGTCTTGGATCATGTATCAGGCTTCTTGCAAGGCAAAGCCTTTGCTTCATACCCCTGCTTAGACTGTCAACATAAAAATCCTTTTTATGGCTCAGATCAACCAATTCCAATAGTTGGTCCGATATTCCCTTCCTTTCGCGGTATGGGATTCCATAAATGCCGGAATAGAAATTCATGTATTCATCTACTTTGAGATCATCATATACGCCAAAGAAATCGGGCATATAGCCGATCTTCTTTTTCACTTTTCTCGAGGAAGATAAGATATCTGTACCATCAACCAGAATTTCTCCCGAGGTTGGCTGCAGTAACCCGGCGACAATCCTCATTGTTGTTGTTTTCCCCGCTCCGTTCGCCCCTACAAAGCCGAAAATCTGGCCCTCGCTGATTTCCATGGACAGATTGTCAACTGCCGTAAATTTGCCATACCTCTTAACAAGATTTGTAATTTTCAGCATTATCGCGCCACCCCCTTCAGTTGCAGCGCCGGGAACGCCAGCCGCTCAGTCTCGACATATCCATCATTGGATTTCATGTCCTCTTCCGCAATTTCAACTACCCTGACGCGGACCTTGAGCCTGTTTTCATCATCAATATATTTTTCGGCTTCTTCCGCCACACCATGATTGTCATCTATTTGCTCCCAGTTATCTGACGCCTTATTATACAGATAATACTCATACTCGTTTTGCAGTATCTTCGTCTGAATATTGCTATTTTGCGCTTTCATATCTTCTATATTGTACTTAACATAAAGTGGTACTAATGTATCAAATTTAAGTGAAAACCCGGTTGGCCGGATACCCTCCGGAAGTGAATACGTAAAATCAATATCGCCTTTGTTTATTACTCTGATGCCATTGTCTCCTTCATCACTTGCGATGTTTTGAATAAGGCCATATTCGTCCATCTGCGGTAATATTATCCCTGTCGGTATATCCACATCGCTGCCTTTTTCAAAAGTCATATCAACACTGGAGAATATCCCATTTGTATAATAGGATACGGGCGTCTCATCATTTATTGTAATATTATAGCCGAGGTTTTGACTGTTCAATGCGTACAGCCCTATTTTAGTCTGTCCCCTCAGGCTATAGTACATAGGCTGAAGAAGCTGTTCAACTGTCATTCTTTTTCTGTACCTTTGAGGAAAATCATCAGGAATCGCCGTATTGGAAGGATAGTTTGTCCGGCCATACTGTGCGTTCAGGTATTCCTCAAAACTGTGGAATACTTTATCTGAGTAAAAATCCGTTTCGATCACCTTTTCTTTACCCGAAAGGATGTCCCCGACACTGATAAAGTTACTACCAACTGAAATAAATGCTTCCATAAAGTCATACTTGGTTCTGTTGCTGATTACTGCTCTGAATTTGCCGTTCTCCATTTGAACAGAGCTGATTAGTTGACCTGTGAAGGGCTCGCTTTTTTTTGCGGAAAGATATTTGGGTTCCCACATGGAAACATCATAAAGCATATAATTCGTCGGGTCACTGAACACTAGCTTGCTTACAACCTTGCCCTCAGGCTCCTTCCCGTCTTCATATACCATATAGCTTCGGTTTTCTGATTGGGTGACGTCAAACTCTATATTATCCTTATCCGAATAAGTGAGCTTCAAATCCCCCCTCTTATTGTTAAAAATACCCATACCGGTTGTGATATCGGCCTTTTGGTTCTCCATGTCAAGATTAATCATTGAGGCTGTATTAAATACCGCTGTCTTGTATCTGGTTTTAAATCCCACCAAGTATATGACAACAAGACATAAAAGAGCAACAGCAGGAACCGCAAGCCAGCTGAAGTCCCTCTTGTCCTTTCGCTTCAAAAAAATGTACATGGCAGGTCCGGCAATAATTATATATACTCCTATCGTTATAAACATAAACAGGAACGGTGGCGTCCTGTCATCCGGAACCTGTGATGTCAGACTGTTCATGTAGTAGATGTCCTGATTGGAATAGTAATATCCCCGGCCTCTTTCGTATACTCTGTTAGAATTGCTGCTATGATACAGAAGGTTTTCCCAGAAGGACTGTTTCCCCTGCCAGCTTGCAACAGGCTCCATTCCGGGATCAAAGGCCAGAAAAAGTATCCGCCCCGATTTGTGAATATATTTTACAGCCAGCGGTTTGCCGCTATCACCTATTATTACTTCATCAATATTTGAACTATAAACCCATTGCTTCTCTTCATTCGATTCAACACTTATATTGCTGCCAGCCGCGTTATTCTCATCCTCAGTTGTCCCATCGGTACTGTCTGCCTGAAATTCTGTGTACTCAAAACCGATTTCTCCTGTAACAGTATCAAGAACCGCATTATCTAAAAACTCTGCTCCCGCATAGCTCTCCAGTTCTTCCGGCGGGGCGGCGGAGGTCGTGCCCGCAACAGAAAAGCGTTTCATAGACTCCGGCAGAGAAGAATAGACCTTCTTCCAATTTACACCGGTTCCAACGACCAGTGTGCCTCCGCTCTCAATCCAACTTTCAAGCGCACTCATTTGATTTTCAGACAATGTTCCGGTATCATAATTGCTGATAATCAGAATATCAAATCCGTTTATTATCCTGATATTGTCAGGAAAGCTCCCACTGTCCAGCGGAATTAGTATGCTTTCCAATTCCGTTATAGAACCAACCGGTACGGCTTGAGCAGTAGCTACGGGAGCACCCGGATACAATCCGGCGGCCTGCATCAGCTTCATTTTTTCATCATATGCCATATCACCGTCTGGTTGTGGTATTGTCATACCATTCAAAAAGTCGTATGCAGCATTATCCGAGCTTAATACTCCAATGGTTTTCATCTCGGGAGGAATTAATTTTAAAAAGTTGTATTCCAGCTCTTTTATGGTTTTACCATTCTCCTGGAACTTGATCATTACTCCTTTTCTTGCGGTAAAGACAGGCGCGTCAATTACTACTTCCTTGGCAACGCCCTCAGCGAGGGATACAGGTTTGGAAAATACGGTTTTATTCTGACTGTCAATCTTGATTTCGACCTGTACTTCTCCCTCAACAGCTCTTCCCTTGTTAATTAGCAGGATCCTGTAGGGAACATAAGCACCCAGTCGTGCCACTCCATTAAAGCCGGCTTTAACTTCTATAGCAATATCAGCCTTTGAACCCGCAGAATATACTTTAGCCGGCAAAATCAATGTAACTGCAATAAGAAAAGAAATAGGGATCAGAAGGACTTTTAAAAAACGTTTATTATGTATCAATAAATCACCCCACATTGTAGTTATCTAAAAAACAAGTCTTGTGTTTGACGAGTATTGATACAAATATGTTTCAAAATCCCTGATAACAATTCCCGGCAGACAGCCTTCAAATGGCTTCAAATACGATATATCCGAGGTTTGACCTGCTCGTCTTCAATTTCAATAATCGCATAGGATTCGTCAGAGTCATCTCTTGGGTCACTGGTGCTGCCGGGATTTAAAATAAATTGCTGACCCCTTGTAATTATATCAGGACAATGAGTATGCCCAAACAGGACCATATCGGCGTTTATTTCCTCTGCCTTTCTGAACAGCTTTTCATAGTCCCACTTAACAGAATATCTGTGTCCATGTGTGATAAATATCTTTTTTCCGCATATATCTAACAGCTTCTCAGCCAGAACATTTTCAATCATAAAATCACTGTTGCCATAGATATACTCAAAAGGAATCTCCGGAAACATATTGGATAATTTTATAGCGTCCCTGAAATAGTCGCCAAGATGGATGATCAAATCTATATTTTTATTTGTTTTAATAGCTTCTTCAGCCTTACTTATATCGCCGTGTGTATCACTTATAACCAAAATTTTCATATACCAAGAACCCCCATAAAACTCTGTCCACTCTTAATCGTCAATTATGTCCCGCCCTATCATGCCGGCTCCTTACTTATCGCGCAGGCTCTTGCCAAATCTGCTTGAGTTCTTCGGCAAGCTGTCTGAGAGCATTCCCCCGATGGCTAATTCCGTTTTTCGTTTCTGCATCCATTTGTGCTATTGTCGTTCCAATGGAAGGCATATAAAACAGCGGATCATATCCAAAGCCGTTGCTGCCTTTTGGTTCAAATGCGATCATCCCTTCACATGTTCCTCTAACAACAAGATATTTGCCGTCCGGAAAAACCATTGCTATAGCACATACGAATCTTGCTGACCTTTTGTCTGCGGGCACTCCTGCAAGTGCGCCGAGTAATTTCCTATTCCTGTCAGCATCAGAAGCTCCCTCGCCTGCATATCTTGCAGAATAAATACCGGGAGCTCCATCCAGATAATCTACCTCCAGCCCTGAATCGTCAGCCAGCACAATATTAGCTGCGCCTGTAGCCTCCCAGACCTTTTTTGCCTTAATCAGCGCATTTTCCTCAAAGGTACTGCCTGTTTCCTCAATATCGTCTGTCACGCCTGCCTCGGTCATGGAGACAACATTGAAGGGAAACTGTTCCAGGATTTGTGCAATCTCCTCCAGCTTCCCTCTGTTCTTTGTAGCTGCAATCAGCTTCATATTTTTTAATTCTGACATTTTATCATTTATATGCAAAGCATCTTCCTTCTTTTTATATGTAAATCACATTATCTGTCAATCACGTCGTTTATTGTAACAGGTATTGCCAATCCCTCTGATATATCCGTTCCCTCAGGCAACTCAATCTCGCGCCCCGCAACCATGATCCTCAGCCTCCTGATCCCATTACACTGACGCAGCGTATAAGCCAGTTGCTTTAGAATCCCTTCTTCCCGTGCAGTGCCTCCGTAGTTTAAAAATCCTTCACTAAAATTCAGTGTAATAGTACCATTTACAATCCTTGTATCTAATAAAGCAACATCCTGCGGAATCTCACTGACCAGCAATCCTTCCGTTTTCGTATCAATCAGCTTCTTTACCAGGATCTCCGGAAGATTGTCTGCGTCGGTTGTATCTGCTACAGAAAGCGGCACCGGGTATATAAAACCGATGTTTGCCTGTTTCATCAGGAATACATCTACCTTGAACATTTCGTCCGGCGTCAGGGCAAGCTCTCCATTAATCATTACATCATCACGCCCTAATGGTTTACCCAGATCGGTTCCATACTTCAGGATACCCTGTGGATAACCATTAATCAGAACTTTCACACGTTCAATTGTCTCAAACTCCGTCATTGTATAAACGATCGAAGCGACAATATTTCTCTCCGACAACGCACTGTCATAATCGAGCAGATATCTGTTAAAATCGACAGTTGCAACACCATCTTTAACATCTATCCCCTGTATCTCAGTCTTCTCAGGTAAAATCGGGTACACACCATAATATATCAGCTCTTCCCGGTTCAATGCGCTATCGATCACAAGATTTAGAGAAGCCCTTGCTATGCCCGGCTGCGGTTCGATCCATCTGGTCATTGGGACTAGATATCCATCCCCGTCCTGATAGTATACAGTTACAGACCGCCTTGGTTCAGAAAAAAAAGTTCCGCTGCCCGATTCACTTTGCGCAGACAGTACTCCTGTCTCATCACCCGTGCCCGTCGGATCCGGTATGTATAGAACACTATCTACAGCAGAATCAGCAGAACCCTGCTCATCGGACAGCCCTGTATCTTCATCGGTTAATCCGTCAGCTTCCGTCCCAGCCAATCCGTCAGTTCCGGTTCCTGCCACCTCAGTTTTAGCCGATTGCATTTCGTCTCCGGGATCTGCACTTTCCTGTTCGCCGGACTGTCCGCTTATCCGGCTGCTTTCATTAACGCTGACCGGCTCACTCCCATCCGCCGGGGTTTTCTGCTCCGCCTTCCCGAAAAAAGGTATCGAACATCCTGTCAGTAAAACCATTTGTATCACGAGAAACAAAACTATGAACCTTCTCATATCGTCCTCCTTGTAATAATTCCTGTAATAAAAAGATTATGGACAACTTGGAAGGTTTCTAATATTTCCCACGATATTTATACCATCTATATTCAGTTATCAATCACATTGAAACTAAATCAATGTGCTCAAATACTATTCTAATGTTATCATACAAATCCCATAAAAAATATCAGTAGAATTCATAAATTCTACTGAGTATTTTTATAAATATTTATCTATTTCATTTGTTTGATACAGCCTTGTTACAAGCACATTACAGCTATGTTACAATCAGTTCGCAATTGGCAGCGCCTCCACTACGGAATCACATAATGCTTGTGCCGCTTTCTGTCTGAAGGATTCAGTCTGCAGCTTTTCCCTGTCCGAACTGTTTGTAATGAATGCAACCTCTGCTAATGCGGCAGGCATAACTGTTTCCCTCAGCACGATCAGATCCGACCTCGATCTGAGGCCTATGTCCTCAGTTTTCAAAGCACTGACCATATTTTTCTGAACAATACCTGCAAAATCCGCACCCGTGAACCCTGTACTTGATGATGGGCAGTATAGAGTCATAGTGCCCTTGAAGCTCCTTGACTCCATGCCGTTGATATGAACACTGACAAAAAGCTTCGCATTTATTATGTTCGCAATGTATGCTCTCTCATAATTGTCCACATTACAGTCCTCGGACCTGATCATGTATGTTTGAATTCCCTTATCCTTTAACAGCTTTTCCATGCGTTTGGCAATGTCCAGTGTCAGCTCCTTCTCTGTCAATTTTCCGTAGGCTGTTCCTATTGCAGTGCCGCCATGACCTGCATCTATCACAACCGGCCTTTTATTCTCCGCCGCAGGCTTGATTACTGTGATGGCTGTGGTTCCCGAAGATCTCGTATAAACCAGGTATGAATTCTTCGCACTGCTGGTGAATATCAGCGATGTCGTGCCCTCCTCTTCGTTTTTTCTCACCTCAAGGGACTTGAGATAAGAATCGTTGATGTCAAGTATCCCCTCGCCTAGATCCGCCTGCTCTGTAGGAAATGTCACCGTATACTTTCTTGATTTATCACTGTATACAGCTTCATACAGCGGCTTCAGATCTTTATCTCCTTCAGTCAGCTTCGCATTATCCAATGTAAAGTGAATCCTGTCGCTGCAGCTGTGGTATGTAATATTCTTATAGGCAGGGCTTTGCACCGTCATGACAAGACCATCTTCAGACTTCTTAAAGCTATACTGGTATTGTCCGCTAAGACCAAATGTGATACTGGCGCCTGTTTTTCCGGTTCTCTTATAACTAATGGAATGGATTTGATCTCCGCCTGTGCTCACCTGTTTATCCGTGCTGACAACTCCGGCGTCAGGAATGTTAAGCACAAGTCTGTCCGGACCTGTCAGTCTTGACATGCTGTACCCATCAACCTTTCCCAAGGTCAAGGAAACCGCTTCGTTAGATCCGTCTTCTACATACCTTATCCCCAATTCATTGTTGAATAGTATTGCTTTTTCCTCATTCATAGCTTCAGATGTCTTCTTTTCAGCAACATAAATTGCCAGGCCTGTATCGGTCTTCTCGATGGAATAGTCATAACCTTCGTTTACATCCAGCACCACGCGGGCTGTGGTCACTGTAAACTGGGCATACCTGACGCGGTTGACCAATTTGCCTCCCGCTTTAAGTGTGTTTGGCTTTCCTGATAGTGCGGTATTAGTCAGATCAATCACAATTCGAAGCGGATCCGCCAACTCCGTATACGTGTAGCCCGAAAAGCCGTCTATGGTCAGATGGACTACTTCATACCCATCCTGCGGCGCATATCGGACATCCTTCAAAATTCCTTTTAAGTTATTTGCGGCGACAGTCGTCTGGGCAAATATGGAAGTTTCTGTTGCTGGCATTAAAAGCAGCATGATGGTGAGAATGGCAGATAAGACTTTCTTCATGATGGCACCCCGTCGTATTTTACCAAAGATTATCGTTTGTTTTTTTCATCATAACAGATAATTCGACGGAATAGCTTATATTCCTATGTTTTTAAATATATTTTAACTATAATGTAATATGAATGTTAAGGCACTATTTTCCATTGAGCGAAATGATACATCCGCAATATTTCTGACGGTACAGTCCCAATTCTCTTGCCTCCTGCTGACCCTGTCTGAAACCCGGCCGAAAATCCTTGTAATAGAAACTGATGCCATACTGTCCTGCATATTTATCACCAAGTTGCCTGATTAAATCGT
>JAEYON010000130.1 GCA_023411645.1 Bacillota bacterium | reverse complement strand
GGAGGACGAATGCAGTTAACGGCTGTCAATGAAAGGATTGAAGCGATCAGGGATAATGTTGAAGAAACAAACAGGTTTGTTGAGGAATACAAGCCTTTTATAGCCGCCTGCGCTCAGAAAGTGTCCGGAAGATACATGGCATACGGGTCTGATGATGAACTCAGTATTGCAATGATCGCATTTGTTGAAGCAATTCGTTCTTTTGAGCAGAACAAGGGTAATTTCTTTTCTTTCTCCAGAAATGTCATTAAACGAAGATTGATCGATTACTACCGTACAGAAATGCGTCATAAGAATGTGATGTCTCTGAATGTTTATGTAGAGGATCGAAATGAGGAATTTGATCTGAGTTATAAGGAAGCGGTCCAAAATTATTCGGATAAGGAACTGGCTGAGCATAGAAGGCTGGAACTCGTAGAGCTAGGGAAAGAGCTGGCGGCCTGGAATATTACCTATACGGATCTGTCCCGTGTATCGCCAAAGCATCAAAAAAAGCGAGAGGAATGCGATATGCTCGCTTCAATCATATTATCAAAGCCGGATCTGCTGCAGCAGGTGCTGGTTAAAAAGTATCTTCCGATCATTGAGTTGGAAAAACTATCCGGGTTACCCCGAAAATTAATTGAACGCTTTCGAAAGTATATTATAGCAATAGTTGTTATAGTAACAGGAGATTACGAGTATATAAGAGATTACATAAAGCTGTAGAAGGGAGGCCGGAGCAATGAAAGGAATTGTAGCAGAAATAAACGGGAAATACGCTGTAGTACTGACACAGACAGGATCGTTCAAAAGAGTGAAGGCATCCCATGATATGGCAATCGGGAAAGAAATCGACATTAGCAGTCTTGCGGAAAATGGCAAAATTGCAAGAAGCGTTATTAAGATCACATCTCTGGCTGCGACAGGGCTTTTGGCGCTTGGAGTCGGATTAGGTGCCTATAGTTATACACTGCCTTATAGCTACATTCATGTGGATATTAATCCCAGTATTGAACTGACTGTGAATATGTATGACAGGATTATCGGGGCGGAGGCTCTAAACATAGAAGGTGAAGAACTGCTGAGCCAAAACGACCTGAAAAATGAAAAGGTTAATACGGGAGTCGCCCGGTTGCTAAATACTGCTGTACAGCAGGGCTATCTGAATAGCTCCTCTGTCCCTGCGGACTATGTTCCGGCACGATCTATGCCGGATGAGCCGGAAGAGCTGAATGAGCCGGATGAGCTGAATGAGCTGAATGCGGTTGAGGACAAGCCTGAGACAACCTCTGACAGTTCTGCGGCAGTCGAGCCAAAAGCTTCTCAAATTGCAAATGCGGTTCTGGTCACAGTTTCCAGCAATAATGCAAAGAAGTCCGTTGACCTGGAAAAGAAACTGACTGATGCGGTATCAGTGGAGTTGGACAGGGATCAGGTCAAATCTGAAATACTTGTGGCTAAAACCAGCGTTGAGCAGCGTAATGATGCCAGAAGGTTTGGTGTTACACCAGGTAAGCTGATGCTGATCGAGGGTGCGATGGAAGGCAAATCGGGTTCTGAGATGGATGAGCTTAAAAAAGCAACTATAAAGGATTTGCTTGAAATGGCAACCAATAAAAAGGTGGATAAAGAGAAGCAGGCAGAGGAACAAAGGGAGAAATCAGAAAAGCAGAATACAGAAGACCGGAATGAAACGAAAATGAATTCAACAGAAGAAAAAACCGGTCAACAGAACGAAAAGAAAGCAGAAGAGGCAGAGAGAAAAGCAGAAGAGGCAGCAAAGAGGAAAGAAGAGGAGAAAGCAAAAGCAGATGAGGCCAGAAAGAGGAAGGAAGAGGCCGAAAGGAAAAAGGAAGAGGATAAAAAGAAAAAGGATGATGCTGTTGAAAAAGCAGCGAAGGAAAACAATCAGTCCCAGTCCAAAGCCTCAAAGAAACAGAACAATTCCAGGGAACAGGACAGAAAAAATGATCAATTCGAAGCCTGGGGGCAGGACAACAACGATAGAGAGAAAGTTGCAAGGAATCAGGAAAGCAAGTGGAATACTGGGAAAAAAACAGGAGAGGATCTAAAGAAGGAACGAGAACGGTTGATGGATGAGCTTCTTAATCAAATGAATAATGGAAAAAAGGATCAGGATAAAAAATACAGTGGTCAAAACAACCAGCAAAGAAACAATAAGTAGTCAGATTGGTGCAGCATTTTGCAAATCACTGTCAGAAAATTATTACCGGGACATCTTCTGATTTGACAAAATTTACATTCCTTTCCCGCTATAATCGGTACTAGCGGGAGGATACAAAGGATGAAGACAATTACAGTACCGATTGGAAGGACAAATAAGACCGGTAAAACCGGAAGAACCAGCAGGGCGGGATCTCTTACAGAGCTGATCAAAACGGCCGTAATGCACAAAAATAATTATCTGATTCTGGTTTCAGCATTCTTGCTGGGAAACAGCAGCATTTCAAACGGACTACTACCGCTGGGCACAGCGTTTTTTGCCGTTTTGGACGGGGCGGCGGCAGTGAAAATCCTGGTTGCAGCAGCGGTGCTGGCGGGTGCTTCTGTAAGTGGTTCTGTGGAACAGGTCTATATTAATGCAGCGGGAATGCTCCTGTTCAGTGTGTTGAGAGTACCTCTGAAGAATAAAGGCGCCAGGATCAACATAAAGGCAGCAATAGTGCTGTTCGTTTCAATATTGATACCTCAGATGATGATTGCAGGTCTAAAGGGCTTTCTGCTCTATGATGTTCTCAAGTCCATATTTAGTTCGTTCATTGCATTTGTACTATACTTTATTTTTTGTTTTGCCGCACCTGTTATGACTGGTGCTGTTAAGAAGGCACTTCTTGATGGAGAAGAGGCAATAAGTATTGCGATTACGGCAGCTCTCGTGCTATCCGGAATGGGAATGTTTAATGTATTGGGTTTTTCATTGAGAAATATCCTATGTGTGTTGCTGCTTTTGTTTTTCAGCTATAAATCCGGTGCAGGTGTCGGGGCTGCTTCAGGTGCGGTTATTGGCCTTATCATAAGTGTTGCTGCCGGTTTTACACCTTCAGTAGCCGGTACTTATGCCTTATGTGGGATGCTGGCAGGCATACTGGGAAATATAGGGAGAGTTGGCACGGCACTTGGATTTGTTTTGGGGAATATGATTCTTGCGGTATATTTCAACGGAACTATCGAATCAATGCTCCTGCTTAAGGAAATTGTGGTCGCTGCAATCCCGTTTATGCTCCTGCCGGAACGTCTCATTAGTATGCTAACAGGCCCCTTTACGAGGGATCCGGCAATTCTGGAGGGTAAAAGGGGATACTCCAGCAGAATTAGAGAGCTCACGGTGGAAAGACTTGCAAAATTTTCGAAGGCTTTTCTTGATTTATCGAAAACTTTCGAAGAGATAGCAGAGACGAAGGTGTCGTCTGAAAGCCGGGATATCAATATACTCTTTGACAGGGTGGCTGACAGAATATGCAGTAGCTGCAGTCTGTGTATGCACTGCTGGGAGCGTAATTTCTACGATACTTATCAGGTTATGTTCCATATTGTGGAGAAGCTTGAGACTAAGGGCAGGGTGGAAGAGAGTGACATACCGGAGTATTTTATTAACATGTGCCCGCGGATCAATGAATTTGTTAATTCAGTAAACAACATGTATGAGCTTTTTAAAATCGATATGGTATGGAAGAGTAAGCTGGGCGACAGCCGTAAGATAATCAGCCGTCAGTTTGAGGGCTTGTCCAGAGTCATCACTGGTCTTGCCGGAGAGATCAGTACAGAGGTAAGTTTTCTTGGACCATTGGAAGATGCCATTACAGCGTCGCTGTTGAAAGAGAACATCAGGACAAGAGAGGTTATTGCATATAAGAATACATGGGGAAAATACGAGATCAACATTCTGCATATCGCGTGTGGTGGAGCCAGAAACTGTATCAGTGTGATTGAAAAAACAGTATCGGATGCTGTTGGCAGAAAAATGATACGTGAGAATGAAGGCTGTCAAAGAAACCGTGACGGCAATTGTTTTCTCAAATTGCTGGAGGCAGAGGATCTGAAGCTTACTACGGCAATTGCGCGGGCGCCCAAATTTGGAAGCGAAGTGTCGGGAGACAGCTTTTCCTTTGTGAACAGCGGATTCGGAAAGTACACTCTTGCACTCAGTGACGGCATGGGATCAGGTCACAGTGCGGCCGTGCAAAGCAAGGCAACGGTGAATATGCTGGAAAGTTTTATAGAATCAGGCTTCGACAAGGATATGGCCATAAGCCTGATCAATTCAGTTCTTGTGCTCAGATCCGACAAAGAAAACACCTGTACTATTGACATGTCCAGTGTAGATCTATTTAGTGGTGAGGTAGAGTTTGTCAAAATAGGTGCGGCACCGACATATATCAAGCGGGAATCCAAAGTGGATATCATCAGATCAGCTTCGCTGCCAGCAGGAATCCTGCCGGGTGTTGATGCAGAGCTTGCGCGCAGGAAGGTAGAAGCCGGAGATATGATTATTATGGTGACAGACGGTGTCATTGACTCTATGACCGGGGAAGAATCCGGTGACAGGGAGTTGATGAAATATATACAGAAGATCGAAAGCCTGAATCCACAGCATGTAGCAGATTCTATTCTTAACAGGACCCAGTGCTGCTGTGACGGCAAGCCTTGTGATGATCTGACTGTGCTTGTGGCAAAGGTGTGGAAAAAACCTCGGTAATAGTGGGATGAAAAGGCAATTGAACAGGAAATTTTGTATAAAACCGGTTATCCTTCACAAACTATAATATAAGAAAGGTAGTTTGCCAAAGGACATTATGGTAGCCGGATATACAAAAGGAGGGCATTAACAAATTGAATAAAAGAAATGATTTCATTCTAAGGGAAGCGGAAGGAATCATCAATCAATATATTAAAGAGCACCGACTGACAAGGCATTCGGACAAACGCCGGACTGCCGGAGGAAGGCTTTCCCGCTTCAAGCTGTCTGTCAACACAATTATTAATATTATTTTAATAGCTGCAGTAGCATTTTTATTGCTGGTTATCAGCCAATTGGTCTGAGTTGCTGAAGAGAGTTACTTATCAGACCATTATAGATACTGTGCAATATCGGGAAAAGAGCTTCATTCCGCTGTTGTTTCCTTTTATTGCACAATATCCTTATAATATAACCTTTTACCCCGCCGCGGGAATTTCTTTGCAGAAGCTTGCACAATCATAAATGGTATGATAAAATAACACTTCGGAATCCTTGCTCTGTACTTTTGTTACAGGGCCGTTCAGTCCAGAAGGAGGTGATTAGTCGAATGATGAACAATTATGAATCCATATTCATCATCAATCCCGACATTGGCGAAGAAAACATACAGGCTCTTGTGGAAAAATTTAAGAATCTGCTTGAAACATCCGCTCAGTTGGAGAGTATTGATGAATGGGGGAAGAGGAAGCTTGCTTACCTGATTGCTGACAAGAGTGAAGGTTATTATGTTCTTGCCAATTTCAGCGCAGATTCTGAATTCCCGCGTGAGCTAGAAAGAATTTACAAGATCACAGACGGTATAATCAAATATATGATTATCAAAAAAGAAAAATAAGGTGATTGTATGAATAAGGTTATTTTGATGGGCAGGCTCACAAAGGACCCGGAAATGAGGTATACTTCTGCGAGCAACATAGCAAGATGCACTTTTTCTCTGGCTGTGGACAGGAGATTTGTCAAGCAGGGAGAGGAAAGGCAGTCAGACTTTTTCAATGTTGTTGCATGGAGAAATCAGGCTGAGTTTTGCAGCAAGTACTTTACTAAAGGTATGAGAGTTCTCGTTGCAGGAAGCTTGCAAAACAGGAGCTGGGATGATAACGAGGGAAAGAAACATTATGTTACCGAAGTTATTGCTGAAGAAGCCTATTTTGCAGATGGCCGAAAGAACGAGGGCGGAGCCTCATTCAGACCTTCAGGCCCGGCATCATTTTCCGGAGAGTCGCAGGCCGAGGGTTATTTCCCTACTGATGACGAGGATGAGTTGCCATTTTAATAATCTTGAGGTAACAGGAGTATTTTATTGAAAGGAGGCGTGTTTAATGCCAGGCGGAAAAAAAGATAACAACAGAGGCGGTAACAGAGATTTTTACGATAAGGGCGAAGGCAAGGGCGGCATGAGAATGAGAAGAGCCAGAAAGAAAGTCTGCTCCTTTTGCGTGGACAAGGTTACCGATATAGATTATAAGGAAGTCGCAAAAATTAGAAAGTATATTTCCGAGAGAGGAAAGATCCTTCCCCGGAGAATTTCAGGCAATTGCGCGAAGCATCAGCGTCAGCTGACAATGGCTATCAAGAGGGCCAGAGTCGTTGCATTGCTCCCTTATACTGCTGAGTAAGCAAAAACATATTGAATCTCGTTGCGTACCTCGCAGAGACATAAAAAAAGGATCGGATAATTCCGATCTTTTTTTATGTAATAAAAGAATAACTATTTATTTTTGGACAGTTAAACGGCCGGATACCTAACTTGTTAATCCGGCCGTCACCCTGCTCCTTTTGAGCAGTCATTACACTGCGTTTGATTCAAATGTGTTTCCTCGTGCTTTCTTTACCTTGGACTTGTCCCTTTCCTTCTGTCCATTTTTAGAATATCCCATTGGACTCATCCCTTTCCGGTAATTATATGTTATCAACCATGAGGTTGTACTATATATCTACCCGAATAGTGATGTTATAAACATGAAATTTATAAAGAAATGTATTTATGGAGGAGCTTTTCCCTTGTGCCCTAACAGACATCACGATATTTTGGAGGAGCCTGTTCGCCGATTTTGGGCGATCAAAGACGGCAGCAGGAAAGATTAAAGAATATTGGAAAAATAAAATTTTAATGGTATTATAGTAATGCGGAAAAAACCGCTGAAAGTGGTGTAATTGCCAAAGAACAACAACTTCTCAGAGAGAAGCAATCGCTTGAAGTGAAATAAACACAGAGAAGTATTAAGCAAAGCAGGATGAGGTTAAGATGATAAAGATAGGATACCTTGGCCCAAAGGGCACATTTTCTCATGAAGCTCTGAATAAGTACATGGCAGGCGCGCCCCATACAGCGCAGGACTTTGCCTCAATTCCTGAAATATTGACAGCTGTACAGGAAGATAGGCTGGATGAAGCAATTGTGCCAATAGAAAACTCCATTGAAGGCGCTGTGAATGTTACAATGGATATGATTGCACTGGATGTCGCTTTGAATATTAAGGCTGAGCTGGTTATCCCGATCAGGGAGCACTTGCTGGTAAGGAAAGGGACAGAACTCTCAAAAATCGGGTTTATTCTCTCTCACCCTCAGCCACTTGGACAGTGTAGAAGATTCTTATCGGAGCAGCTTCCGTATGCGCTGACAAAGGCAGTCTACAGCACGGCGGCAGCGGCGGAGGAGGTGGCGGGAGGCGCAAACGATCTTGCCGCGATCGGTTCTGCGGTAGCAGCTGAAGTCTATGGACTGGAAATAGCGGTATCGGATATACAGGATCAAGATAACAATCATACGAGGTTTGTCGTCGTAAGCAAAACTGACGCGGCAAGGACAGGAAGAGACAAAACCTCCATCGTTTTTTCCACCGAAGATAAACCGGGCAGTCTTTACAGGATATTGGAAATATTCAATTTATGGGACATCAATATGACCCGTATTGAATCCAGACCCGCCAGGAACATGCTGGGCAGATACATATTTTTTGTAGATCTTGTCGGGCACAGAGAAGACGATGAATTAAAGGACGCACTGACAATGGTCAGGAAGAAAACTACCTTTTTAAAGATACTGGGCTCCTATCCCGTTTCTTCCGAGAAATGCCGCTAGCGTGGTAATTGTTGCGGGAAATGGGAAAAAATGTGATATAATCAATTTACCGATTTAATGGGGGATTTTGCCTTAGGGAATTTTTTGAATTTCAAGGGATGGTAGGAGTTGATTATATGGCAGTGATGGAGAAGGAAATCGACATAACCAGGAATATCAGACTAATTGAATGGCTGAAAAGTGAGCTGCTTACAGATTTGGCGAATCTATTCAAGGTATTGGCCAGGGGAGTAAGGGAGGAAATACACGAGGCAGTATCGGAGATTCTTTCCAACATCATCCTGATCAGCTACCTGCTGGGAAAGCGATTGGGGATCAGCTACAATGCCATAGAAATAAAGGTGCACAACAAAGTGAAGCTGGGGTTGGTGGAAAACCATGATGTTGAAAAGTATTATGGTGATTTGTCAGAACTGTCTCGGCATTTGGGCAGCTTTAGAAGGAAGGAGAAATGAGGAGGTTTAACCTCCGCCAATATGGATAGCAAAAAATTTCTCGGTTTACTTATACCCCGCGCCGGGTTTTATCTGTGGGTCATATTGTTTCTTGTGGGAATCATTGCACTGCTGGATTGGAGGATTGCCATTCCAGGATTTGTTTTGTTCGCCGTTCTTACATATTACAACATTAGTACGAATTATAAGAGAAAGATTGAGATATCAAGCTTTATAGAAAATCTCAACTTTAATATCGATACCGCAACAAAAGATACGTTATTAAATTTTCCCATGCCGTTGGCTTTTACAGAGATGGATGGTTCAATTATCTGGTACAATACTCCATTTAAAGACATTTCAGAGACCGGGGATACTATCGACGGAATAATAAGATCCATCTGTGCCGAACTGAAAGACAGCGAAAGAGTAACCGTAAAGCGAAATGAAGGATTAACGGCTATTTCCAAGCCGGTCGAGATAAACGGTTTGCACTATAATGTTCTTTGTAATCCGTCCAGACGTGATACTAGAAAGGGCAATGATTCATATATACTGATATTCTATTTCATCGATACAACAAAGCTTGTTGAGCTGAAAAGGCTCTATGATGCTGAAAAGATCATGTCAGCGATAATTGTTATAGATAATTACGATGACCTGATGAAAAGCATGGAGGACACAAACAGACCACAGATGCTTGCAGAGATTGAAAAAAAGATAGTTCAGTGGATGTCCTTTACAAACGGTATTATAAAAAAATATGAGAGAGACAAGTACATTTTCCTTTTTGAACAAAAATATTTAAAGGAACTGGAAGAGAAGAAATTTGATATACTCGATACTGTTAAGGAGATCAGCATCGGCAATAAGATTCCTGTTACATTGAGTCTTGGATTTGGTCTGAACGGTCAATATCCGTCAGAGAATTTTAAGTTTTCTACCGCTGCCATTGACCTTGCTCTAGGTCGAGGCGGGGACCAGGCTGTCGTAAAAAATGGGGAGAGCTTCAGCTTCTTTGGAGGAAAAACACGCGAGCTGGAAAAGAGGACTAAGGTAAAAGCCAGAGTTATTGCTTATGCTTTACGTGAGTTGATTGATCAGGCCTCTTCAGTATTTATTATGGGTCACGAAAACGCGGATATCGATTCTCTCGGCGCTTCTCTTGGGCTATACAGGATTGTCAGGACAAGGAATAAGAAGGCATACATTATATTGAACAAGGTTAACCCAACGATTGATCAACTGGTGTCAAAAATACAAAAGGACCCTGAGTATGAAGGATTGTTCATTAACAGGGGACAAGCATTGGAAGCAGCAAATAGTAAAACACTGCTTATAATTGTGGACACTCACCGTAAAAGCTTTACGGAGATCCCTGAATTGGTCTCAAACTCAGGTCAGGTCGTTGTCATCGACCATCACAGAAGGGGTGCTGATTATATACAGGATACAGTGCTGACGTATCAGGAGACTTATGCTTCTTCTACCTGTGAGCTGGTTACCGAGGTGCTTCAATATATCGATGAAAACCTGAAGCTCACCCAGATTGAAGCGGAAGCTCTTTATGCCGGTATTGTGGTGGACACGAAGAGTTTTACCTTCAAGACTGGCGTCAGGACATTTGAAGCGGCATCCTATCTGAGGAGGCATGGTGTAGACACTGTTATGGTGAAGCAGCTTTTCCAGAATGATCTGGAGACATACTCTAACATCTCATTGGTGGTCAGAAATGCAGAATTAATCGAGGGTGATATCGCAATTTCTTTATGTCCTGCAGGTACTAAAAACGCGCAGTTGATAGTCGCAAAGGCAGCGGATGAGCTTTTAAATCTGTCGGGTATTATTGCCGCCTTTGTTTTGTGCAGCGTCGGGAGCGAGGTCTGGATAAGCGGGAGATCATTGGGGGACGTCAATGTGCAGATCATTCTTGAGAAGTTGGGCGGAGGCGGCCATCTGAGTGTGGCTGGGGCACAACTGACAGGAATGACTCCGGAGGATGCAATAGATGCATTAAAATATGCTATAATGGAATATAAGAAAGAATTAAGCAAGCCAAATGTTACATAGCCGGCTGTTAACACAGTCTTAACGATTAGTTATAGGAGGTTTGTATGAAGGTTATTTTAAAGCAGGATGTAAAGGGGCTGGGTAAAGCCGAAGACCTTGTGAATGTAAGCGACGGATATGCCAGAAACTTCCTTATGCCCAGAGGCCTTGCAGCAGAAGCGAGCGCAAGTAACATCAACATCATGAATACGAAAAAAGAAGCTGAGAAGAGCCGTAAGGACCGTGAATTGGCTCAGGCGAAAGAACTTGCTGCCAGGCTGAAGGATGTTGTTGTTACCATCAAAACAAAATCCGGCGATAACGGAAAGCTTTTCGGCTCTATCACAAGCAAGGACATTTCCGACCAGTTAAGAAAGAGTTTCAAGATTGATATTGATAAGAAGAAAATGGTGCTTTCAGAGCCGATCAAATCAATCGGGAACTTTGAGATTGAAGTCAAATTGTATCCTGAGGTCAGCGGAAAGCTGGCTGTAAAAATTGAGCATGAATAAACCCCGCCGGGCAGGTAACGTGATAAGGTCACGCCCTTGCAGGGATCGTTAGCAGATTATATTAGGCGGAGGGAGCCTTAGTCGTGACTATGGAAACCATCGGGAGAATACCTCCTCACAACATAGAAGCAGAGCAGGCCGTACTTGGGTGTATGTTGCTTGATGCAGATATAATTCCTACCGTAACGGAGCTGATTCGAAGCGAGGATTTCTACAGAGAGGATCACAGAGAAATATGCGAGGCCATTTTAGATATTACGGAAAAGGCTGGTCCTGTGGATATCATCACTGTATCTGAGCAATTGCAGCTTCGGGGCACTCTTGAACAAACAGGCGGTCTGGATTACCTGGCAACTATTGCCGGAGCAGTCCCTACGACGGCAAATGCAAGGCATTACACGAAGATTGTGGAAGAAAAATCATTGCTTCGCAAATTGATTAAAGCGTCCTCGGAAATTGCAGCCATGAGCTTTGACGCTTCGGACGAAGCTGTATACGTCCTGGACAAGGCTGAAAAAAGCATTTTTGATATACTGCAGAAAAGAAGCGCGCAGGGCTTTACACATATCAAGGATGTTCTTTTGGATACATTTAACCGGCTGGAGGAGCTGTACAATAGTAAAAGCTATATTACAGGAATTCCTACCGGTTTTACGGATCTGGATCTCAAGACAGCGGGACTGCAGAACTCAGACCTGATATTGATTGCTGCACGTCCCGGTATGGGCAAGACGGCAATGGCATTGAATATAGCGCAGTATGCGGCCGTTCAGAAGCATGTGCCTGTAGCAATATTTAATCTTGAAATGTCCAAGGATCAGTTGGTGAATAGAATGCTCAGCAGTGAGGTCATGGTGGACAGCCAGAAAATGAGGACGGGAAAGCTGGAGGATGCTGACTGGAACAAGATCGCCCAGGCTTTGGCGCCGCTTTCAGAAGCACCTATATATATTGATGATACACCGGGAGTTTCTGTGATGGATATCCGTGCGAAATGCAGAAGACTGAAGCTTGAGAAGAATCTCGGACTTGTTGTTATTGACTACCTTCAGCTGATGCAGGGCAGAGGCAGGTCAGAGAACAGGCAGCAGGAAGTGTCTGAAATTTCCCGGTCCCTGAAGATCCTCGCGAAGGAGCTGAATGTGCCTGTTGTCACAATGTCGCAGCTGAGCAGAGGACCTGAGTCTAGAAATGATCACAGACCCATGCTCAGTGACCTGAGGGAATCCGGAGCCATTGAGCAGGATGCGGATATCGTTATGTTTTTATACAGGGATGACTACTATAATGCTGAAACGGAGAAGAAAAACATTGCAGAGGTCATCATTGCAAAACACAGAAACGGTTCAACGGGAACTGTCGAATTAAGATGGTTTGGAGAGTATACAAAGTTCGCCAATTTAAAGAGGGATGAATATAACAGGTAATTTTATCAGTCAGTTTCAGCAAAAAATACTAAATACCATCCGGACCGGCCACCTTATCGAGCAAGGAGAAGGTGTTGTAGTCGGACTCTCCGGAGGGCCTGACTCCGTGTGTCTGATTCATGTTCTCCATTCACTTTCCGAAGAGCTTTGCATCAAGCTTTATGCGGTTCACATCAACCATATGCTAAGAGACCTTGAAGCAAAGGCGGATGAACAATATTCAGATGAACTGTGCCGGGAGCTTGGAATCCAATTCTCAGCGGTGCAGGTGGATGTGGGCGCTTTGGCGCAAGCTCAGGGTTTGTCGCTGGAGGCTGCGGGGAGAGAGGCCCGTTATGGAGAATTTTTCAGAGCTGCACAGGCTGTTGGTGCTGCTAAAGTTGCAGTAGCTCATAACAGGAATGACCAGGCTGAAACAGTCATGATGCATATAATCAGAGGTTCAGGTATGGCCGGCCTTGTGGGCATGGAGTACAAAAGAGGGAACATCATCCGGCCTCTTCTGAACGTCACCAGAGATGAAATTGAACGATATTGCACAGAAGCTCGGCTATCACCTAGAACGGACAGCACCAATCTGACAGAGGAATTTACCCGTAACAGAGTACGGTTGGGCTTATTTCCATATATACGCGAGAAATTCGGAGTTGACATGGTGGACTCTCTTTGCAGGCTGTCGGCTCATGCGGCGCAGGACAACAGCTTTTTGGACGCGTGTGCACAGAGTAATTATGAGGATATAGTCTGTATGAGGGGGACAGGCGTGATCGAGTTGAGCGCAGACAAGCTTTTGTTATTGGATCCGGCGATCCGCAACAGGGTATTCAGGCTGGCGCTGATTCATGTGGCAGGAAGCAGCACGGGATTTGGCAGTATACACTACATGTATCTTTCAGAACTTATCATAAAAGGCAGAACAGGCGGACAAACCGAGCTTCCTGGCGGGATCAGGGCTATTTATTCATATGGCATTCTAAAAATATGCAATTCGGGAGTTGTTCCAGTTAACGTCGAGCCTGTGCGATTTTGCAGGGCCGTGAATATACCAGGAACTGTTTTTATTCCTGAATTGGATGCGGAGGTTACAACCTCAATACTGTCTGATTTTCATATTGATAAATGCCGATCATTGGGATATAATCCTTTCATGCAATTTTTTGATTACGTGAAGTTGAATAAGGGAATGAATATAAGAAACCGACAGGAAGGTGATATTTTTAAGCCTTTTTTGTCAAATGGCACAAAAAAACTGAAGGAATATTTTATTGATAACAAGGTTCCAAGGGAGCAGCGGGGTAGAATTCCTTTGTTGTGCATAGGTCATGAGGTTGTTTGGGTGATAGGCGATAAAATAAGTGATAAATTTAAAGTAACTGAAAATACTAAAAGTATTATAAAAATAGTGTACAATCGGAGGACTTCATGATGATGGGGGACATTGAAGAAATTCTTGTAAGCCGCGAGGAGATCAAAGAGATGACGCAAAGGCTGGGAAAGCAGATATCCGACGATTATGCGGGATGTGACCTGGTTCTGGTAGGAGTGCTGAAGGGCGGCTTTGTTTTTCTGGCGGATTTGATGAGGGAAATCACAATACCTGTGGATATGGATTTGATTGCTGTATCAAGCTACGGTGCATCCACAAGATCTTCGGGCGTTGTGCGTATTATAAAGGATATGGATCTGAATGTGTCGGATAAGCATGTGCTTATTGTCGAGGATCTGGTAGACACAGGGTTGACATTGAAGCATCTGAAGGAACTGTTTAACACCAGGGGCCCGAAAAGTGTAAAGATATGCACTGCTTTTGACAAGCCATCCAGAAGAAAGGTAGATATTGAAGTGGAATACAATGGCATTGAGGTACCGGACAAGTTTATTGTCGGGTATGGTCTGGACTATGCCGGTAAATACCGGAATCTTCCGGATGTGTGTACGTTAAAAAAAGAGATTTATTCCAATCAGGAATAAGCGCAGACATATTGGAAAGATGGGCAGTATATAGTTTATTAGTCAGGTGTTTTATTGTGTTTTGGATACGTATATGCTAATATAATCTGGAAGACATGGTAAGCACTAATGTTCCGGGAGGGAGATATTTGAAGTATTTTAAAGGTTTAAGCTTTTATATAGTGATCATCGTAATTTTATTGTTTATGCTGACGATCTTTACCAGCTCGGGAAACCCTGCTGAACTCACTTATACTGAGATGATTTCACATATACAAAACAGCAATGTGCAGAGTATCGTTCTGCAGGGTGATGAGGCTACGGTCAAGCTGATTACTCCTAATAAAGCATCCAGAACAGATGAGTATGTAGTCTATATTTCGTCAACTGATGCTTTTACCGAGATGATGACAGAAGCCTATCAAAATGGCCAGATCAAAGATTTTAGGGTCAGGAAGGAACCGTCGGCTCCTTGGTGGGTCACGATTCTTCCTACTATTGGCTTGATCGTTATTTTTGTTATCTTCTGGGTTTTCTTTCTGCAGCAGTCTCAGGGTGGCGGAGGCAACAGAGTCATGTCTTTTGGAAAGAGTCGTGCGAAAATAAGCACGGACGACAAGAAAAAGGTGACTTTTGAGGATGTGGCCGGAGCAGACGAAGAGAAGGATGAACTGAAGGAAATTGTTGAATTTCTCAAAGCACCTAAAAAGTTTATCGAGCTTGGCGCAAGGATTCCCAAGGGTGTGCTTCTGGTAGGCCCTCCCGGTACGGGTAAAACATTGCTCGCCAAAGCGGTATCAGGTGAAGCGGGTGTTCCATTTTTCAGCATCAGCGGCTCTGATTTTGTTGAAATGTTCGTAGGCGTAGGCGCTTCCAGGGTCAGGGATCTATTTGAGCAGGCCAAGAAGAACGCCCCGTGTATTGTATTCATAGATGAGATCGATGCAGTGGGACGGCATAGAGGAGCCGGTCTTGGCGGCGGCCATGACGAGCGTGAGCAGACATTGAATCAGTTGCTTGTTGAGATGGATGGTTTCGGAGTAAACGAAGGCGTCATTATTCTTGCGGCGACCAACAGGCCTGACATACTGGACCCTGCCCTTTTAAGACCGGGCAGGTTTGACAGGAGAGTTTTCGTTGGATTACCGGATATAAAGGGACGCGAGCAAATTCTGAAGGTTCATTCCAGAGGGAAGCCGCTGGGTTCGGATGTAAAGCTTGATGAACTGGCAAAAAGCACACCGGGATTTACCGGAGCCGATCTGGAAAACCTGCTTAATGAAGCAGCTTTGCTGGCAGCACGCAAGAATAAGAAGCGTGTGGAGATGGAAGAAATCAAGGAAGCTACATTTAAGGTTGTTGTCGGACCTGAAAAGAAAAGCAGGGTAATGACAGAGAAGGAAAAGAAGCTGACAGCTTATCATGAGGCTGGGCATGCTATTGCAGTGAAGGTGGCTTCATCCACCGATAAGGTTGACAGGGTCTCCATTATTCCTTCTGGCCGCGCAGGTGGATATACTGCTCATAAACCTGATGAGGACAAATCTTACCATACAAAAGGCCAGCTTATGGAGCAGATTATTATAGCCATGGGCGGAAGAGCTGCCGAGGATATCGTACTCGGAGAGATCAGTACAGGAGCATCCAGTGATCTAAAGCATGCTAATAGTGTGGCAAGAAGTATGATTATTAAATTTGGTATGAGTGAAAAACTGAGCAATATGGTTTTTGACGAAAACGATGAGGTGTTTATCGGTCGTGACTTTGGACACACCAGAAGCTATAGTGAGGAAGTAGCCGCAACTATAGACAGGGAGGTTAAGCATCTAATTGATTCTGCATATGAAAAGACTGTCGACATATTGAAGGAACATCTTACTACGCTCCACAGGATCGCTGAAGCCCTGTTGGAAAAGGAACGGCTGGAAGGCAACGAATTTGAAGAATTGTTTTCGGCAACATAGTGAGACGGCGCTTAGATAATTATTGTAGATATTGGTTATACCTTTTGGTATAATTGAGATAATTGGAAAATTGCATAACCCCTTATCAAGAGTGGTGGAGGGACTGGGCCCGATGATACCCCGGCAACCGGCCAATAGGCAGCGGTGCCAATTCCTGCAGGATTGCATCCTGAGAGATGAGGAAATCATGATTTTTCGCCTCTTCTTTTTCAGGAAGAGGCTTTGTTTTTACCTTGACTACCGTTGAAATGTACATTTTACAAAGAAGAGAGGAGACTTAAAATGTTAAAAAAACTATTTACATCTGAATCTGTTACTGAGGGGCATCCTGATAAAATATGCGATCAGATATCGGATGCTGTATTGGATGCAATATACAGCGAGGACCCCAACGCAAGAGTCGCATGCGAAACGGCAGTGACCACGGGTATGGTGCTTGTTATGGGAGAGATATCAACGAGTTGCTATATAGACATCCCGAAAGTGGTTAGGAATACGATTCTTGAGATCGGCTATGATCGTGCGAAATTTGGGTTCGATGGCGAGACCTGCGCAGTTATTACGTCGATTGACGAGCAGTCCGGTGACATCGCCATGGGTGTTGACAGAGCGCTGGAAGCAAAGACAGGCGAGATGGATGAATCACAGATAGCCGCGATCGGAGCAGGTGATCAAGGAATGATGTTTGGATTTGCATGTGATGAGACACCTGAACTGATGCCCATGCCTATATCTCTCGCTCATAAATTAGTCAAAAGGCTATCCGATATTCGGAAGGATGGAACATTGGATTACCTCAGACCTGACGGAAAATCACAGGTGACGGTGGAATATGATGGAGATAGGCCCGTAAGAGTTGATACAGTCGTCATATCTACCCAGCACGGCGCAGAGGTATCCCATGATGTGATTGAAAGAGATATTATTGAACTGGTTATTAAGAAGGTGATCCCTTCGGAATTACTCGACAGCAAAACCAGATTTTTGGTAAATCCTACAGGCAGGTTTGTGGTTGGCGGGCCCCAGGGGGATTCAGGCCTGACCGGCAGGAAGATCATTGTAGATACCTATGGAGGGTATGCGAGACACGGCGGAGGAGCATTTTCCGGCAAGGATCCCACGAAGGTTGACCGTTCGGCTGCATACGCTGCCAGATATGTTGCGAAGAACATTGTAGCGGCAGGCCTTGCGCGAAAAGTAGAGGTTCAGCTTGCATACGCTATAGGGGTAGCAAAGCCTGTATCTGTAATGATCGACACTTATGGAACAGGCAAATTATCCGATGAAAAGCTCTCCCAGCTTGTACAGAAATATTTTGATCTGAGACCTGCGGCCATCATTCAATCTTTGGATTTAAGAAGGCCCATATATAAACAGACAGCTGCATATGGTCACTTTGGAAGAACGGATATCGATCTGCCATGGGAAAGGACCGACAAAGCAGAACTGCTAAAAAACGCGGCAAGTGATATGTAAACAAATGAGAGGTATGGGGGAGAGACTATATAATCTTCCCCCTGGCTTCTTTATATATAAATCTCAACGATATCAACATCTGTATTTTCATTTAAATCAATTATATAGGGCTGAAGTACCGGCGGGCCCCATTTGTTTGAAAAAACGCTAATTTTTTGCCTTTTACCGTTTCCCTGACCGGAAGAAATGACACTGCCCAGTTCTCCTGTATTCAGCAGAACCAGAGTTCCTTCACGATAAACTGCTATACTGTTTATAAATAAATCCACGATAAACGGATCGAAGACTATTCCTGCGTTAGATTTTATGTAAGAAGCGGCTTTGTGCGGCAGCTCCCGCTTTTTATAGACCCGGTCGGAGGTGAGCGCATCATATACATCCGCCAATGCGACAATTCTGGCCAGCGGATCGATAAGGTTTGAGGACGTCCCCAGCGGATACCCTGTTCCGTCCCATTTTTCATGGTGCTGAAAGGCAATGTTGGCCACCTTGGTCGTCATACGCCATGTGTTTTTAATGATTTCGCAACCATGAACCGTGTGAAGCTTCATTTGTGCAAATTCATCATTTGTCAGCTTGCCCGGTTTCTGAAGAATTTCCAACGGAACCTTACATTTACCGATATCATGCAAAATTGCCCCCATAGCAAGGGACATCAATGGATCCTTCCCGTAACCCAGCTTTTTTCCGAGAATAATGGAGTAAATACAGACATCCACAGAATGAAGGAAGGTATAATTGTCGATGTCTCTTATACCTGTGAGATGAAGCATGACTGTTTCGTTTTCCATCACCATTCCCAGAATATCTTTGACAGCTGTTCTAACTACTGACAAATCGGTTTTTTCATCTTTTCTGGCCGTTGCAAAAATATTTTTTATTGTAGTAGAAGCATGATTATATAATTTTTCTTCTTCAAATTCTTCAATAGGGGTGTATGGGCCTTCTTCCACAAAAACGTACTCTACATTGAAAGCCTCGAGCTTGCGAAAATAAAGAGGCTTTAATGCGAAACCGGCCAGTAGTAGGAGCCGTCCATCTTCTAATCTAACATCCTTAGCGAGCTTCATCCCAGGCTTAAGTTGTGAAAGGGGCAGACTTATCAATGTAAAACCTCCATATACTGTAACATTATTAAACAACATTTATTATTGACATTATACACTGAGCCATGTCATAAATTATAACACATTTTGTATTGATGAAAGTAAATAAATGAATTAAAGATTAACAATCAAGCTTGAATTCGAATATAATAGTATTCCTGGTATGAAGAGGAGGTGTTCATGGTTGTTGACCAATCTTCCCGAATGCATAATATACCTGTTGGCCGCATATGGAGTATTGGTGCTGGTATTGGGGGCAATTGACCTGATACGTAGTAAAATTACCGCAAGTCATCCAAAGGTCAGGGTTGTTCTGCTTGTTCAGAACGCCCAGGAGCAAATCGAATTTATAGTCAGGAATGTCGTAATGAAGGATTTTGCTTCAAGGGCATCCTCCGATAAGAAAGTGATTTTTGTGGATATGGATTCATCGGACGATACAGTCATTCTGCTTAAAAAGCTGCAGCAGTGTTATCCCACCATAGAGGTCCTGCAGCATCAGGATAAGGAGGTCATATTCAACGATTTCAACTCTTTTCACCCATTATAAAGTGAGATATACTATAGTATAGCAGTGGTTGTAAAATTATTTATGCTGAAGAAAACAGAAAGAAGCTCAATATGTTGTAATATTGACAGGTTGAATTAATGAATTTAGTCGAGATAAAAGGCATTATCGAAGATATTATATATAAAAATGAATCAAACGGATATACGGTGTGCGAAATACGGGGAGAGAAGGAATGTATCACCGCTGTTGGGTATATGCCGTTTATCAATGCAGGGGAAACGCTTAAAGTCAGCGGTAAATGGGTCGTACATCCTGACTATGGCGAACAGCTTAAGGTGGAGCTATATGAAAAGGTGCTTCCCCAAACGGTTGATGCAATTGAAAAGTATCTTGCTTCCGGTATCGTAAAGGGAGTAGGTCCGGCAACAGCAGCAAAGATTGTTCAGAAATTTGGTTCTTCCACCCTGGAAGTAATCAGCACTGATCCTAAACGGTTGTCTGAAGTTAAGGGGATTAACCTGGACAAGGCTCTGCGGATTGGACAAGCCTTGGATGAACAGAGAGGTCTTAGAGAGATTGTAATGTTTCTTCAAGAATATGGTATCAACCCTTCTGTGTGTGTCAAGATACATCATGTATATGCCGATAAGGCTGTACCTAAAATCAAAGAGAATCCATACAGGCTTTGTGATGATATATTCGGCATTGGTTTCAGAACGGCTGACAGGATAGCAATGAAGCTTGGTATTGACCCGGCTTCCAGATTTCGAACCAGAAGCGGAATAAAGTATATTTTGTCACAGGCTTCTTCGCGAGGGCATACGTATCTGCCGGAGAGAATATTGAAGGAGCATGCACTAGACCTGCTCAACACACAGTCCTTTGATCTCGAGGATGCGCTGATTTCGCTGATCTTCGATAAGGCTGTACAGACAGAAAAATGTGGCGACACCAATCATATATATTTATCTTCCCTGTACAATGCTGAACAGGGAGTCTGTAAAAGGCTCCTTGCTCTTTCGCAGCTCAAATTTTCTTCGGGTATGGAGAATTTTGAGGTAAAGCTTGAAAGGCTGCAGCGGGAGGAAGGGATACAACTGGCCCAGATGCAAAATGAAGCCATTCGGGAGGCCATGACAAACGGAGTTCTTGTGATTACCGGCGGCCCCGGAACAGGCAAAACGACGATTATTAAGAGCATAATCAGATTGCTGGAGCAGGATGGGTACAGAATAACGTTGGCGGCTCCAACAGGGCGTGCTGCGAAAAGGATGTCTGAGGCAACAGGTTTTGAGGCACGCACGATACACAGACTGCTGGAGATTGGCTATTTGGGCGATGAAAGTGAACTGATGTTTCAGCGTAATGAAGAGAATCCGATTGAAGCCGATGTCATAATTATAGATGAAATGTCAATGGTGGATATATTAATTATGAACCACCTGCTCAAAGCTATCCCGGTGGGCTCCAGGCTAATCCTGGTAGGCGACGCCGATCAGCTGCCGTCTGTTGGTGCAGGAAGTGTTCTCCACGACATTATTTCCTGTAATGCTGTCAAAACAGTAAGACTGACTGAAATATTCAGGCAGGCAGGCGAAAGCATGATTACAGTAAATGCTCACAGGATCAATAGAGGAGAGGTTCCTATTCTTAATGCCCGGGACAAGGATTTTTTCTTTTTGCCCAGGGCGAACCTGGATTCGATCGTCCAAACGGTTGTGGATCTGTGTGGAAGAAGGCTGCCGGACACCTATTCGGTAGATCCGATGAAGGATATACAGGTGCTTTCGGCCACCAGAAAAGGCCCTGCCGGCGTTGCAAATCTGAATCTTGAACTGCAGAGAGTTCTTAATCAAGCCGACCGCAGAAAAGCCGAGAAAGAGTCAAGGGGATACATATTCAGAGAAGGCGACAGGGTTATGCAGGTGAAAAACAATTATACACTCAGGTGGGTGCGTCCCGATAACAAATATATCGACGGAACCGGTGTTTTTAACGGAGACCTGGGTGTAATCAAAAAAATTGATGAGGATGCTTCCAGTCTTGAGATCCTGTTTGATGATGAAAGGCTTGTTGAATATGACTACAGCATCCTGGACGAAATTGAACCGGCATTTGCAATTACCATACACAAAAGTCAGGGATCCGAGTTTCCCGTCGTGATCATCCCAGTATTTTCCGGGCCGCAGGTACTTATGACAAGGAACCTTTTATATACTGCAGTTACCAGGGCAAGAAAGATGGTGGTTATGGTAGGAGATGAAGGGTTTTTGTATGAAATGGTCCATAACAAAAGAGAGGCATTAAGGTATTCAGGACTGTCGGATAAGCTAAGAAAGTTTGCAGGTTATGCCGATATATAATTCATAGGAGCGAACTGAATGTCGTTTAAACTTTTCGACAGAATCATCAATATGATTTATCCGCTGAAATGTATCTTTTGCGGGAAGGTGCTAAGCTATGATGCCGCTCTTCACATATGCAGCACGTGCTATTGCGGACTCCCATTTGATAAAAAGGAACTCCAGGCTACAACACAGGAAGATGGATACCATTATTGTGATGGTGCTATCAGTGTATTTGAATATACAGGTGTAGTAAAAGAGTCACTGATCCGGTTTAAGTTTTATAATGAACCGAGCTATTACAAGACCTACGCAGGACTGATCGCGGAAAAGCTTAAAAAAATAGCCGATATTAGGCAGTATGACATGGTGATGAGTGTTCCGTTGCATAAGCATAAGAAGTTTTCCAGAGGGTACAATCAAGCCCATCTGATTTCAAAGGAGCTTGGACGGGAACTCAAGCTTCCTGAGCGATCAGGTTTGATTAGGAGATGTCGTTATACAGAGGCGCAAAGCCTCTTGGACAAAGAAAAAAGGAGGCAGAATGTAAAGGGTGCCTTTACTATTACATCTCCTGAAAGGATTGCCGGGAAATCCATCTTACTGGTGGATGACATTCTTACAACAGGCTCAACGTTGGAGGAGTGCGGCAGAGTACTGAAGAATGCAGGAGCTGTGAAGATTACCGCTGTAGTTGTTGCTACTGGAAGAAAAATTTGAAATGGAGAATGGAGGGTTACTGCATGGCGGATGTAAGAAATTGCAGAAAATGTGGTAAAATTTACAATTATATCGGCGGAGCGCCGATATGTTCTCGGTGCAGGGAATTGGAAGAAGAGGACTTTAAGAGGGTTAAGGAATACCTGTATGAGAATCCGGGCGCCAGTATCACACAGGTATCTTCAGAACTGGAGATCAGTATTGAGCTGATCAGAAGATTTCTGAAGGATGGAAGGCTAGAAATTACCGGTGATGATGGCAACATGATTCTGGAGTGCGAAAATTGCGGCAAATCTATAAAAAGCGGGAGATTCTGTGGGGAATGTGAGAGAGATCTTGCATCAGGCTTCAGATCTGTGGCAAACCAGATGAAATCAGAACTGGACAGCCAGTCTTCCGCCGCTAACGCAAAGTCCTTTGGTATGCGATATCTAAATAAGGGCTACGAGAAAAAATAACGAGGCAACGCCTCGTTGAAACTCCGCTGATGAAATATCTTTTTTCTACAAACGAAAAAATTTATTTTGAACGGAGGCGTTATAACGATTTTCAGGTTAATAATAGAAGAATAACAACCGATATATTATTTGAGTCATTAAATATATTGGCTGCAGTGATGTTATGTTCGAGTAATTTAAGAGGTGAGTTGTTAATATGAGAATACCGGGAGACATTTCAAAAATTACCGGAGTGTACGGTACACAAAAGAATATTGGCAGAGTCGGGAAAACCGGATCGGTGGCAGCTAAAAAAGATGTGCTTTCCATATCTAGTGAAGCAAAGGATTTCCAGTCTGTCTACAGAGCGCTCAGAGATGTGCCGGATATACGCGAGACAAAGGTCAGCGACATATTAGGGAGTATTGAGTCGGGAAGCTACAATGTGACAGGCCATGATGTGGCAGACAAGGTAGTCAGTTCCTTATTTGACAAAAAGGCGTAACATAAAGGGGGAGTTGATGAACTCTCCCTGATTTATACACGGGGTTGACAGGTGGTGATGCTTTGGATACGGTTTTGATCGACAAACTCATAGAAGTATTGAATAAGGAAATGAATGTTTATGAAGGTATCCTTAAGCTTTCAAGGCAAAAGACCGATGTGATCATTGCCGGAAAGGTATCTGAACTTGAAGGGATCACCAGAGCCGAGCAGTCCGTCATAGTGACCCTTGGAAAGCTTGAAGAGGAGAGAGAGGAACTTGTGGAGCAGGTCGCGGCACAGCTCGGCGTGAAAGCTTCCGAGGTGACACTGTCTAAATTAATTAAGTTGCTGCCGCAGGAACAGGCTGCAAAGCTGAAGGAATGTCATAATGCATTGCCGAAGGTGTTTAGTGATATACGTGACGCCAATGGTGTTAATTCTAAATTAATAAGGAATTCTCTTGATTATATTGATTTTTCCATCAATGTACTTACGAATAGCGGATCCACAGGAAACTATGGAAATTCCGGTCAATCTGACGATCCGAAGAAAAAACACTTTTTCGATTTGAAATTATAGGAGGCAATATGGGTGTTGGCTTTGCCAGTTATGAAATTGCCCGTTCCGGTCTGAATGTAAACGAACGGGGACTTTATGTAACTGGTCATAATATTTCAAATGTTAATACGGCAGGATATGTCAGGCAGCAGGCCATGATCAAGAATGGCCCGGTTGTGTCTTATTATACTAAGGGTGGCCTGTCTCAATACGGCCTTGGCGCGGATGTTCAGGATATCAGGCAGATCAGGCATGTCTTTTTGGACAACATATTCAGACAGGAAAATACCACACTGGGATACTGGGAATCCAGACGAAAAACATTCCAGGATGTGGAGGCTATAATGGCTGAGCCGATCGAGGGCGGGCTTCAGAATGTTTTGAACAAATTCTGGGATTCGTGGCAGGAACTTTCCAAGGAACCGGACAGCCTCACGATCAGAGCCCTTGTAAGGCAAAGGAGCGAAGCGCTGGTTCAGCAGATCAATCATATGGGCACTCAGCTCGACAGGCTTCAGAATGATTTGAATACCGAGATATCGGTTCGGATAGATGAAGTTAATGAAATTACGAGGCAGATCGCCAATTTGAATGTCACAATCCTCAGACACGAAGTGAATGGTGATTCCGCCAATGACTACCGCGATCAACGCAATTCTCTGATCGACAGGCTTTCAAAGCTGATCAAAACTGATGTGGTCGAGATGCAGGACGGGCAGGTAGACATTACGGTCGGAGGATATTTTATTGTCCAAAAAGGCGTCAGTACAGATCTTTATGCGGCAGAAAGAAATGTTGGAGAAAATTTTTATGTTGCCAAGCTGGGCGGGACAAATATAGAGGTCAATCTAAACAGCGGAATCATAAAGGGACTTATGGAATCCAGAGGTGAAGTTTCAGGCGCAATCGGAAGCTATGAGAACGGTACGCCGAACACCAAGGTGGACGTGGTATTTTACGTAGACGAATCGACGATTGATGAAGCTTCACTGGCAGACCAGATACAAGCATACGAGAATTGGCTTTTGAGCAGAGGTTTAGATGCACAAGTAACAATAGAAACGGCTGCAACCGTCGGAGATATTGATACGGCGGTAATCGATACTCCTGCACTGCGCGCAGATGCAAGGAAATATGCCTTCATAGTGACAGAGAACGAGCTGGCTGATCCGGCTGATATTAATGCTCTGCAAGCGGCCCTGGTGTCACGGGGGATGGATACGTCGGTTATCACTGATAGTGACAGCACCACCGATTGGTTGCCGCTAGTCCAAGGCTTGGACGGCAGTACGTATAGTCTGGATGACTTTACAAGTCCGGATAACGATGTATTTACAACGGTTACAGACAGCATGGCAAGTAATACAAATGCCGACATCGGGGACATATCCACCTCTGTAAATATTGTATCCGATATGAAAGCAAGGCTAAACGCATTGATCAATGTCATGCTGCGTGAGATCAACGCAATACATAAAAGTGGCAAGACGATGAAGGATCCGCCGTCGGATGGAGAAGATTTTTTTGTAACAATTAATTCCGGAAGACCACTGGAAATGGGCAATATCCGGCTTAATCCCAATTTGTCGGATCTGTCGGCTATTGCGGCTTCTAAAACCGGGGACAACGGTGACAATTCCAATGCACGGGAAATCGCAAACCTGAGGAACGCGGTGCTAATACAGACCCGTTCGGGGATGGTCAGTCTGGATGATTATTATCAGGACATTATTCTGAACATGGGAAATGAAGGCACGGATGCTGTAAACATCGCTGACAGCCAGAGTAAGCTGGTACAGTCCGCTGACGCTCAAAGGATGGCAATCACGGGCGTTTCAATGGATGAGGAAATGACAAATATGATGAAATTCAAGTTTGCATATGATGCGTCCGCAAGGGTATTGAACATAATTGACACTATGATGGAACAGATTGTGAACAGATTAGGATTGGTAGGCAGGTGATAAAGTATGAGCGGATCATTTTTTGGCTTTAATGTAGCAGTGCGCGGGCTTTTTGCGGCGCAGCGCAATTTGAACACAGTAAACCATAACCTGAACAACATAAATACGCCGGGTTATTCCAGGCAGCAGTCGGTTCAGGTAGCTTCCCGCCCCATGGCATTGGCTGACGGCACCGGTATGATTGGTACCGGCGCGGAGGTCACATCGGTTAGGCGGATCCGCGATGAGTATCTGGATTTTAAATATTGGAGTGAAAATATCTCGCTCGGAGAATGGACTGCAAAGAAGGAAGCGCTTTCTGATATCGAGGTTACGTTCAACGAGCCATCAGACAGCGGATTTGCTACCATCATGAGTGATTTTTACGACTCCCTGCAGGAGCTGGCGAAGGATCCAAGCAGCGCTGCTGTCAGAGCGTTGGTGAAGCAGCGGGGCGTGACGCTGGCAAAGTACTTTAATAGCATGGCCTCCCATTTTGAAGAGCTTCAGAAGGATCTGAACTACAAGATACAGACAAAGGTGGAGGCGGTGAATTCTTACGCTACACAGATTCAGCAGCTGAACAGGCAGATCTATATTACCGAACTGGACGGAAATGTTGCCAATGATATGAGGGATCAGCGGACATTGCTGGTGGACAAGCTTTCAAAAATCATTAATGTTGAAGCAACAGAGGTCGTGGCAGGGTATCTGCCGGATGGTCGTGAGGATAAGCACTTTCTGGTAACCATCAGCGGAAAGGCTTTAGTGGATCATTTTACCATCAGCGAATTGGCTCTGGTACAAAGGGATGAAACTCAAAAGCTTAATTTTGAGGATGTCGGCAATCTATATGAGGTTAAATGGGCGGACGGGAACAAGCTGAATATAAAGGGCGGCGAACTAAGAGGCTATCTGGATGTTCGCGATGGAAACGAGGGCAGCTCCGGCGGCCCAAATGGTTTAACCTCGCCAAATTACAAGGGTATTCCCTTTTATCAGAAGAAGCTCAACGAATTTGTGCAGACCTTTGCCCGGGCGTTCAATGAGGGATATATCGATACGGATTCCACTACCAGGGGTTATGATCCCACAGATACCTTCGGGACAGGTCATGCACATGGCTACGGATATGGCGCCGGTGCAACTGCTTCAGGAATACGATTTTTTACAATGACGGAGAACAAACAGGCCATGTCGAGTGCTGACTTTCTGGGATCAGCCAATCCGGCCGACAATGAAGAAATATACCATTTATACGACCGGATTACCGCCAAAAACTTCTCTGTCAGCTTCGATATTTTAGACGATTACAATCTGATCGCAACATCAGACGTGGTGGGACAGGCCGGAAATATTGAGGTGCTCAATGATCTGCTGGGATACAGAAGAAATGCGGACATGTTTGCAGAAGGTGCTCCGGAGGACTTTATGAAATCTCTGGTAGCCACGCTGGGCATTGATGCTGAACAGGCAGGAAATTACGGGGACAACCAGAAGGTCGTGGTGAATCAAATTATTAACCGGCGGTTGTCTGAATCCGGTGTGTCCATTGATGAGGAAATGGCCGATTTGGTTAGGTTCCAGCAGGCCTACAGTGCTTCGGCCAAAATGATACAGACAATGAATGAGGTATATGAAACGCTGATTAATAAATTGTTTATATAAGCGTTTTAAGGGGGGCTGAGATATGAGAATTACAAACAACATGCTGATTAATAATATGGTCAATTATATAGGGAACAATCTGACCAGAATGGACAGATACCAGAGCCAGCTTGCCACGGGCAAAAAAATACAGGTGCCGTCCGACGACCCTGTCGTCGCCGCCAGAGCGTTAAAGCTCCGAACAGACGTGGCTGAAATCGAGCAATACAAGAGAAACCTCAAGGATGCGCAGTCCTGGATGGACATGACGGAAGATGCTCTGGCAAAGATCGGGGATGTACTGCAGAACGTTAGAGTATTGACGGTCGATGGAGCAAACGGTACAAAAACTCCGGAGGATACACAAAAGATCAGCGTGGAAGTGAAGCAGCTGAGGGAACAGCTTATTCAGATAGGTAATTCAACATATGCGGGCAGATATATATTCTCAGGCTTTCAGACAGACAAACCGCTGCTGGATAAGAGCACAGGTGAGTTTTTAATTGATGTGAATACCACAACTGAAAATATAATGTATGAAATCGGCGTTGGAGACGACATCAATATAAATGTAACGGGGGGGGATCTGTTCGGCAATGGGGGAGACGCCGCAGCCGGAGCAACAGGCAAGCTTATCAGTGATTTAGACGCGCTTATAACCGCTCTAGACGCAGGTGATCATACTGCAGTAGGAGATATGCTTGACGATATCGATGACAACATCGGCAATGTGCTTCGTATCAGAGCCGACGTCGGCGCCAGAACCAACAGGCTTGAACTCACCTCCAACAGACTGGAAAGTGATACGCTCAATTTTACCAAGCTGATGAGTGAAAATGAAAATGCTGATATAGCAGAGACGATCATAAACCTTCAAAGTGAAGAGAATGTGTACAGAGCTTCCCTTGCCGGCGGAGCAAAAATTATTCAACCATCACTTATAGATTTTCTGAGATAAGGCTTTTTTCACAAAGTCATGAAACAATGGTGAGTGTTTATGGGACTTAGTATCCGTACGACAAATATTGAACTGGGAATTCAACGCACACCCTCCAGAATGAATCTGAAAACGGAGAATGCCCGTTTAAGGCTGCATCAGGAGCATACGAGGATTAATATCAGCACAGAAAAGCCGCGGGTACTGATAGATCAGTCCCAATGCTTTGCCGAAGCCGGTCTGAAAAGTAGTAGAGAATTATCAAGGGAGGCAGCTCAGAGGGGATATCAGCAGGTGATGAAATTTATTGGTCAGACAGCCAGTGATGGATACGCTCTTGCTGAAATAGAAAAGGGAGGTAACCCGATTACCAGTATTGCTGTGAGAAGGGCATACCCACAGAGACAGTTTGGCCTGGATTTTATACCGAAATCACGCCCCAAGATTGAGGTGACCGGATCTGTCAACACCAAGTGGGACAGGAGCGGGGAGGGAGTGCACAACGGAGTGGAGGGCAGCTATAGTCCGGGTTATGTAAGGCTGGACTTTGAGCCGACAAAATTTAAAATATACGTAAAACAATATCCGTCGGTAGATATAAATTATGAAAGCAATGTGGATGTGTCCATTTGATAGATTTTTGAGTCTAAACAGCTTGATGGAGGTATGAATAATGTTACTGCAGACAA
>JAEYON010000124.1 GCA_023411645.1 Bacillota bacterium | reverse complement strand
GGTCTATGCCGAGATGGATCCGGCCGCAGCAGCTTCTATATTTGCAGAACTTGGCACAGATCAAATAGAAATGATTGCTGAAACCTTAATGGCGATGAACAAAGCAAATTCCGCCGAAATATTGGAGTCAATGACACCTGATTTTGCAGCAAAGGTTACCGAAAAACTTGATGCATTATACAGGGGGAATTGATATATAACAAATATTGAAAGGAGGTGAATTAATGACGTTAATCGAAATGATGCTCGGGAATTTTCAGACTGAACAAGGGATTGCAATAACTCGAATGGGCGCGCAGTCAACCCGTAAGTCCGAAGAAACAGGCAAGGAAAGCAGCTTTGTCGATATACTCAATAGCAGTATGAACAATGCGGGTAAAAGCGTAGCAAAAAAAGCAGGTTTTCACGCGGGGACATTCCAAAAGGAAACTAATTTTACTTCGGAAAAATCAGACAGTACACCGATAATCCGCTCCTTCCGTGAAGCAAACGACTACAACCGCAGGTTGGATAAAACCATGGCAACTGACAGCACAAGAGCAGATAAATGTAGTGAAAAGGTTATTTTGACACAAGAGAAGTCTCCAGACACCGATACGGCATCAGGACTAAACAACCCGGAAAATATGATACAGATTGTCGCGCAGTTAATGGGACTTGAAGTCCGCGAGCTTCAGAAGCTGCTGAATGAAGCCGGCCTCACACCGGAGTCCTTCGGCTCTCTCGAGAACATCAGCGAAGTATCTGCAGACCTGGCACAAATCCTTGGTCTTAATAACAGTCAGCAGAAAACTCTGGAGATAATGCTTCAGACAGCGGCAGTGCTGATTGGGGAATCTGCTGAAAAAGCCAATGAACAAAGCGTTCCAATAAACCTTTCTTCGGCGTCTGAGAATCAACAACCCAAGATGGCGGCAGCTCCTGAAAAAGACATTGGAGCATCCTCCATACAGACGCAAACTCCGGTAGAACAGCTTAGTGAACAAATCAGATTAAAGCTGGATGAGTACGGTATCAGGCTGGAGGAAGGAGAGAACAGCGTACAGGAGGATATAAAAGCGTTAATACTTCCGTTGCTGGAAAAAACTGCTCCTAAGGTTCAACTAACAACACAAGGTATGGCACAAGTATCTGTTGAAAACCCGGAAATAGAACCTACCACAGCCGGTACAGAGGAAATGTCAAAAGAGAGCGGTTCGCAAGCAGATGCGGAAAGCGGACAGTCACCATCAACCGTAAGGCTGTCACATCAGGCTAACGCGCCTGTAGCATCAAACGCAGAGCAAACGCAGCCGGTTTTCTCTTCAATCATTCAGGCAAATCAGGCAGTTGATGCAATACCTGTAACGAATACGGTATCAGCCCCGGCCAATGCAAAGGAGATTCTCGGACAGATCATTGAAAAGGCTCAGATCATCATGACGCCGGATAAATCGGAAATGGTGATGGAGCTGAAGCCGGATAGTCTTGGAAAGATCTCGCTGAAGTTGGTCACTGAAAATGGTATTGTTATGGCTAAATTTGTAGCTGAGAACCAACAGGTCAAGGAAGTGCTTGAAACTAACATGCAGCTTCTGAAGGATTCTTTACAGCAGCAGGGCCTTGATGTTCAAGGCTTTAGCGTATCAGTCGGGCAGGATTCGAACCGTTCCGGCAGGAACAACTGGCAGGATAATAGAGCAAGTAGCTTTTTAAAAGAACCAATCACCGGAGTATCAGCACGGGAGGGACAAATGCCAGTCTTATCAGAAGCAGCGGGAAATAGAAATCCATACCTGAGGGAAACCAGTACGATTGAATTATCAGCTTAGTATTTAAGACAGGAGGTGAAATGAATGAGTAATATAAGCATCAACAGCCAGAAAACGATCCAGCAGATCATAGACGAAAACGCGGCCAATTCCGGCACACGAAATACGGGAGACCTTGGAAAGGACGATTTTCTGAATCTGCTCGTCACGCAGCTGCGGTACCAGGATCCGTTGAATCCCACGGATGATAAGGAATTTATCGGACAGATGGCGCAGTTCAGTGCTTTGGAGCAGATGCAGAACCTGAATTCCAGTTTTACCGCAACAAAAGCCTATGCGATGATTGGAAAAGGAGTCACTGCAAATGTAGTCGACGATACGACGAAGGAGATCACGGTCGTCGAAGGAGACGTTTCCAGCATAAAGTTCAGCGGCGGGAAATATTATGCGATAGTGGACGGTATCGAGGTCGATGTCGACGATATCGTAGACGTAAAGCAAAACTCCTATGAAGCCGGACAAAATCTTTCCGCGTATACGAGCCTGATCGGATATACCGTCAACGGCATCGCGTATAATCCCGAGGACGGGGACATGATCGCTGTGAAGGGCATTGTAACAGCACTTCAGAAGGGTGTCTATGAAGATTATGCCGTAATGGACGGCGTCAGTGTAGAGATCGCAGGACTCAATACCACAGTAAAAACAACAGACACTGAGTATCTTAGGAACACACTTGAAACGGCTTATAAGAATCACGAAGCAGTTGACATCATCATCAAGGACAGCAGCACAGGCAAATATGTACCGGTCAAAGCATATCTTGCAGATTTGAAGATCGCGGACAACGGCAAGATCACAGCAGTTCTGGATGGTTTGCATGTTCCTCTAGAGAGCATCACAAAAATTACAAAGCCGCAAGTGCAAGTGCCGGAAGGAGATCAGACAGGTGAAGAAGGCTCTTCATCAGGTGAAATCGAATCAACGGAACAGGCAGGTGATTGACAATGGTTATTGACAGCTCTGGAAATATGCTGAACAGGCCGATTATAGCCGGTAGGCCGCCCATTGGTACGGGTAACTCCGCAGGCAGCCTGAATGGGCAGCAGGGTGTTAAGTCAGGCGGATTTGATGCCATCCTGAAGCAGCAGCAGTCTGAGAACGATGAAATCAAATTTTCCAGGCATGCGGAGCTCAGGCTTCAGTCCAGAAACATCAGTCTGTCGCAGGCCCAGAAGGACAAAATGAAGGAGGCGGTCAGCAGGGCGCAGTCAAAGGGTGTGAAGGACTCACTGGTATTGATGGACAATCTGGCCTTTGTGGTAAACGTAAGGAACAGAACGGTCATCACGGCGGCTAACAGCAATGAACTGAAGGAAAACGTATTTACCAACATCGACGGAGCAGTAATAGTTTAACAGCCGGACCCTTTCGGGAGGCTGAACATCCCTGAATGACGGACGGGATGTAAAATAACAGGTTAAAGGATACCTAAAAATCGAAGGAGGTCGAACATTAACTATGATGAGATCAATGTTCTCAGGTGTGTCGGGTCTCAGGGCACACCAGACCAGAATGGACGTAATAGGCAACAACGTTGCCAACGTCAATACGGTAGGATTTAAATCAGGAAGAGTAACCTTCCAGGAAATATTCAGTCAGACTTTAAAAGGCGCAAGCTCGCCTGACAGCGCAACAGGCAGGGGCGGAACGAATCCGATGCAGATAGGCCTTGGCCTCGGCGTCGGTGCGGTTGATACGATTACGACCAGAGGCAGTCTGCAGAGGACTGACAACCCAACGGATATGGCAATTGAGGGCGACGGCTTCTTTATCTGCAAGGGCGGCAGCGCGGACACCTTTAAATTCACAAGGGCAGGTAACTTCACAATCGACAAGCTGGGCAACCTGGTCACCGGCAGCGGCCTCAACGTCTACGGCTGGCAAAAGCTGAAGACGGACGGCAGTGGTGAGTTCGACGCGGAGATGCCGATCGAGCCGATCAACTTGTACTCGGATGATTACAGAAACAAGAGGATCATTGCTGCAAAAGCGACATCATCTGCTGCATTGGCAGGAAATCTGGATGCTTCGATGGACATAGGAATAATTACTGCTCCGGCGACCACTCCTCCTGCAGAAGATATGTTTACTGTACCGATGACTGTATATGATAGCCTTGGAAATGATTACAAGGTAAATGTTGAATTTTGGAAATCAACTGCTACATCAACTGGATCCACCTGGACATGGAGAATACCTTCCACTGCAACCTCTGGCTATACACCTACGAATGCAACAGGAACTATCGGATTCAATGCTGATGGTATAATCACTACAGGAGCAGTTCCAACAACTCAAGTTGTTTTCACACCGGATGCTTCCACAGGAACCGATGCTTTTAATGTACAAATGGATTTTTCAAAGATTACCAGCTTCGCGGCAGACAACTCCGTTAAGCCCCAGAGTGTTGACGGATACACCTCCGGAAGCCTGGTTACATTCAGTGTTGGCTCTGACGGTATCCTCACGGGTATTTACGACAACGGACAGCAGCAGTCCCTCGGTATGATGGCTATATCGGGGTTTGAGAACCCGGCGGGTCTTCAGAGGGTGGGTGACAATATGTACATACCTACCACCAACTCCGGCGACTACAAAGCGGTAAAGGCTGGCTCCAACGGAGTGGGCACATTGAATCCAGGTACCCTTGAAATGTCCAATGTGGATCTTTCAAAGGAGTTTACCGAGATGATTATTACACAGAGAGGCTTCCAGGCCAACAGCAGGATTATCACCACATCCGATGAAATGCTTCAGGAGCTGGTCAGCCTTAAGAGATAACACAGCAGTGGCTAAATAAAACAATACAGTATGATCTCCCGCGGATGGAACCGGCCGGCTAAAACCGACCGGAATCCATCTGGAGGGATATGCAGTAAAATAATGCTGTAGAAAATACAGAATAAACCCGATAATAATTTCAGATACATACACAATATGTAGAAATTTGAAATTATCTATTGAGTTTTTGAGGTAATAATATTATGATTAAGTTAACCAGGCTTAACGGCTCGGTCTATGTCCTGAACAGTGATATGATAGAGACAATAGAAGCGACACCGGATACGGTGATATCGACTTCTGAGGCAAAGAAATATGTCTGCAGGGAATCTGTAGAGGAAGTAATCGATAAGATTATTGAATTTAGAGGGAACATTCTGATTTATGCAGACACACACAAAAGATAGAGGGGGCATAAGGTTTGGAGTCTAAAAGTACGTTTTTTATACTTATCATTATTGTTGCAGTTCTTGCAGTGTCATTAGCTGCGCTGGCAGGATACCTGTTCGTTGTACAGGGTTCGTCCCGCGGTCAGGCAGAGGTGGACGAGAACGGCGTTCCTATCGAAGAAGTCAGAGAGGTCCCCAGTGAAGATGAATTGATCAAAATACCGCTCTATGACAGTGCGAGGTATTTCAATTTAAAGAATACCGACACCAATAAAATATCCATCATTCAGGTTAATGTTACTCTTAAATGTTACAAAGAGCTCAAGCGTGATAAAAAAGCAGTAGTTTCTGAAATTGTTGCCGCACGCGTGGAAGAGATTCAGGAGCTTGTCATTCGGTTTTTCATGACGCTGACTTCGGAGGATGTAAAGGATTTGACTGTGATGGACGCAGCTAAGGAAGACCTGACAAAACAGATTAATGCTCTGATGAATGAAGGCGTTGATAAGCCGGAGGATGTAATATACAGGGTTGTATTTTCCCAATGGCTGTTCCAGTAAAGCAATTTTCGAAGTAAATTGTTTGGTGAGCAAGGCAAATTCTCCGGAGAGTAAAGCGAGGTGATTTTTCGTGGGCGATATTTTATCACAAAATGAAATAGATGATCTTCTAAAAGCGCTGAGTACGGGTGAAATCGATGCCCATGAAATGCAGACAACCACGCAGGAAAAAAAGGTCAAAAACCATGATTTCAAAAGAGCCAGCAAATTTGCAAAGGATCATATCAAAACACTTAATATCATATATGATAATTATGCACGGCTCGTGACCAATTTCCTGACAGGTTATCTCAGAACTCTGGTACAGGTTGACGTGGTTTCGGTGGAGGCATTGCCATACAGCGATTTCAGCAATTCAGTATCAAATCCGGTCATTTTGGCTATTATTGATTTTGCACCCATGACTGGTTCTATAATTTTTGAAATTGAACCTAATATTTCATATGCTTTGGTTGATAGAATCCTGGGAGGCAGAGGCACTTCCATGGAACGGGTCAGAGAGTTTACAGAGATCGAACTTGCGATCATTGAAAGAATAATTATACAAATACTGAACTTAATGCGTGAACCTTGGGAGAACGTCATTTCGATCAGACCCAGGCTGGACAAGATAGAAACAAATGCCCAGTTTGCACAAATAGTGGCTCAGAATGAAACGATTGCGCTGATCACATTAAGCGCAAGAGTAGGTGATGTGGATGGTATGATAAACATCTGCATTCCCCACATGGTTGTTGAGCCTATTGTTTCAAAGCTTAGCACCAAATTTTGGTTTTCAACAGTTGAGAAAGAAGCTACACCTGAAATGAAAGAAAGTATTGAAAACAGAGTAGAGAACACAAGAGTGCCTGTGAAGGCGGTCTTAGGAAAGAGCATAATATCTGTCCAGGAGTTTATTGATCTGCAGCCCGGAGATGTGCTTCCTCTGGACACAGGAGTCAATGAGGATATGGAAATACATGTTGGAAACCATTTGAAATTTTACGCAACCCCGGGTGTGAAAAAAAATAAGGTAGCGGTTAAAATCACCAGGGTTCTGAAAAAGGAGGAAGAGTAATGGGAGATATGTTGTCACAAGCTGAAATAGATGCTTTATTGAGTGGTACTTCATCAGAGCAGCCGACGGAGTCCGTATTTGAGCTTGAAACATTAAATTCGCAGGAAATAGATGCACTCGGGGAAATCGGTAACATAAGCATGGGGACATCTGCGACAACGCTGTTTACATTATTGGGTCAGAAGGTCACGATTACGACCCCAAAGGTTACGGTCAACACATGGGACGGTATAGCACAGGAGTATTCACAATCCTTTGTCGGCGTAAAGGTTGAGTATACGAACGGCTTAATAGGAACAAACCTTCTGATATTGAAAGAGGACGATGTAAAGGTCATTGCCGACCTGATGATGGGCGGCGACGGAACAAATACCCAGGGAACTCTATCTGAATTGCACCTGAGTGCGATTAGCGAAGCCATGAATCAAATGGTTGGCTCTTCTTCCACATCCATGTCTTCTATGTTTGACAAAAGGATTGATATTTCGCCACCAAAGGCTTTTATTTTTGAAATTGATAATATACGTCAGAATATCCAGGTAACAGATAACGAACAGGTTGTCAAGATTTCATTTAAGATGGTCATCGGGTCGCTGATTGACAGTGAGATTATGCAGATACTGCCTTTGCCCTTTGCAAAAACGATGGTTGAAAACCTGATAAATATGAACACAGATAGCGGGACATATGAGTTGCCTAAGGAGATCATTAAGCCGTCACAGCCTGTTCGGAGGGAACCTGCTCCGGAAATGGCGCCGTCCGTCGGTCAGATGCCGCCGCAGTCGCAACAGGGTTATCAGATCCCGCCTCCGCCCCAGCAGAGTTATCAAATGGATTATAGCTACGAGAGACCTGTAGATTCGAGGCAATTCAGGGAACCAGTTAATGTTCAGCAGGCGCATTTTCAAAATTTTGACGATGGACGTATTGTACTCGACAGGAAAAACATCAGCTTGATCATGGATGTTCCTCTTCAGATCACAGTTGAGCTTGGCAGGACGGAAAAGCTTATCAAGGATATACTGGAATTCAGTCCGGGATCTATCATAGAGCTGGACAAGCTAGCAGGAGAGCCTGTGGACATACTTGTAAACAACAAACCAATCGCTAAAGGAGAAGTTGTGGTCATTGATGAAAGCTTTGGCGTCAGGATCACAGATATAATTCATCCCAGCAAACGACTTTGATTGACAAAATACACCTTGATTATGAAGCTGTGAAATGGTAACATAACTTTATACAGCTCATTACTCACACAATAAGGGGAGAGATTATGGGAAAAAGGATTTTAATTGTTGATGATGCGGCTTTTATGAGGATGATGATTAAGGACATACTTTCAAAGAATGGTTATGAAGTAGTCGGAGAAGCCGAACATGGCGGCCGCGCTATCGAAAAGTACAAGGAGCTTGTGCCTGATCTGGTGATTATGGATATTACCATGCCTGAGGTGGACGGGATACAAGCTGTCAAGGAGATCCGGAAAATAAATTCTGATTCCCAGGTTATTATGTGCTCTGCAATGGGACAGCAGGCAATGGTTATAGAGTCTATCCAGGCAGGAGCCAGAGACTTTATTGTCAAACCGTTCCAGGCAGAAAGAGTAATTGAGGCTGTTAAAAAGGTATTAGGCTGATTCGGAACAAGGGGCGGGGATATACAATGGAGCCGATAGATATTTTAAAAATAATATTGTATCTTGTTGGCTTTTGCTCCTTGCTTTTTCTGACATATGTGACCACCAGATATATCGGGCAAAAGCAGAACAAGGCAATGAAAAGCAAGAATATCAGCGTGGTAGAGACCGTGATGATCAGTGCAGACAAAAGGCTGCATCTGGTGAAAGCAGGAAAAGAGTACGTTCTGATCGCATCGACGCCAAAATCGGTTGAATTTCTTTCTAAAGTAGAAATTGAAGAAGCTGCCGATCAAGAAGCGGAATCAGAGGAAAAAGAAAGACCGTTTGATTTTAAATCGTTATTCGAAAAGTATGCAGGCATTTACAGAAACAACATACATAAAGAAAAAAACAAAGAAATATCTGATGCTCCCCAAGACATAGAAGATGAACATGGTTTTAAATCAAACCTTAACAGGCTGAAAAGGATTACAAATATAAACCAGGTTGAAGAAAATGGGGATGACAATACAAATGAAAAGTAAACTAAGGGGTTTACAAGTAGCAATTGTGAGTCTAATCATAACTATATTCAGTTCAAATGCTTATGCGGCCGAATCAGCATTTCCTTTTAAATTCGGTTTCAATGTAGAGCCGGCCTCAACGCCGCAGGAGGTATCCTCCAGCATTCAGATTCTTTTAATCCTGACAGTGCTTTCATTGGCTCCCTCCATTATTATTATGATGACCTCCTTTACAAGAATCATCATTGTGTTCTCGTTTCTCAGAAATGCCCTGGGCACTCAGCAAATGCCGCCCAATCAAGTATTGATTGGGCTTGCGTTGTTTTTATCACTTTTTATCATGACACCAGTGATTTCTGATATCAACACCAAGGCATATGAGCCGTACGTTAATGAGGAGATCACACAGGAGCAGGCTCTGGAAAATTCGTCCGATGTCATTAAGGGCTTTATGATCAAGCAGTTTGGTGATAATGAAAAGGATCTGGCTTTTTTTACATCTCTTGCAAAAGTTGAGACACCGATCTCAGTAATGGATCTGCCTTTGACGGTCATTATTCCTGCTTTCATAATAAATGAGCTGACAATTGCCTTTAAAATAGGATTTCTTATATATATTCCGTTTTTGATCATTGATATGGTTGTATCCAGCACTTTGATGTCCATGGGCATGATGATGCTGCCGCCCATTATGATTTCTCTTCCCTTTAAGATTTTGCTGTTTGTCATGGTGGACGGGTGGAATTTGATTTCGAAAACACTGGTTACATCCTTTATCACATAGGTGTGGCTTTATTAGCAGGGAGGGTTTGCAATGACGCAGGAAACGGTGATAAATATTGCACAAAACGCATTGATGACAGTTTTGTACGTATCGGCTCCGCTGCTGGGGGTGAGCCTGATTGTCGGACTTGCGGTGAGTGTTTTTCAGGCAACTACGCAGATACAGGAGCAGACATTGTCATTCATCCCCAAGATTTTGTCAATCATCATCGCCATTGCGGTGTTTGGGACATGGATGCTCAATATATTGACGGAATACACTAATAATCTTTACGAGAGTATTCTGCAGTTTATTCGGTAGAATTAGGAGGTTTACAGTGTGCAGATACCGGCAGGATTGATAATAAATGGATTTGATATGTTTCTGCTTGTATTTGTGAGAATGACCGGCTTGTTTGTGGTAGCACCTATATTTGGAAGAAGAAACATTCCGACCTATTTAAAGATCGGTTTTTCGTTTTTTATTGCATTGATCCTTGTAAATACCACAGCGGTGCAGGCGGCGCAATATGACGACAATATACTCAGTTACGCCTTGCTGGTGGCAAAAGAGTTTATTGTGGGCTTGTCCATCGGTTTTGTTGCTTACCTGGTTTTTACCGCTATATATATAGCGGGAGAAATCATTGACATGCAGATCGGTTTCGGCATTGTGAATGTAATGGATCCTATCAGCAACATTCAGGTACCGGTAACATCAAACGTGTATTTCATCATCAGCATGCTGCTGTTTCTTTCGATTAACGGTCATCATATGCTGATAAGGATACTGTATGACAGCTTTGGAACACTGCCTATTGGAAGTGCGGTGTTTAATGGCGATCTGGTGACCGGACTGATGGATTTGTTTGGATCTGTTTTTGCAACCGGCATCAAAATTTCGGGACCTATTCTTGCAACGATTTTAATTACGGATATTGCGCTTGGGACAATATCCAAAATGGTTCCCCAGATCAATATTTTTGTGATTGGTATGCCGCTTAAAATCGGAGTCGGAATTATTATACTGGTTATTACAATACCAATGTTTATTGGTATAATGGAAACAATCTTCGACCTTATGGAAACAGGTTCGCTGTATTACATAAAGGAGCTTGGTCCGGGATGATTTTAAGGATGAACCTCCAGCTGTTTGCTGCTGGCGCAGGAGGAGGAGAAAAAACTGAAAAGGCAACCCCAAAAAAGCGACGGGATGCCAGGAAGAAAGGTCAGGTTTTCCAGAGCAGAGAGATTTCATCCGCTGTGGTTTTGCTTATAATTTTTATTGTACTGAGAATGACGGGCAGTCATATTTTTGGACAGGTTTCTCAGTTTACAGTAAAGGTATTTACCGAGTATCCTGACCTCTTAGATATGTACATAACTGATATAATAGTGCGCGTTTTTATTGACGGAGTTATTGTGTTTTTCAGCGCTGCCGGACCGATCATGCTGGTTGCTCTGATCGCAGGACTTGCTATCAGCTATGCCCAGGTAGGTTTTTTGTTTACACTTGAGCCGTTGAAACCTCAATTGAACAGGATTAATCCAATAAGCGGATTTAAGCGTATGTTTTCAATGCGCGGCCTTATTGAAATGATAAAGGCGGTTCTGAAGGTCACAGTAATCTGTTATGTGACGTACACGTATTTAAACGGTAAGCTTCATACCATCCTGAGTCTGATGGATATGGATGTTATTCAGATTGCTTCGTTTATTGGTCTGACATGTCTGGATATAGCGATTCGAATATGCGTTGTTCTGATTATATTAGGCGTATTTGATTTTGGCTACCAGTGGTGGGAGTATGAAAAGAACATGAAAATGACCAAGCAGGAGGTCAAAGAAGAGTATAAGCAGATAGAGGGTAATCCAGAAATCAAATCAAAGATCAGGCAGAAGCAAAGGCAGATGTCCATGCGAAGGATGATGCAGGAGATTCCAAAGGCGGATGTGATTATCACTAACCCGACACATTATGCCTGTGCGTTGAAATATGATGCACAGGAGGCTGCGGCGCCTGTTCTGTTAGCCAAGGGACAGGATTATATTGCAATAAGGATCAAAGAAATCGCAAAAGAGGCAAAGGTTGAGATTGTAGAGAATAAGCCACTTGCAAGAGCAATTTATAGTACGGTTGAAATCGGTCATGCAATACCTCAGGAGTTATATCAGGCGGTAGCGGAGGTTCTGGCCTTTGTGTACAGCCTGAAGGGAAAAGACAAGACCATGGCAGGATAAGGACCGAAAGTTATATTTTAACGATTCCAAGAATCGGGGAAGGGGGTTGACAGAGTTTGAGAATAAAGGATATGACAGTTCCAATCATTGTTGTGAGTATCGTACTGGCGTTTATCGTACCGCTGCCCGCTGTGTTCATCGACATTTTGCTTGCGATCAACATCATGGTATCTGTGATTATTCTTCTTAATACAGTCTATATGAAGGAAGCTCTGCAGCTTTCAATATTCCCGTCACTGCTGGTCATGACTACACTATTCCGTCTGGCGCTCAATGTCAGCACATCCAGGCTGATAATCGGAAATGGCGATGCTGGCAAAGTTATTGAAGGCTTTGGGAGATTTGTCGGTGGAAATGATCTAGTTGTGGGCTTTATCATATTTATATTGATCACTCTGGTCAACTTCCTGGTTATCACCAGAGGTTCCGAAAGAGTTGCAGAGGTTGCGGCAAGGTTTACCCTCGATGCAATGCCCGGTAAACAGATGGCGATCGACGCGGATTTGAATTCAGGACTTATCAATGAATCGGAAGCAAAGGAAAGAAGAAAAAAGGTCCAGCGTGAAGCAGATTTCTATGGTGCAATGGACGGTGCAAGCAAGTTTGTAAAAAGTGACGCTATCATGGGCATCATCATTACAGTGTTAAATATTATAGGCGGCCTCATTATGGGAATGGTTTCACGAGGAGATTCCCTTGAGGATGCTCTTTCCAAGTATACCATCCTGACCATCGGAGACGGACTGGTCAGCCAGATTCCCGCACTGATGATTTCTACCGCGACCAGCTTTATCGTTACCAGAGCAGCATCGGAATCAGATCTGAGCTCGGATTTTCTCAAGCAGGTCTTCAGTAATCCAAAGGTACTATATATAGCATCAGGAATGTCAGCAATAATGGCGCTCTTCCTTCCGACGATACCTTTTTTGATGATGTCAGCTATTCTGGCCTTTATTGGGTACACCTTAACAAAACAACAGGTGGCCGATCAGAAGCAGCAGGAGGTTTTGGTGGAGGAGAATGAGGTGGAAGAGATCCGAAAGCCCGAGAATGTAGTTTCTCTTCTTCAAATCGATCCCATCGAACTGGAATTCGGATATGGCATCATTCCTCTTGCAGATGTGAACCAGGGCGGTGATCTTCTGGATAGAGTTGTCATGATCAGAAGGCAGCTTGCTCTTGAGCTGGGGATGATTGTCCCTATTATTCGCCTGAGAGACAATATACAGCTGGCGCCAAACGAGTACCAGATCAAGATCAAAGGGGTCGAGGTGGCCCGCGGGGAGATGATGCTTGACAATTACCTTGCGATGAATCCGGGCTTGGCAGAAGAGGAGATTGATGGGATCAAGACGACGGAACCGGCTTTTGGGCTGCCTGCAATATGGATCACGGAGGGCCAGAGGGATCGTGCTGAAATGCTGGGGTATACAGTTGTTGATTCACCGTCCGTTATCGCCACTCATCTGACGGAGATTATTAAAAAGTTTGCACATGAACTCACCGGGCGTCAGGAAGTCCAAGCGCTGCTTGACAATATAAGGCAAAATTATCCTGTTATCGTTGATGAGTTGATTCCGAAGATGATGACTGTGGGAGAGGTTCAGAAAGTTTTAGCCAACCTTTTGAAGGAAGGCGTTTCAATCAGGGATATGGTCACCATATTAGAAACATTGGCCGATTACGCTTCTGTGACCCACGATACGGACATGCTGACAGAGTATGTACGTCAGGCGCTTGGCAGAGCGATTTCGAAGAAATTCTTCATAGAGAGTAAATCCAGCGTTATTACACTTGATCCCAAGCTTGAGCAACTTATTATGGATTCTCTGCAAAAAACAGAGACAGGTGCATACCTAACACTGGAACCAAATACGACAAATACGATACTTGGAAGCCTCTCAAAACAGGTTCAGAAGCTGGTGCAGCTAGGGCAGCAGCCAATTGTCCTTGCATCTCCTGTTGTACGGCTTTATTTTAAGAAGCTTGCAGACCAGGCTATACCGGGATTGATAGTGTTATCCTACAATGAATTGGATCCAAATCTTGAGATCCAGTCTGTAGGAGTTGTAAGTGTATAACCAAATAGAAAAAAATGCTGAAATATGGTATTATTTTAATAAATCGACACAGCAAAGATATCACTTATTATATCGTTGAAACGCCGCCGAGGTTATGGACCGAGGCGTTATTAACACGAAAAAGAGGCTAATATGAAGATACGCCGATATATTGCAAAAAATACACAGGAAGCAATCCTTAAGGTCAAGATGGATCTTGGAAACGAAGCTTTAATATTGAACACTCGAAAGGTCAAGAAAAAAGGCCTGATGGGGTTGTTTTCAAAGCCCATGACAGAAGTGCTTGCAGCAATAGATGAGTATAATGTGACAAGAACTGAAGCAAATGCAGTTAAAGCTTTGGATAAAACTCCTGTTCAAGAGCCTCCTAAGAGTGAAATAAATTTTGACGAAAAAGAGGATAAAATTGCTAAGCTGGAGAATAAAATAACAAATATGGAGACTATGCTCCAGAAGCTGTACCTTCAGCTCAAGGCAGGTGATAAGTCTTCTTTGCGGACACCTGTAGAAGTAAAGGTTCAGAATATATCAAAGGTTGCTGAAGTTTTTTATAATAATCTTGTAAAAAACGAGGTTGATCAGGATATAGCAAGAAGGATCATTGACAGCGTAACTGCAAAAGCTGGCTCGGCAAGTGATGTAAATGATATGGCGTCACAGCTCTCCGGCATCATATCCGGGCTATTGGGAAGAGCTGAAACAATTAAGCCCGGCGAGGCTGGTAAACCGGCAGTTGTTATATTTGTAGGACCGACAGGCGTTGGAAAAACAACAACGCTGGCTAAAATCGCGGCCAATTATCTATTAAACCAGAAAAAGAGTATTGGATTGATCACTGCTGATACATACAGAATTGCTGCAGTGGAGCAGTTAAAAACCTATGCGGAGATTCTTGGAATTCCGGTCAGTGTCGTATACACGGCATCAGAGATCAAGGAAGCAGTCGCACGGCATTCTGATAAGGATATTGTTTTAATTGACACCGCGGGAAGAAGTCACAGTAACAAGGCTCAGTTTGATGAACTCAAAGCACTGATCGCTGCTTCGGATGCTGACGAGGTCTATTTAGTTCTAAGCGCGACAACAAGCAGCAGAAATTGCAGGGAGATTCTCAGCAGCTACAGTTTTCTATCGGATTACAAGCTGATATTTACTAAAGCAGACGAAGCTCCCGTACTTGGTATCATTCTGAATGTCCGATATCTGACAGGAAAGAGTCTTTCGTATATTACAACCGGACAAAGTGTGCCTGATGATATTGAAACAGCGAACATCGAAAAGATCACCAAGATTTTGATGGGGAGCATTAATTAAATGATGGATCAGGCTGAGAAATTAAGACAGGCAATAGATAATCTAAAAATGAGGCAGGCAGCCGCTCAGGCAGACATAAAGCTTCCAAAGGTTAAAAGGACAGCTAGAGTAATAACTGTGACAAGTGGCAAGGGTGGCGTAGGCAAGACAAATGTTACGATTAATCTTGCTATTGCCTTAAGCGAACAGGGTTATAGAGTAGTCATACTGGATGCAGATTTTGGACTGGCAAATATAGATGTGCTTTTTGGTATTATACCGAAATACACTTTGCTACATGTCATTAAAAATGAAAAAAACATCCTTGAAGTTCTTTCGGACGGACCGATGAATACGAAGTTTGTATCAGGGGGATCCGGGGTAGAAGATTTAGTAAAGCTTGACCGACAGCAAGTGTTGAAGTTTGTCGAAAATATGGCAATGCTTGATAAAATGGCAGACATTATTATTGTAGATACAGGCGCCGGACTTTCGGAGAATGTGATGAGCTTTATTTTAGCAGCAGATGAAGTATTACTGATTACAACGCCTGAACCGACATCCATTACAGATGCTTATGCGCTGGTCAAAATGATGTCGAACAGGGATAAAAGCAAAAAGATCAGATTGGTTGTAAATCGGACGGAAAACAGCGAAGAGGCTAACGATGTTCTCAACAAACTGGTTCTGGTTGCGGACAAGTTTCTCGGCATCACATTAATACCGACAGGATATATAATGCACGATGAGGCAGTCGTAAAGGCAGTAAAGCAGCAGAAGCCTTTTTTAATCAGTTTTCCAAAAAGTCAGGCATCGAAAAACATCAGAGATATATCGGTAAAATTGACTGAAAAAAGCGACAGGACAGATGTACACATCAATTCAGGCATAAGAGGATTCCTAAACAAGCTGGTGGGTTTAATGAAGGCATAATTATTTTAATTTGTACGGAGGTTTTTGTGGATCTATCCGAGGTAGAAATAGGAACGAAGCTGGAGCTGGAGCTTTTTGATAATACCGGTGAAAGGCTCGAGCCGACGCTGGTAAGTCAATTTGAATGGCTTGAGGCTAAAAATTTGGCGGCAATTGCAGCACCGATATTTGAGGGGCGTATTGTTCCGTTGCCCAATTACTCGGAATTGGGAATATATTTTACCAAAAGAACTGGGAGTTTACCCAACCTATACAAATTTAATGCTATAATACGATCAAGGATCGTCTCTGACAACCTGCATATTATGATAGTCGAAAAGCAGGGAGATATAATGAATGTACAAAGACGGAACTATTTTCGTCTGGATTGCTTTGTAGAGGTGCGTTACAGGATCCTGGACCCTGAAGGTGATGATAAGTATGATAAAGACAAAGCTTATATCAATACATGGGCCAATAATTTAAGCGGCGGCGGAGTGTGCCTTATACTGGAGGAAAAAGTTCCCGCCGGTACAATCGTTGAATGTGAAATGTTCAGCGATACGAGCAGGCCAGTCAAATTTTTCGGCAAGGTTATTAGGTTTGAAGAGACCGGCAAGGATGGAAAGTATAAATTTGAAGCCGGCATTGCGTATATAGAGATCAGTGATAATGACAGGGAAGTGATTGTACGGTACATTTATGAAGAGCAGCGCAAATTACTAAGAAAAGGATTGATTTAGGAGATGGCTAAAACCATAAGAGTCCTGGTCGTTGACGATTCAGCATTCATGCGCAGAATGCTGACTGATATATTGGAAAGTTATGGGGACATCAAGGTAATCGGAACTGCAAAAAACGGTTTCGAAGCACTTGAGAGCGTCAAGACGCTCAAGCCAGATGTTATTACACTGGATGTAGAGATGCCGTCCATGGATGGCCTGAGCTGTTTGAAGCAGCTTCAGGAAACCACAACAATACCCGTAGTAATGCTCAGCAGTCTGACCAAAAGCGGGGAGCTGGCAACGATCGAAGCGCTGGAGGCAGGGGCTATTGACTTTATCACTAAGCCCACAGGTTTATTTGACATATCAGGTGAAGAGAAAAAGAAAGAGATCATTGAAAAGATCAGGATTGCCGGAAGGATAACAAAAAAAAGGCTATCAGAAAATAAACCAGCTGAGGCGACTCCGGTACAGCATATTGAATATCAGGGTCTGAGATGCGACAAGCTTAAGACATTAGTTGCCATAGGTACCTCCACAGGAGGTCCCAGAGCGTTACAGGAGGTGCTGACATGTATTCCGGGCGATGTCCCGGCTGCACTGATCATTGTCCAGCATATGCCTACGGGCTTTACAAAATCTCTTGCTGAGAGACTTAATTCATTAAGTGCTCTTAATGTAAAGGAAGGGGAGCATGATGAGATTATAAAGCCAGGGTATGCATATCTGGCACCGGGCGACTACCATATGGAAGTACAACGTACACCGGGAGAGGTGTTAAAGATAAAGCTGACAAAAGATCCTCCCGTGAGCGGACACAGACCCGCGGTAAATACCATGATGAATTCTATTGCCAGGACGAAGTTTCATGACGTAATAGGAGTTATCATGACAGGAATGGGTAATGATGGGAAAGAAGGAGTTGTAAATATTAAGAAATCCAACCGCGCAATTATCATATCTCAGGATGAACAATCCTGCGTGGTGTACGGGATGCCAAAGGCGGCTGAAAGTACGGGTGTTGTGGATGAGGTTGTACCTTTAAAAAAGATAGCTGAGGTTATAGTCAAATATATGGGGGTGGATCAAGTATGGACATGAGTCAATACATGGAAATTTTTATTGAAGAGTCCAAGGAGCATTTACAGAGTTTAAATCAATGTTTACTCCAAATGGAGAAAAATCCCGCCGACAACTCGATGCTCAATGAAATTTTCAGAGTGGCACATACAATTAAAGGCATGGCAGGAACGATGGGCTTCACGAGAATGACCAGGTTGACACATGACATGGAGGATGTTCTGCAATCTCTTAGGAGCAATGAGATTAAAGCCGGGCCAAAGCTTATCGATTTATTGTTCAAGTGCCTTGATGCTCTTGAAGGATATACGACAGCGATCATTGAAACGGGAACAGAGGGTACAGAGGATAACCTGCAGATTATCAATGAACTGGCGAATATAATCAAAGAAAAAAACAGCGGTGAAGAACTACCCGCAGCACATACAGAACCAGTACCGATGACGGCTGTCGGAAATACATCTTCAGGATTAATTGAAGTCACTCCTGATATTGCACTGAATCAGTACGATATCAATATAATTGAAAAGGCCTCAGATTTAGACAACAATACATATCAGATAACGATCAAGCTGAATAAAGGCTGTGTTTTGAAATCAGCCAGAGCATTTATTATATTCAAGACGCTGGAGAGACATTCTGAAATTATTAAATCAGAGCCGAATATACAGGATATCGAAGACGAGCAATTTGACTATGAATTTACGGTAATTGTTCTTTCAAAAGAAGACGAGACTGTATTCGATAAGGAGCTCAACTCCATTGCGGAGGTTGACGAGGTTATTATTAAACTGATCAAGGCAAAAAACCCTGATGCGGAAAAGGCTGCAACAGATACGGATGCAGAGATCGTTGTTCAGGAGAATCAAGCTCCTGAGCACATCGATGTAGAAGTCGGACAGCAGAAGCTTGAAAATACTTCAAAGAAGACTAAGACAGGTAAAACGGTCAGAGTTGATATTGACAGGCTGGATGTGCTATTAAATCTTGTCAGTGAATTGATCATTCAGAAAACAAGACTGGAAGGGCTGGAAGGAATCGAAAGGACACCTGATTACGTTGAAACCATTGAGTACCTTGAAAGAATTACAACCAATCTTCACGATGCTGTAATGAAAGTACGTATGGTTCCTGTAGAGACTGTCTTCAACCGTTTCCCCAGAATGATCAGAGATGTTGCGAAGGATCTCGGCAAGGAAGTGGAACTGATTATGTCCGGTGAAGAGACAGAATTGGACAGGACTGTGATAGATGAAATCGGCGATCCGCTTATTCATCTGTTGAGGAACTCCTGTGATCATGGTATTGAATCAATTGAGAAGAGAAAGAGTATCGGCAAGTCTGAGGTTGGAAGGATAGATCTGAAGGCTTATCAGGATGGAAACAATGTAGTCATTGAGGTTGGTGATGACGGGCAGGGTATCAATGTGGAGAAGGTCAAGAAAAAGGCTATAGAACGCGGCCTGATCAATAAAGACACAGTTGCTGGTTTGACTAAAAAGGATATCATAGATTTTCTCTTCAGGCCGAGCTTCAGTACGGCAGATCAAATTTCTGACCTATCAGGCAGAGGTGTCGGGCTGGATGTAGTAAAGACGAAGATAGAAGCATTGGGTGGTACTGTTGAAGTTGAGACCGAGCTTGGCAAAGGCAGCAGGTTCTTTATCCGCCTTCCGCTCACGCTTGCGATTATACAGGCTCTGCTTGTCATGGTGGGTGACGAAAAGTATGCGATACAGCTCAGTACAATTCATAAGATCGCCCATATATCTCCTAATGAGATCAAACTTGTACAGAAGCAGGAAGTCATGATGTACAGAAACACAGTGATCCCGATCGTCAGGCTCGACAGGGTGCTGGAAGTGCCAAAAAACAGTTACGAGGAACCGAAGAGTTTGACGGTGGTTATCGTAAAGAAGGGTGAGAAGCTTACTGGTTTTATTGTTGACAGTATACTCGGGCAGCAGGAAATAGTACAGAAATCACTAGGTAAATTCCTGTCCGGCATCAAGATCATCACCAGCGCTACAATACTTGGCGACGGTAATGTTGCACTGATACTTGATGTGAATGCACTGGCAAATTAATGATAACTATTTTGGAAGGAGGTTTGTATATGGCAGATAAAAATACAGCAACAGCCAAGAGATATCTTGTTTTCAGACTCGGGGAAGAGGAATACGGCATTGACATTAGTAAAATAACAACCATTATCGAGAAGGATATGAATATCGCCAGAGTACCAAAGCTGCCGCCTTTTCTGAAAGGCGTCATTAACCTGAGGGGTGAGATCGTACCGGTGATTAGCCTCAGATTAAAATTTGACTTATCTGATGATGTTTTTGATACTGAGACCAGGATTATAATTGTTAAGATGGATGAGATATCAGCCGGCTTAATTGTGGACTCGGTGGCAGAAGTCATTGAACTGGACGAGGAATCTACGGAAAGCATAGCAAACATAGCAGGAGATATGTCTGTGGACTATATTACCGGAGTTGGTAAGGCAGGAGATAGGATTATAACTTTACTTAATTTGGAGCAGCTTGTTTCATTAAGAGTGGATTCATGACGGATAGGGAAGTGTTTGTGAATTAACAGGAGAGATTAATATGGTAACGGGTATTGATGATCTAAATAACATTCAGCTTGATGTGCTGAGAGAAATCGGTAACATTGGAGCGGGAAATGCAATTACCGCACTGGCAAAGCTTTTGAACAGAAGAGTAGAGATGGAAGTGCCAAGAGTAAAGATACTCGAGTTTCAGGAAGTCAGTGAAACGCTTGGCGGCGCTGAGTTGCCGGTAGTGGGCATATTGCTGAAGATTACAGGTGATCTGACAGGAAATATCATGTTTATCCTTCGGCAGAAAGCAGCAGCTATGCTCGTAAACATGCTTATGAACAGACCAATGGATACAGTACAGGAATTTAATGAAATGGATATCTCAGCACTAAAGGAGATAGGTAATATTTTAACGGGTTCCTATTTGTCGGCTTTATCAGGTCTGACCAACCTAAAGATCATGCCGTCGATTCCAGATCTGGCAATCGATATGGCAGGCGCGATTTTAAGCGTACCAGCTATCGAGTTCGGCAAGGTTGGAGATACAGTTTTATACATAGAAACAGAGTTTTCCGAAGGGAATGAAAAAGTGGTCGGGGATTTCTTCCTGGTACCGGATTTTGATACTTACGATGTACTGATGAAAGCTTTAGGAGTCATTACGTGAATGAATAATGTAATTAAAGTTGGTATGGCAGACCTGCAGTCTTCCAGGCACCCGTGCGTTTTGACAACACTCGGGCTCGGTTCCTGTGTTGGCATTGCACTTTACGAACCCCTCAGAAAAGTGGTCGGATTGGCACACATCATGCTGCCTTCGAGCCTGCAGGCAAGAAATAATACGAATATTGCAAAATTTGCAGACACTGCTATTGTCAGGTTGATCGAGGATATGATCAACATCGGTGCCTGCAGATCTCAAATTGTAGCCAAGCTGGCCGGAGGAGCACAAATGTTCACATTTAATGATGCTTCAGAAATGCTTCGCATTGGTGCAAGAAATGTATCGGCTTCGAAGGAGATGCTACAATTGCTGAAGATTCCAATTCTTGCAGAAGACACGGGAGGAAATTACGGTAGGACGATAGAAATCAATTCAGAAAACGGAAAACTAATGGTTAGAACCATAGGACACGGAATAAAGGAGATATAGATGATGGGGCACATTCAGAAGCTGCCGATCATATTGGGATGTTCTGCCGCAATTGTGACAGGTTTTGTCAGTTACTTTGCCGGTACGGACAGCCAGGGGATCTATCTGCGGATGGCTGGAATGATGTTATTATTTTTTATTATAGGTACATATATCAGAAATACAATTATTTCCATCAGGGAAGAAGTTCTCAATCGCAAGATCAGAGAGCATCAGGAGGAAAAGGAAAGACAAAAGCGAAGCCAACCATCCGAACATGAGCGGCAGATCATCGATCAACCTCATCAGGTGGATCTGACAGCAGATAACAGAGAGGATAGCTTTGAACCCCTGACAGTGAGCAGAGCTATCAGAACGAAGATGAATGGTTAGCATAAAATGACGGGGGATATGGATGCCTAGTAATAGTCAAAACCATAATGAGCTTTGGAAAAAGTATCAGGAGACCAGGGATCTACAGATACGAGAGACCCTGATAATTGAATATTCGCATCTGATCAAATTCATTGCTGGAAGGCTAAACATCTATTTCGGCTCAAATGTTGAATATGATGATCTTGTTAGTTTTGGTGTATTTGGACTTATAGATGCAATCGATAAATATGACCCGAATAAAGGCGTTAAGTTTGAAACATATGCTTCTTTAAGAATAAGGGGCTCGATTATTGACAGTATAAGAGAAATGGATTGGGTTCCAAGGTCCTTGAGGCAGAAAAATAAGGAACTGGAAAAGGCATACTGGGAAGTAGAGAATGAACTGGGTCATTCCGCAACGGATAGTGATATTGCCACTAAAATGAATATTTCTATTGACGAGTTTTATAAACTGATTAACGAGGTTAATTTGACTTCGATGGTTTCTCTGGAAGATTATCTTGAGCAGAATTATGAAATCGGCATGGATTCTTCAAATACAAGTAAAACTGACATGCCTGAACAAGAAGCAGAATTGAATGAATTGAAAGAAATTCTTGGCGACTCCATTGATAAACTGCCCGAAAAGGAAAAGATGGTGCTGACTCTGTATTACTATGAAGAATTGACATTGAAGGAAATAAGTGCGATAATGAAGGTGTCTGAATCCAGAATTTCACAATTGCACACCAAAGCTATTTTGCGGTTGCGTGGTAAATTAGCAAGACAAAGGTCACTGCTTGAGGACTAGTTGTTATATAGTTTTAGCACATAAAACCGGAGGATGTTTTTTAATGAGCGTAAACGATGCTGGAAAAAATGTAAATGATGGTTTTTTTCAGTTGTCATTTCAAAATGACGGTGTGTTTCTTTCCGTATATCCTCCTGTAGGCAATGGAAATCGGATAGAATCCAGCATTGTGATGGAAAGAATAACCAGGAAAAAAATAAAAAACATTAACCGGGACATCATAGAACTCACTGTTCGCAAGGCAGATAAATTGCCGGTAAAAATAGCTGAGCCACAGGAAGAGATTAAGGTAGATGCTTCGGCGACGACAACGCTCTCTCCAGATAAGATGAAGGGTTATATTACATTATCACCTCCTGATAACGGCCGGATGCTGACATTAGATGAGATTATTGATGTTTTGAACAAGAATGGCATCATTTATGGAATAAATAAGGCAACGCTTGAATCACTCGTCAAATTTCCGATTTTCAATGAAATGCTCTGTATTGCAGAGGGCACCCCACCAACAAATGGACAAAACGCTAAAGTACAATTCAATTTTGACGTGACACGGGAATCTAAACCGACAATTCTGGAAGACGGAAAAGTGGATTTCAGAGAACTTAATCTTATTCAGAGTGTTCAGAAGGGACAGATACTGTGTACTCTGGTGCCTCCGGTCCGCGGTACTCCCGGCAGGACTGTCAGCGGTACAGATATCGCACCGATGGAAGGGAAACCTGTGCCATTGCCCAGGGGACGCAATGTTAGTATCTCTGAGGATGGGCAGTATCTGGTTGCAAATATCAATGGGCAGATCAACTACATAGACGGGAAGGTAAATGTTTTTGCGACTCATGAAGTACAAGCCGACGTAGACAATTCTACAGGCAATATAAATTTTATTGGGAATGTGACCGTCAGAGGTAATGTTTTGTCAGGCTTCGTTGTGGAGGCCGGAGGAAGCGTCGAAGTGATGGGGGTTGTTGAGGGAGCCATTATTAAAGCCGGCGGTGACATCATCCTCAGAAGAGGTATGCAGGGGATGGGCAAAGGTATCCTTATCAGCGGGGGGGACATTATCTCCAGGTTTATTGAAAACAGCACTGTTGAAGCCAGGAACAACATTAAAGCTGAGGCGATCATGCATAGCAGTGTAAAGTGCGGAAACAAGCTTGAGTTATCAGGTAGAAAGGGATTACTGGTGGGAGGGAGCAGCAAGGTCGGCAAAGAGATTGTTGCTAAAGTAATTGGGTCACATCTTGCTACAATAACCGATATAGAAGTAGGTCTGGATCCAACAGTCAGAGAACGCTATAAAGCTGCGAAAGATGAGCTCATCTCTGCTGAAAATGATATGAGAAAGGCAGAGCAGGCGATCGCCATTCTTAAAAAGCTCGAAATGGCAGGTGCATTGACATCTGAAAAAAAGGAAATGTTGGCAAAGAGCGTCAGAACAAAAATTTTTCTGACGAACCGGAGCATAGAGCTCAAGGATGAAATGTCTCAATTGGAAGCTATGCTGCAACAGGATGCGTTTGGTAAGGTTAGATGCTACAATTTCATCTATCCCGGAACAAAAGTGGCGATAGGCTCCTGTATGATGTATGTCAAGGAAACCCTTCAATATTGCACATTATACAGAGATGGTGCAGATGTACGTGTAGGAGCGATTGATAGATAGGGCTGGGATGTCTTGATGCTTAAAACTGTCAAAATCGGACAAGGAAGTGATATGCTTGCCAATTAAGCCGGTAGATTTTCAGGTAATGATGCCAAGAACGCTGGAAGCAGCAAAGGTGAGCAATGATTTGGCCCAAAAGAATCACCTGTTTCAACAGCAGCAGGCAGCGGCAACCCAAAATAAGGCTGAGGATTCCCTAAGACAGGTATATTCCCGTACACAGGCCGAACACGCACGCATAAATGAAAAGCAGAGGGAAAATAGTCAGGAAGGCCGGAAAAAAAAGAAAAAAGGACAAAACGGGCAGGAAAACAAAGATATTGAAAATAACAGGTTGAATAAAGAGCTTAAAACGAGTACAATAGATATCAAGATTTAATGCTTTTACGATATTTCGATACAAAAGATAAAACAGGTATGAGGTGAAAGAATGAATGGTTTTTATCCCAGCTTGATATTTCTTGGAATACTTCTTATCCTTATCTCTCTTATCTCTATTTTTCTTGATAAAAGAAAAGTGTTTAATTTCGTCAAAGGTTTTGATCAAAAAAAGCAGGAGCTTACTGAGATCATTAGTGATGCGGAGCAAATGATCGAAGAACTGAACCGTTTTTCCGATTATATTGTCAATCGGATGGATCTAAAAAATGAAGAACTGAATAAAAATTTGAATGAAGCCGAAGAAAGAATCCAGGAAATTAAAGAAAGAATCGAATCAGTTCATATTTCAGCTGCAACGGTTCCTCTTGCACAAACTGCGGAAATGGAGTCTGGGGTTGTATATGCGGTGAACGGCTCAGGAATGAACAATACAGCTGTGATAACAGCAGTTGAAGCAACCGCTGCATACGGCAGAAATGAAGGCCAAAAGCTCCCGGCAGCCTTTAAAAAGAAGGAAAAGGTGATTCAGTTCAACAACAAGTATTCAGAGGTTCTCAAGCTTGCAGACGAAGGTCTTGGAAGCCTTGAGATAGCGAAGAAGCTGAACATGGGAAAGGGAGAAGTTGAACTTATCATCGGACTGAAAAAATGAGTGAGAACAGAACAGGTCAGTTTCATCTTAAAAGCATTCTGCTTGGAGTCGGAATAGGAATTATTATTACTTCACTCGCCAGTATGATCTATTTTGCTGGGAGAGATCCGATGCAAGACTTGAGTAAAGAGCAGATTATCAAGCAGGCGGAAAAATACGGAATGGTCAGGTCGCCTATAACAATGCCTTCCGAGGAATGATCAATTTTCCAAAGCATTTCTTATACATCACGTATAAAGTGATGTTTTTTTTATTATGGTCTTTCCGCTGAAGCGGAATCTGACTAAAATCGAGTGGGGCTCGATGCCCAGGATGCATGGGCGAGCAGTAAACGTAGTTGGCGACCAGCCCCCGAGATTCTAATAGCATCAAGGAAGAACACGATAATAGAATTTTCCATAAAATGATTGACTGCGTTATATTAATATGATATTATTATGATATCAAATATATATTATAGATGTGGAGGGAAAATGATGAAGGAAATAGAAAAAAGTGTACATCAAGGTTTTATATGGTTTGTGATCACAATGATTCTTCTGACAGCGTCTGTAGCAGCATTCATATCTGGCGTTGCTAATGGTTCGGTATGGCTTATAATTCTGGGATGTGCGACATTTGTTTTATGGATAATTATGATTTGCGGATTTTTCACATTGCAACCAAATGAGGCGGCTGCGATTCTGCTTTTTGGCGCATATAAAGGCACGGTAAAGAAAGACGGATGGCATTGGGCGAATCCTTTTTACACAAAGAAGAAGATTTCTCTGCGCCGTAGGAATCTAAACGGGGAAAAAATCAAAGTTAATGATGAAATGGGCAATCCTGTTGAAATCGCGACTGTTGTGGTTTGGAGGGTCGACAACACAGCAGAGGCGCTCTTTGAAGTTGAAAATTACGTAGATTATGTTCAGACACAGAGTGAATCTGCTTTGAGACATCTGGCCGGGTTGTATCCCTATGATACCACGGATGAATCCCAGCTGTCGTTAAGAGGCAGTGCAGATGAGGTTTCACAGGCATTGAAGACAGAGCTTCAGGAAAGACTTAGCAAGGCAGGGGTTGTTGTGGAAGAAGCACGACTCAGTCACCTGGCATATGCACAGGAGATTGCAGCAGCTATGCTTCAGCGCCAGCAGGCCTCAGCAATAATCTCAGCGAGGCAGAAGATCGTTGAGGGTGCAGTAGGAATGGTAGATATGGCCTTGAGTATGCTTAGTGAAAACGGAATTGTTGAACTTGACGAAGAAAGAAAGGCAGCAATGGTGAGTAATTTACTGGTCGTGCTCTGCGGTGACCGTTCGGCCCAACCTATCGTAAACGCAGGCACACTTTATAACTGATAAAGGAAGCTGGTAATATGGCAGAGAAAAAAACGCTGTTGCTGAGGCTGAATCCGAAAATGTGGGAAGAGATCAACCGCTGGGCCGAAGATGAGTTCAGGTCGGTCAACGGCCAGATCGAGTATATCCTGCAGGAAGCACTCAATAAACGAAAAAAAGGAATGAAGCCTCACTCAGATAAGGCAGGTGAAGACAATTGAATACGATGGAAACGCTTGTTTTTGCATCTATCAGCGGAAAGGACGGCAGAATGCTGGCCTCCTCGCAGTTTTTAGCCTTCGGAGTATGCGGAGTAGCCGTTGTGGAGCTCATTAATATGGGAAGGATGAAGTTTGACGGGAAACACGTATTACTGACAAGCGCTGCTTCCACAGGAAATCCGATTTTGGATGAGGTATGCGCCTTTGTTGAGAAGAAAAAGTCGCGCTACAGACTGGATGCATTGATCTCCTCGGTTCCTTTTTATGTGAAACGCATGATGAAACGGCTGACTGAAACACTGGAAGACAACGGCCACATCCGAATCGAGCAGTATCGCTTTCTCGGACTGATTCCGTACAACCGGTATATTGTTACCCGTGTGGCACAGCATCAAAAGCTTGTAAATGAGTTGAAGGATATTGCTCTGAAGGGAGAGAAAGGTACGGATGCCTCGAAAGCATTACTGATAGCTATACTCTATGAATGCGGGGCATACAGAAAATTTTTCAGCAAGGATGAATGCAAACAGATAAAGGAAACCTTTAAATTGATTCGAAAAGGCGCTTATTTTGATCATCTCGATGAAACCGGCATCAAGATACAAAAGACGGTCAGAAATGCTATTACAGCCTCTCAGGCAGCTTCCTCATAGCCAGTCAATTTCGCTGTTTTTTGCTTCTATCATGTGATGTTTCAGGCCTGTTCAGGTCTTGATAAGACCTCGATGAGTTTCTTGACAATGAACGATGGCTGTTGTATAATTCATTTTGCAGCATTTAATCGTTCATATGCCGAAGTGATGGAATTGGCAGACGTAGTGGACTCAAAATCCACCGGTAGCGATACCGTGCCGGTTCGAGTCCGGCCTTCGGCACCACAAATAAAAGCGTCGGTATATAACCGGCGCTTTTACT
>JAEYON010000104.1 GCA_023411645.1 Bacillota bacterium | reverse complement strand
GAATGCGGCAGAGAATACAACAGAGAATGCGGAAGAAAATGCGAACAGTAGTGCACATGTGACTGAAAATGAAGCTGAAGACATCATATCGGAAAATTCGGAATGGGGTATTGCGGGTGATAAGTTTCAGCCTGAAGAGTCACCGCATCCGGAAGAGTTCCAGCAGTGCGAACAGCCCGTACAGTGTGAACAGCCAGTACAGTGCGAACAGCCCGTACAGTGTGAACAACCAGTACAGCACTTACAACCTTCACAGCAGGAGCTGAACAACATCAATACAGGATGTGTTTATTTGAATGGGAATATGTGCGGCGCATTTATTCAAAGCGCGCCCAATATGGCAAGTCCCTGCGGAGCATGCACTGTATGCCACTCGGAAAAGGCTACGCCTGAGCTCCCCGGAGATCTGTCTATGCTAAAAGACGTGCTTGACAATAACTTCGAAAAAAGCGATCCTTTCCATAGTAACAGAAGTGACTATGATTGGTGGAAGGTCACAAATCCGGTGAATTTAAATAACATTCTGTACCAGAACAATATACGGTCCCCACTTATGTTTAACCCAGCCGTAATGTTGGCGCACTACAAGTACAGACATCTCATTATTGGCATCTTTACACATATGAATGGCAAACGTTATGTAGTATGCGGTGTACCTGGCATGCATATGGTAGACAGCAAGCCATTTGGGGAGCTTAGCACATGGGTGCAGACACAAAGAAGCAAACCCAGGTACGGCACCCTCGGGTACTGGCTGGTGTATATCAATCCTGACGATGGGAAAATATTGAATATCGCTCAGCAATGATTTCACAAATAAAATATTTTTTGAAAGACTATTGTGTTTTATGACCGTATAGTATACAGATAGATCATTGATCTATTATGTAATTGTCCGGACAAGTATGTTACAATGAAAGGAGCAGTGAGACGGAGAGGGAGGTGATTTCCTGCTTTATGTATTTATCGGGTGCTTTGCATTCGGTATCTTCTATTCCGCAGTTTCGTTGATATTAGGCGGGCATGATGGCAGTGCGGATCATGGCGGAGCAGATATAGGACATGATATTGACCTCGGCCACAGTGTTGACCTCGGGCATGATGTTAATTTAGGACATGCAGGCTTTGATCACAGTATTGAAATAGGACATGATGTTGTCCCAGGCCATATTGGTGATTTTGCACATGGAGTTGATGCATCACATGCTGCGGACCTGGCTCATACTGCCGACGTACATCATAGCGCTGATTCTGCAGATTCTCCGTCACCCTTTAACCCGCTGGTCCTGGCAAGTGCCATTACGGCGTTCGGCGCAGTTGGCCTCATATCCATGAAGGGCTTTGGCCTGGATGGTTTGATGAGTACAATCGTTGCGTTGGCGTTCGCAGGTGTTATTGGAGCGGCCATATTCTTTGGAATCGTCAAGTTTATGTATGGTTCTCAATCCAATACTATTTTTTCACTGGATGACCTGGTCGGGTCTGAAGCGGAAATCACAACTCCGGTGCCAGAAACAGGTCTGGGAGAAATCGCCTATTATATCAATGGAACGCGCGGCACCATCTCTGCCAGATCTACTGACGGCAAAGGTATTGGGCGAGGCTCTGTGGTCATCATCAGGGAAATATCGACCAATATTGCATATGTGCAGCGTAAGCTGACCCTCGATGATATCGAAACAATCGAGGAAGAGCTCATTGATACCAAACGTGAAACTCCACGCAGTGATGCTGGAAATAAATAAAAATTGGAGGAATTTTAATGGAATTTTTAATACCTGTCTTGATTGCAATAGTGCTGGTCGTCGTTATCTTTATCCTCATTTCCGTATTTGTCGGAAGATATGTTAAGGTGGGACCGGACGAGGCACTGATCGTATCGGGACGCAAAAAGAGACTTCCCAGCGGACAGATTGTAGGATTCAGGATTGTACGCGGTGGGGCGACCTTTGTTTGGCCTGTTTTGGAAATCGCAAAGACAATTTCGCTGAGAATCATGCCGCTTGACGTGAGCTCGAGCGCCTATACCTCTCAAGGTGTTCAAGTAACTGTTGACGGTATAGCACAGGTCAAGATCGATTCGTCTCACGAAGCGATAGCAACTGCAGCAGAGCAGTTCCTGAGCCTTAAAGAAGAAGAAATCAAACGTATTGCAACACAGACGCTTGAGGGCCATCTGCGTTCCATCGTCGGAAATCTGACCGTCGAAGAGATTAACCAGAACAGGGACGCATTCGCGCAGAAGGTACAGGAGCTTGCTGCCGGTGATCTGGCGAACATGGGACTTAAAATTATTTCCTTCACTATCAGAGAGATTGCCGATAAAAATGGATATCTTGAAAGCTTAGGTAAAGCCCAGATTGCAAGAGTTCAGAGAGATGCGGTCATCGGCCAGGCTGAGGCAAAGAGAGATGCTGACGTTAAAAGTGCTGAAGCCATGCAGGCAGGTCAGACAGCCAAGTATCTTGCTGAAACCAGGATAGCCGAAGCAAACAGAGACAAAGAAATGAAGGTCGCAGATTACCAGGCTTCAATCAATGAAATCAAGGCAGAATCAGACCTTTCATACGACAAGAAAAAATATGTTATCCAGCAGGATGTTCAGGCGGAAGCCATGAAGGTTGAAATCATAAAGAAGCAGAAGGAGATCGAGCTTCAGGAGCAAGAGGCGCTGAGAAAAGAGAAGGAACTCGACGCTATGATCAGAAAGCCTGCGGAAGCAGAAAAATATAGGACGGAAATCACAGCCGAGGCCGATAGGGTAAAAAAATCCAAGGAGGCGGAGGCCGAATCCTACACAATTAAAGCGGAAGGAATGGCGAAGGCAGAGGCTATTAGAGCGGCCGGTCTTGCTGAAGCTGAAATCATTCAGGCAAAGGGTGAAGCGGAGGCCATTGCATTGGCTAAAAAGGCGGAAGCTTATAAGCAGTTCAACGATGCTGCAATCGCCCAGATGGTCATCGAGAAACTGCCGCAGATTGCATCAGCTATCGCGCAGCCATTGTCCAAGACGGAAAAAATTGTCATGATCGGCGATTCAGGGGCTTCCAAGATTACAAAGGATGTTACCAACATTCTTGCCCAACTGCCTGAAACGGTCAAAGGTTTGACCGGCATTGACATTACGAACATATTGAGAAATTATGCAGAAGTGAAAGAAGATGTAAAGCCGGAAGAAAAAGAGGCATAATATCAATAGTAAGATTGCTTAACAAAGCAAAAATCGATAATAAAATATCAAAAACGATAAATTATATGCTTTTTTGCCGCAATATAGTATAATGATATGGGACAGTCCTGCGATGACTCAAACGTGGGCTGTCCTGATAGAAAAGCTTGATCTTTACGAGCGCTGCCGAAAGGATGCTGATTGCTTTGACTTCCAAAAACAAGGTAGAGCTGAGAATAGCTGGCAAAGATTATACTATAGTCGGAGTGGAACCGGAAGAATATATACATAAAATCGGACACTATATCGACAAAAAAATGACGGATATCATGAGGGTCAACAACAAACTGAGCACGTCATTAGCTGCTGTTCTTACGGCCATAAATGTTTGTGATGATTTGTTCAAATGCCGCGAAAGCGAGCTTAACACTAAAAAAGAGCTGAAAAAGGCTCTTGAGGAACTGGAAGAACTCAGAGAGGCCAGACAGCGACTGATGCAGGAAAACTCAACATTGAGTGGCCTGAATACAAGCCTTAAGTTGGAGTTGGCCAAGCGGGAAGCGGAGCTTGGCGAGGTTCGCAATTTGCTGGACAAGACCGAAAAAGTAAGGGAGTAGCATATAATGTCAATATGATCGCTTCGCTGAGAGATATTCTTTGCGGAGCGGTTTTTTGTTAATAACGAGGCAACAAAGATATCCCCATTTCTATAAGTTGCGGTGCCTCGTTGAAACTCCTCTTATGAAATAAATTTTTTCGGCAAACGAAAAAATTGTTTTGAATTAGGTCGTTATAAACAATTGAAATCTGCTTAAACTATGGAGTAATGATGAAAAAACAAATTGAACTGCTGGCTCCGGCAGGAAGCCGGGAGGCTCTGCACGCGGCTGTGGAAAACGGCGCTGACGCCGTATATCTGGGCGGAAAGCTATTCAATGCCAGGCAGCAGGCGGACAACTTTGATATTGATGTTCTGAGGGAGGAACTGAATTATTCTCATGCACGAGGTGTCAGCATTTATCTGACATTAAACACGCTATTATCAGACCATGAGATGGAGCAGGCGCTCAAGTTTGCCGTACAAGCGCGAAATGCAGGTATTGACGGCATTATTGTACAGGATCTCGGACTGGTCGCCGCACTGCGTCATATAATGCCTGACATGCCCCTCCACGCCAGCACGCAGATGACGGTATATGATTTGTCAGGGGTACGTGTTCTTGAAAAAATGGGCCTGAGCAGAGTTGTGCTGGCAAGAGAATTAACATTGGAGGAGATGTCGAATATAGCGCGGCATACCCAACTTGAGGTGGAGGCGTTTATCCACGGAGCTCTTTGCGTATGCTATTCGGGTCAATGCCTTATGAGCAGTATGATCGGCGGCAGAAGCGGGAATCGGGGGAAATGTGCTCAGCCCTGCAGGCTGCCATATCAACTGGTAGGTTCATGTCAGGCGGGCACACAAAAAAACTCGTATCTTTTGAGCCCGAAGGATATTTGCTCCTTGGACTTCATCGGGGATATTTTGTCCTCGGGAATAAGTGCCCTAAAAATAGAAGGCAGGATGAAAAGTCCTGAATATGTTGCCACAGTGGTGCGGATTTATAGAAAATATATCGATCTTGCTATGGGAAGGATTAGCCGGGGGGAGCCTGGACAGCCGGAAATAGATCAGGCAGACCGGCACGATCTTTTGCAGATTTTCAATAGAGGCGGGTTTTCCTCCGGCTATATGAAGGGGAAGACCGGCGCCGATATGATGAGCTGTGAGAAGCCGAATAACAGCGGTATTTATCTTGGGAAGACGGCGGCATATGACAGCGGTTCACAGATGATCAGTATAAGGCTGGAGGATAGCATTTCCACAGGCGATGGGGTTGAGGTCTGGACAGGCAGTTCCGACAGTCCTGGCGGTACGGTTGCTTCTGTCAGAAAAGGGAAGCAGGAGCTGAAGTCCGCCGGGAAAGGTGATTTTGTTCAAATCGGTCCCATCCGGGGCAGGATAGCAACCGGCGTTTGTGTCTATAAGACGACAGACATTAGGCTGAACAGGATTGCCCGTGAGTCATTCTCGGGAAAAAACAACAAACGAATCGAAATCACGGGGCGGGTATCCTTAAGAGAGGGAAAACCGCTTTTAATAGAGGTGGATGATCACAGTGGACACAGATTAACGGCCGCTGGAACAGTGTTGGCAGATAAGGCAATAAACAGGCCTTTAGTGCCGGAGCGGCTGGAGGAGCAGCTGCGTAAAACAGGTGCGACACCCTTTAGCTTCGGGAATCTGGAGGTAGATATTGAGGATGGCTTGTCCATTCCTGTCAGTGAGATAAATGAAGTCAGACGACAAGTTCTGGACAGGCTGTTGGAAGCCAGAGCCGACAGATATGCGGGAAAGCGCGCAGATGTAGATATATCCGGGCGGCTGGATGAAATACTAAGGCAGCCTGATCGAGTACACCAACAATCCGAACCGTTACTCCCGAAAACCGAACTGTTGCTCAAACAGTCCGAATCGTCGGAGGGGCGATATTATGCTCGCGGAGGGTCGTTGAAAGCTGATCGTTCTGCTATTTCACTCTACTTCTATAAATGGAACCGGAATACAAACCTCTCAGGCCTAGGCGCAGATAGAGTTTATCTGCCTTTTGCGGCATTTGAAAAGCCAGGATTCAGGGATGTTGTATCCTCTCTGAAAACAGAAGGTGTGCAGGTGTTTGGGTGGATACCTTCTATCACCCGGGGGAATTATGAAGAACTTATTAAAAGATTCCTTAAGAAATTGGAAAATGCCGGAGAACCCGGAAGAACAGGAGAACCAGGCAGTTTCGGGGTATCTGAGGATTCATGCTTTGATGGAATACTTGCAGGGAACGTTGGTACATTTGCCGGATTCAGAGAGAAGGGTTTGCGGTTGGCAGGAGATATTTCGATGAATCTGTTCAACGCCTTGTCCGTAAGGGAAGCGTCAGAGCTTGGCCTGGAGAGCGCTGCTCTTTCTCTTGAAATGACTTTGCAGCAAATTCATGAACTTTCTTCAAGCCTTTTGTCCCGCCCGGCTTTGGAAGCTGCGGTTTACGGCAGGCTGCCTCTTATGATCAGTGAGTACTGTCCTGTGGGCTGTGCCGCAGGTGGGTACAACGCTTCTTCAAAATGCAGCGGCTGCTGCAGGGAGGGGGAGTACATGCTGAAGGACAGGCTTGGAATTGAATTCCCCATATTATGTGATGCGGTGGATTGCAGAAGTACTATTTTAAATTCCAATGTGCTTTTTGTGCCTGATGGGATAAACGGTCTCAGAAAAGCCGGAATAAACATTTTCAGGCTATATATTCTGGATGAGCGGCCGGAGGAATTAAAAGAGCTGGTTCAGTTGTTCAGAGCGGCGGCAGCCGGCGACAGTGATGAGATGGCATCACATAGTGCTCTTGTGGAACGCATTAAAGCAGAAGGCTTCACTAAAGGTCATTACTACAGGGGTGTATAAGGAGGAAACAGCGCAGATGAGGAATACAATTGATGTTTACATTAAGGTTGAAGGTGAGGGTAAAATCCCGCAATATGCTTCCAGTCGCTCTGCTGGCTGTGATCTGTATGCTACGGTGGATATGGCGATCAGACCCGGTGAGACTAAAATCATGCCACTGGATTTCAATATGGCAATAGGCGCAGAGTTTGAAGCGCAAATCAGACCAAGAAGCGGCCTGTCGCTCAAGACAGAGCTTCGCATTCCAAATGGACCGGGCACCATTGACAGTGACTATCGTGATACGGTAGGAGTTCTGATGCAGAACACATATAATATTGCCAACCTGCCCTGGCAGATCCTCCAAAGGCCACAGATTTTGGAGGAACTGAGCGAAAGCTATAAAGAAATCAGCCTGTCTGAGTATCTCTCCGGGGCTGGTCACGGGCAAAGCCCGCTGCTCGCCCATGCGTCCGGGGCTGGTCACGGGCAAAGCCCGCTTCAGATTCTGGAGCAAAAGGTATATATCGACAACCTGGGCAATCCCTATGGCACAATATACATAAAAAAAGGTGAAAGAATTGCCCAAATGGTCTTTTGCGAGTATAAGAGAGCCAACTTCATTCCCCATCCTAATCCGCGTGAAATAGGTGAGGACAGAGGCGGCGGCTTTGGGCATACAGGCCGGAGGTGAAGGAACAGGCTGTTTGAGCTACTGTTACTACCGTTTAACTACCACCATCTTCGGTACCTGTTATAGCTTTTGTCGGCATATCTTCTTGTATCTGTCGGGATTGAGACGATTTTCTCCAGCATTTCCTTGTCCGATACACGTTTAAATGCTTTTTGCATTAGCATTTGAAAACTGCTTCCATCTGTAGGGAAGGTTACATATACGGGATAAATGTATTCATTTCGATCAATATTCATTTTTCTGAATTCCATATCCATGCTTTTCTTTATTTTTTCAGACACCATACGGGCGCCGGCTTCGTCGGTACAGGGGAGTACGATGAGTATATCTCTATTTTGGTTCAATACGATTGTATCTGTTGCCCGAAGGGCATCTCGTGCATTCCTGGCTGCCATTGTAAAAATTGATGTTCTATAATCGTCGTGAACACTCTGACTGCTCTCTGCTTTAGCACTCAGTTGAAGCGTTGTAATCAGTATTATTGATAACGGAGCGCCGCTGCGGTTGGAAAACTTAATTTCCCGCTGTATATAACTGTCGAACGACATGTTGATGTCGCTTATTTTTCCCGTATCATAGAAAAATTCATTTTCAGTTGGAAGGAAGCTTCCGATGGAATTTTCAAGCCTTTTCACCTGATAGGGCTTAACTATATAGTCGTTTACGGAATATTTCAAAGCTTCCTGCTTAAGCTCCGGCCTTCCGGACTGGGACATGACGATAATGGGGACATTTCTGCCATTGGAAGATCTAATTCTGCTAAGCGCATCAAAACCATCCGCTTCACCGGGAAATGCCAAATCCATAACAATTAGCTTCAAATCTTCGATGTTTGGGTCCAAAAGCTTGAATTGCTTTATATCTCCAACCTCGATGATGTCAAAGCGGCCTGCTTTTTCTATGATATGGCGGATTTTTTGCCGTTCATATGCTGAATAATCCATTACGAGTACTATGCCTTCCATGGCAGACACCTCTTTTACTGATACAATCGCGCTTAGCGTTTAATTGTTTATTTAGCTGTACCTATTTATATCGGCATTTTCTGCTAAAAGTTTATCTGAAGATGAAGGCAGGAGCATCCATGAAGTTAATGAGATAAGCTAAATCGGTGATAAAAATCATCTAATTATGATAAATCATGATATAATGAACTCATTAATTTTTACTACTTCGGGAGGCAGCATATGAAAAAAAACGCACTGGTTGCTCAATCGGGCGGACCTTCACCGGTAATAAATGCTTCATTGCAGGGAGTGATAGAAGCCTGCTTTTCATTTCCGGATCATATTGGAAATGTCTATGCCGGCTGGCATGGGATTGAAGGGGTGCTGCTTGAAGAACTTATAGACATGGGAAAACAGCCGGCCGAAGAGCTTGGACGGCTGCGCAGGACTCCTGCGGCGGGAGCGGTCGGCACATGTAGATATAAGCTGGGTGCGCATCAGTCGCAGGACTTTAACAGGATACTTGATGTGATAAGAGAACATAATATTGGATACTTTTTCTATATCGGCGGAAATGACTCTATGGATACTGCAGACAAGGTTTCAAGGCTGGCTAAGGAAAAAGGACTTGAGCTGGTTGTAGCCGGAGTGCCTAAAACAATCGACAATGATCTTGGAGATGATAAATTTACAATTATAGATCATACGCCCGGTTATGGCAGCGCCGCAAGGTATTGGGCGCACATGATACAGAATGTCAATGAAGAGAACAGGGGGATGTGTGGTTCGGAAGCGGTTTCCGTATTACAGGCAATGGGCAGGAAATCCGGTTATATTACGGCCGCGGCCAGATTAGCTGATCCGTATAGAGAAATGCCTCTGCAGCTTTATATGGCGGAATCGGGACATAACCTTGAGACTCTTGCAGAGAACGTAAACAGAGAGTTAATACGTTCGGGACGCTGTATGGTGGTAGTCAACGAAGGCTTTGACGTTGGAAACCTCGGTGAAGCCCGCGATGCCTTCGGTCATATTGAATATGGTGCAAGCAGGACTTCTGTATCTCAGGTGGTCGTCAACTATTTAAATGAGAACGGGATAAAAGCCAGAGGACAGGTTACAGGACAACTGCCAGGTGTGCTGCAGCGTTCTGCATCGATTCATGCGTCTCCGGTAGATCTGGATGAGGCTTACGAGGTTGGGAGCAAGGCGGTTAAAATCGCAATTGAAGACGGCACGGGCTGGATGGCTACCATACTCAGGGCTCCCGGCAGTGATTATAATGTGCTGTATGACAAGGTAAAGCTGGATGTAGTGGCAAACTCCGTAAGGTTCATGCCAAAGGAATGGATTGCTGCCAATGGAATAGATGTGACGGACGGATTCCTGGAATACGCACGTCCGCTTATCCAGGGGGGATGGCCGGATATCGAACTTTATAATGGACTGCAGCGGTTTGCACGGCTGGACATCAGATTTGTCGATAAAAAGCTTCCGGATTATGTACCCCAGAATTTCTGAACGAATGAAGGACAATAAAACATTAGCATAATTGGATGAAAAAGGGTTTTGACAGGAATAGAACGAGAAACCTTCCTTTTGTTATGATAATGTTAATAAACTGTAGAGAAAATATCTTTTGAACATTTATGAAAGTTGAATAAAATTTAAGTATACAGTATCATAATATTAAAATAACGGCAGCGTTTCATACTTTTTTGAAACGTCCGGGTGAAAGGAAGGGACCTTTATATGTTAGTGAGAAACTGCGCAGGGGGCATTGTCTTCTGCGGGAGCAAGGTATTTATCCTGAGAAATGAGAAGGATGAATGGGTTTTTCCAAAGGGTGTGGTCAGAAGCGGTGAATTGCCCAACGAAGTAGCACTCAGAAGAGTCAAAGAAGAAGGCGACATAGCGTCAGAAATCATTTCTACAGCAGGGCATACCAACTATGAGTTCTTTTCCGTAACACGTCAGAAACCGGTCTGTAATAAAATTATTTGGTACATTATGAAGTCGAACAATCTTTATTACAAAATTAATGATCAGGACAAATTTATTGATGCGGGGTATTTTGAAGTTGAGGAGGCCATGAAACTGGTTACATATAGCCAGGATAAGGCTCTTTTGAATTTGTCATACAGAATGTATAAGGAAATTACTTCGGTAGCCGTTTAGGATATATTAAGGGGAACAGCAGTATCGAAATTATTAATAAATTATTGTAAAATAAATGATAACAGGAGTTGCTGTTATCATTTATTTTATCAAGAGGTATTTATGCGCAAGGAATATTTGACGGTCTCGGGAGAAGCTGCCGCAGAGCTGGAAGAGAAAAAGTCCAGGTTCATTGCAACTGTAAAGCCTGTGACTTCGGAAGAAGAGGCGTATGATTTTATAAATGGCCTGAAAACCCGATATTGGAATGCATCACACAATGTTTACGCATACTATATATGTGGTAATCAGGAATTGCAAAAGTTCAGCGATGACGGCGAACCTTCGGGAACAGCCGGCATGCCTGTGCTGGAGGCAATGAAGAAGCTTGGCGTACAGGATGTCGCTGTTGTCGTCACCCGCTATTTTGGAGGGACACTGCTTGGAGCCTCCGGGTTGGTCAGAGCGTACGGGAAAAGCGCTTCTCTTGGGATCGAAGCCGCCGGGATTGTCAGAAGGAAGCTGTGTGTTGAAGCACGCATAGTGATGGATTACTCGCTGTTTGGAAAGGTGCAGGCACTGGCCGCATCTAGAGGATACAGGATCAAGGATACGGTGTATGCTCAGGATGTCGAGTTGATTGTATATATACCTATCGATGAGTTTGACGAATTTGCCGCGTTGATCACTGAGGCAACAAGTGCACAGGCATCGGTTGACGCGGGTAATAAGACGTACATTATGGAAGGAGTGTGATCGCATGATTGAGGAGCAAATGTTGGGGAAAAAGTGCTGGGCAGTTGTCGGCGCCAATGAAGACCCCGAAAAATTCGGAAACAGGATTCTACGCAAACTGATTTCACGTGGTTATAAGGTATATCCTGTCAATCCTAAATATGAGACACTGGAAGGAATCCCTTGCTACAAGGATTTGAGTTCTATCCCCGAAAAGCCGGAGGTAATTGACATGGTCGTTTCGCCAAAGAGAGGCAGGCCAATTCTGGAGGAAGCCGCTCAACTTGGCATTAAAAACATCTGGTTCCAGCCTGGGACCTATGATGATGAACTCCTCGAATTTGCGACATCCAAAGGACTGACGTATGTTCTGGCCTGCGTACTGGTTGCTTTGCGCTGACGCATTTTCCTCTTCAATAAATGCAAAAACAATTCAACAGATAATAATATATTGGCGGTTTTCAATTAATGATAATTCACTATATAAAATGCTTATGGAATTGCTAATTTTGTGTAGATAAAATAGCAAGTAACAAGTGTTTATATGAGGTGAGTTAATGAGTTTCAGCTATGAGATCAGAAATCGAGGAATCAAAGAAAAACGCCAACACAAATCTTTTAAGAAGATGATTGAAATCATCAAAAGGAATTGGGTACTGTATCTATTCCTTTTACCCTGCTTGCTTTATGTAATAATATTCAATTATGCACCGATGTACGGAATCATTATTGGATTTAAAGAATTTAAGCCTGCTCTTGGAATTTGGAATAGTGAATGGGTAGGATTAACTCATTTTCAGCGTTTTTTTGAGTCATATCAGTTTGGTGCTCTACTTAGCAACACAATTACGCTTAGCTTCTATTTAATTGTTGCAAGCTTTCCTTTCCCAATAATTTTGGCACTGATACTGAATTATACGACGTTTCCCGCGCTTAAAAAGATTGCGCAGACAGCTACGTATGCCCCGCGTCTTATTTCGGTAGTTGTTACTGCAGGGATGCTGATTATTTTCTGCAGTCCTAACGGGCTATTCAATCAAATCGGTGCTCTTTTTGGTCTCAAGCCCGCCGCTTTGCTTGGGAAAGAAAATCTCTACCAATCTATTTATGTCTGGTCTTCTATCTGGCAGAGAACGGGATATCAGGCTGTTATTTATATTGCAGCATTAACAAGTGTAAGCGGTGAACTACATGAGGCTGCTGTTGTCGACGGAGCCAGTAAACTAAAACGTATATGGCATATTGACTTGCCTGCGATTATGCCGACGATTATTATCCTGTTGATTATGAATGTTGGCAATGTTATGAGCATCGGGTTTGAGAAATCGTACCTGCTGCAAAACGATCTAAACCTCGGGCGTAGTGAAATTATTGCCACATACGTTTACAAGGCGGGCATCCGAAATGCCCAGTATAGTTATGCTACTGCAATTGGTCTGTTCAATAACATAATAAACCTGACTCTTTTGGTCACTGTGAATAAGGTCTCCAGGACGTTGTCGGGAAAAAGCTTATGGTGAGGAGGAATAAGATGCTTCGCAAAAGATCATGGAAGATACGACAGACAGCTGGGGACAGGTACTTTGATTTTATGATGAATTTCCTTGCTATTCTTGCGACAATAATTACTGTATATCCAATTTATTTCGTGTTTATGGCATCATTAAGCGATCCTTCTGCTATAAATTCCGGAAAAGTACTGCTTCTTCCTGTTAACCCAAAGCTCACCGCATATCAACAAATTATGCGGGATTCAAGAATCTGGTCGGGGTATGCAAATACGATATTTTACACCACTGGAAGTACAATATTGGGTGTTATTCTAACTGTTCTGGGAGGATATGCTTTGTCGCGTAGGGATCTTCCGGGCCGCAATTTTTTTATGAAATCACTGGTCTTTACTATGTATTTTAACGGAGGACTTATTCCGACCTATATGGTGGTTAAAAACCTTGGGCTTATTAACACACCTTTTGTTTTAGTCCTGCTTGGCTCGTTTGTGGTTTATAATTTAATTATTACATCTACCTTTTTTATGTCAAAGATTCCTGGTGAACTTCTTGAAGCGGCTAGAATAGATGGGTGCGGAACTGGCAGATTCTTTTTTAGCATTGTCCTTCCGCTTTCTAAGGAGATAGTTTCTGTTCTTGTTCTTTTCTACTCGGTAAACCAATGGAACTCGTACTTCAATGCCCTTATTTATTTAAATAATCAGAAGCTTTATCCTCTGCAGCTTGTCCTGCGTGAAATCCTTATTTCGTCCCAGATGATAGTGACTGATGGAGTAAGTTCTGAGGAGCTCGTTCAGATGCAAAGACTTGCGGAGACTATTAAATATGGAGTGATAATTGTCGCATCAGTTCCTTTGTTATTACTGTATCCGTTTTTACAGAAATTCTTCATTAAGGGTGTAATGGTCGGGAGTATAAAGGGATAAGCAAAGCATTTCAAACGGCGTAATTTGAGGGGAGGTGTCAAAAATCAGATAGGCCCATATAAAACTGAGGGGGTATGCATATAGAAGTATCTTAAAGAAATAATGTGTATGTCGGTAATATTATAAGACACAGATATTCAAAAGATGAAGTAAGGAATTCAGAAAAGAAAAACTTAGCATTTTATGGGAACCTACGGGATGAAGAGTATAAGCACAATTTGAGATTTAATAGACTTTTTGGAGGTAAGTAAAAAATGAAAAGACTAATTTGTATTGTTATGACTATCGTACTTGTTCTTTTCTCTGGATGCGCATCAGATAAATCAGGTACAAAACAGGATTCTTCTGTTTCCACTGAAAACAGTTCAACAAACGTCAATGATAAAGCAGAAAGCAATATGAACGAAGAAGGCCTGCCGATTTTAAAAGAAAAGAAGACATACGTAATCGCAGTCGAAAAAGACCCGAAAAGTGAGAACGGGTTTGCAGATAAGGAAGCTTCGAAAATGGCCGAAGAGGCTACTAACATCCACATTGAGTGGATGGATATTCCTTCAGCCGGTTGGGATGAGCAGGTTAACATCATGATCGCTTCAGGGAACCTTCCAGATGCTTTCAGCAGTGTGAGCGGAGTAGACACAATGTCAAATATTGAGCTTTTTACACCGTTATCAAAGCTCATTGAAAAGTATGCACCTAACATAAAAGAAATGCTTACAACTGACAAAAAGATAAAAATGGCGATTACCGCGGAGGATGGAGATATTTACAGCTTACCTACCGGTAAGGACAGTCCGGCTAAGCAAATAGGGCATTCTTTATGGATGAACCCGGAATGGGTATCCAAACTGGGGCTTTCAATGCCCAAAACCACAGATGAATTTGTGGATGTGCTGAGAGCTTTTAAAAATGGAGATCCCAACGGAAACGGCATTGCCGACGAAATCCCATTCCTTGCGGGCACACATACTGCTGAATCTACAATATACCCGATGTTCGGATCTTTTGGTGTTGTAGAGAACGACGATCATGTGTTTTCTCTGGATGGAGAAACAGTTCTTTTCACCGGAATACAGCCAGGATACTTTGAGGCGTTGAAATGGCTGCATTCTCTGTATGCGGAAGGGCTTTTGGACAATGAGATATTTACACATGATGCTGCTCAGGTTAATGCCAAGGGACAGAACAAGGATATGATTATCGGATCCATTTTGCTCTGGAGTCCTGATTCGATTGATCCCAGGTTTGCCGAGTATGAGATTTTAGAGCCTTTGAAAGGTCCCGATGGAACGCAATTATGGTCAATAAATCGCGAACCGCTTGGGCAAATGGAAGGTTTTGCAATTACGAAAAATTGTAAAGATCCTGAGGTGCTTGTAAGATATTATGATTATAACATTTCATCTCTGGAGATAGCTATGTCATGGATGTATGGCCCTGAATTCGGCGGAGCATGGAAACGTTCCGGTGATAAATGGGAACAAACTACTGAATATGTAACTGAAGGTGCCAGCCTTGCTTATATGAAATTTACTGTAGCCGGTGGGGATCGCAGCCCGATGTATCAATGGTCGAAGTATTCCAGCATAGAAATTCCCGATGCAAGAAATCAGAAAAAGCTCGCCGGTATCGCTCTTTGTCTGCCATACTCTGTAACTGTTATGCCAAATGGTGTGGAAAACCCTGAGCGTATGAATCAAAGGAATCTCCTTTTTGTTGACATAAACAATTACATGAGGAAGTTTATGGCGACATCAATAGTAGACGGCATAGATGAAGCCGGATGGCAGAATCACCTGAAAACATGTGAGCAGCTAAAAGTAAGTGAGTATACGAAGCTATGGCAGGAATATTTTGATATGAAGAAGGCAAGTCAATGAAACAGATTAAACAGCAAACAAAAAAAGCGACAGAGTATATAACTATGCCTGAAAGAAGAATACCTGTTATTGCTGAAACAGATGTTCTTGTGGTAGGAAGCGGACCGGCTGGTATAGCCGCTGCTGTTGCCTCTGCTCGTACAGGCGCCCAGACAATGCTGGCGGAACGATATGGATGCTTTGGAGGTGCGTTATCGGTAGGGCAGGTAGAGTCCTATACCTTCTACATGAATCCCAGAACTGTTATTTCCGGAGGGATTCCCAAGGAAATAGAGGATCGAATGATAGAGTTTGCTGGAGTACAGGATGACTACCGTGGAACAGGACATTTTCTGAATCCGGAAAAATACAAATACCTTCTCGACTGTTGGATAAATGAATGCGGTATTCGTCCGCTGTTACACTCATTAGCGGTTGGTGTTATATCAGAAGATGGCTGCGTTAAAGGTGTCGTGTTTGAAAGCAAATCCGGATGTGGGGCAGTACTTGCCAAACGGGTTATTGATGCTACCGGGGATGGCGATATAGCGGCTTTTGCAGGTGCGGATTTTAAAAAGGGAAATGATGAAGACGGCAGCTTACAGCCTGTGACGATGGTATTCGGGGTGAGTGGGGTTGATATTGATAAGTTCAACAACTATATTGCAGCTCATTCTTCTCTAGATTATCCTGCTACTCACGGCCTGAGAGCGCCCTTCATCCTTGCCGCAGAAGACGGAGAATGGCCCTTGGAGCGAAAGGGTGGGGCGTATAAAACAGTATTGCCTAATGGTGATATAACCAGTTTTAACCTCACACTTGAACGTGGGATTGACGGTACAAATGTCTTTGACTTGACTATGGCCGAGATTCATGGGCGCTGGCAGGTTATGAGAGCAATTGATGTTCTACGCAAATATGGCAAAGAAATTGGGTTTGAAGGATGCTGGCTTCGTTCGATTGCAGGGCAGATTGGTATTCGTGAAACCCGCAGAATTATTGGTGAGTATAGCCTCTCAAAGAAGGATGTTTTAGAGCAGGCTGTTTTTAAAGATTCTGTCGGTGTATTCACAACATTTATTGATCCTTTCGGAACAATCATTAATCCTAAGGACGATAGCTTCTTTCAGATTCCATACCGTATACTACTGCCAAAAGGACTGGAAAATCTCCTCGTTGCCGGAAGATGTGTATCGTGTGAGGCAGATGCATTCGGGGCCGTCCGTATGATGGTTTGCTGTGCAACAACGGGTCAGGCTGCTGGAACAGCAGCAGCACTCTCAGTCAGAGAGAAGAAAAGCTTCAGGCAGTTGAAGTTAGAAACACTCCAAGCTCAACTCAAAAAGGATGGAGTACGTTTGAACTGATCTTAAAACAGTGCCGGAGTTGCAGCTTTGCGTTTGATAAAAGTAAAGCGTCAAAGCTGCATTCCGGTAAAAAAGGATGGATATATACTATGATTAATTACGCGCACAGGGGAGCGTCTGAGAGATCTCCGGAAAATACGATGGCTGCATTTTACATGGCTATGGAAATGGGTGCAAATGGTATTGAAACAGATGTCCAGAGAACATCTGACAACAAGCTTGTTCTGTTCCATGACGATACGATGAAAAGAATCGTAGGGATTGACAGACCCGTAACCGATTTTAAGTATGAAGAGCTATTGGAGCTTGATTTCGGCAGTTACAAAAGTACCAGATACAGGAATGAAAAAATTGTTTTGCTTGAGGATTTTTTAAAGTACTTTTCAGCAAAGGAAATTTTTCTTGCAATTGAAGTTAAACTCAATGGCCTTGAACGTGATATTCTCTCAATGATAGATGCATTTAAATGCAGAGAGCGGGTAACTATTACATCATTTAACTTTGAGCACCTCACCTGTATACGAAACCATGATAAAGAAATACCTCTTGGATATCTTACTGAGTATATTGATGACAAGACGTTAAGAATACTTGAAGATAATCATATTGAACAGATTTGTCCAAGAGTTGGAAATCTCACGAAGGAACGTGTTATGTATGCAAAGCAGAAAGGATTTAATGTGAGAGGCTGGGACGTTAAAGACACAGATTTGATGAAACACGCAATTATTTGCGGTGTTGATGGAATGACCGTAAATTTCCCGGACAAGCTGAATGAATTTATAGTGCCGCGAAAGATAGAATGAACTTTTAAGAAATGTCGCATAGCACACATACACAGTGCATACTTGACTTGAGTAAGTCGTTTATTTATATTATTAGGCATAGCCTGACCCTATATGAAGGCTTACTTATAAATCATAGAAGCTATTGCAGATACAACTTTACGTTCTCATTCGTTAGTGACCCGGCAAAGGAGAGGACATGAAAAGGAAAAAAGCATTCCGCAGCATTCTTATTTCATATATTGTTATTATTCTGATGCCGGTATTTATTCTTGGCACTGTATTGTTTAATTCATTTTCAACTTTTTTTAACAACGAACTAATCACAGGGCAAATAAATCTTTTAAATCGTATGCAAAACACATTTGATATTTTTATAAGCGAAATGACCGCAAGTTCACATCTGATGTTCAATTCCACGACATTTACAACCTCATACATAAAGAAGGAGTTTGGGAACATGTATGATGTTACAGGCAAACTAGCTACCGTAACTTACACAAATAGCTTTGTTGACAACATATTTTATGTAAATGACGAAATCAAACTTGTTTATATGCCGACAACAGTATACAATTATAAAACTTTTCGCACTTTTATTGGAGGTAATTACTATCTGGAAGATGATATCCCTGTTATGCTGCTCCAAAACATGTATATGTATTGGCTTCCTGAGCAGGAAAGCGATGAGGACGGGAAGAAAGTTCTAACCTATGTCACCACTGACAAAAGAGGCCAGTTAGCTCCGCGCTCCTCGATTTGCTATCAAATCAATACTGAGACAATCAGCCAGTTGTTCGGCCAGTTTGCCCAGAAATCTGGTGTTTGTATAGTAATTGCTGACGATAAGAACAACATATTATATTCTTCCGACTATAGCTTTTCCGACAAGGTATGGACTGTTTGGAACGAACATGTTAATAGAACTGGAAGCAATCATGATAATATTGAAATTAATGGACAGGAGATCTTTTCATATTATACGAACTCAGAGGTAAGCTCGTTGAAATATGTTACTTTGATTCCCTATCAGAGCATTGTTGCACCAATAGAAACATACAAGAACCGCTCCTATGTATTTATTGCCCTTATTGTTCTTATTGGCAGCGTTTTTATTTCTTATTTTATGAAGTTAAATTATACTCCTATTCGGAAGATAAGTAAGCTTGCGCAATCGATTTTTGGAGAGTCCCGTGAAATACTTGACGAGTTTGGGTCGGCCGAAAAGGCTCTTAACAACATGACAGAGATGCAGCATATTCAGAAAAAAAGTAAAATGGCTTTTAAGCTTATAAATGGCGGGTATTGCAATCTTGAGGAGATACAAACCGATGATGTATTAGAAAACCTTGAGCTGCCCGGTCCATTTTTCAGGACTCTTGTTTGCGGTATTTCACATTATGGTGAATACTATATAGATCCAGGATTTCATGGTGAGGTTGCCAGCTTTATCAAAGAAACCCTTATTGCCTATATAGATTGTATTGCAGTTAATCTTCCTGACAGCGGTTCAATTTGCGTAGTGTTCTCAGGAAGCAGGGAAGAGTTAGAGGATCTTGATGAGAAATATGTATACCTAAAAAACCTTTTGGAATACACATATAACATAAAAATTTCTTTTGGAATAGGAAAAGTCTGCTCAGTCATGGAAATTCCAGAGTCTTTTATCCAGGCCGATACTGCAAGCAAGTATCAGCTCGTTAAGGGCGTAAGCAGTATTAATTATTACGAAAGTATTATTTCTGAATCAACTCTTAGATTTAAATATCCGGATTATTTACTTGAAGTGTTTTATAATGCAATCAAGTGTGGCGATAAACAAAAGATTAAAGAGACAATTACAAGCTTGACAGAATATGTTTCACAGCCAAGGAATATTTTTTTTGCAACCTGCTATTCCTTCGATATTATTAATACAGCGTTAAGGGCCATGCGGGAAATGAATTATTCATTTTCGGCCTTAGGCATCAAATATCCCGAAATCGTTAATATGGCGAGTTTTAACTCAAAAGAAGATATAGAAAAAATTGCAATTATACTTACTGATGAATTGATTCAATCCATATCTGTTACGGAGGAAAACTCAGATTCCCAGAAAAGAGAAATTATTCTAAGCGGGTTCGATCAAGTTATGCAATATATAATATCTCACTATAATGAGGGTTCATTCTCGGCGAAAAGCCTTGCTGCCAGCTTTGGAATGTCTGCCTCCAATATGAGCCATTATTTTAAAAAGCATACTGGACAGACTGTGTCGGAATATATTTCTACATTGCGATTTGAGCGTGCTAAAGAACTTTTAAGGACAACAGACATTAATTTGAGTGAGATTTCTCAAATGTGCGGGTATTGGAACTTGTCGACTTTTATTCGCCAGTTTAAGAGTCGTGCAAGTACAACACCGTCAAATTATCGCAGCCAGTTTCGCGAATAACTGAAAAACAATAACATTGATGAAGAATATAACTGCCGGTCCATTAAGGCCGGATTATGTCGTCAGGGTACTGAAGGATGAAAACTCAAGCTTTGCGGCTTCTGTGATGCCACTATTCAATTCGGCTGCTGCAGGTATCTCTGATTCTGTGCTAACGAGCCTTATGGGCAGGTCTATGATGAATTCGGCACCTTTGCCCAATTCACTTTTGACAGTAATATTTCCTTTATGAAGATCCACAAAGGCTTTGACCAGTGAGAGGCCGATTCCGCTTCCCTTCAGTTCGATGTTGGGTGCATGGCCTGACTGCCTGAATCGTTCGAATATCTCTTTTTGCTTGTCCGAAGGGATACCGACGCCTGAGTCCTGAACGCAGATGAAAGCTCTGCCTCTTGATGGATATGAGGTGATACAGATGGAACCTCCCGGTTTTGTAAACTTGATGGCATTTGATAACAGATTTAATATGATACGTTCTATTTTTTCCATATCAACAGCGAGGATGATTTTTCTGGGGGAAGGATTGTAGTTCAGCTCCAACTGCCTTTCTTCTGCGTACGGCTTCACGGACAGAACGATTTCCTCCAGCAGCAGATCCAGATCACAATTAACCGGGTTGAGTGTTTGATAACCGGCCTGTGCCCTTGTCACGTCCAGCAGATTGTGCGTGAGGCGGAGCATTCTGAAGCAATTGCACTTGATTATACTTATACTCCTTTCCAATCTGCTTTCGGACTTATCAGGTTCCTGCCCCTTCTCCTTGACGCCTCTGAGACATGTGTTCAGCTCCAGTAGCTGCACAGCGCCGATGACCACACTCAGCGGAGTTTTGAGTTCGTGGGCTATATTTGTAAAAAAATCGTTGTTCTTTTCTATACATTTTTGGAGAGCATCAATCTGCTCAGACAATATTTTTTCGTTCATCATGGATTGTCTGCGAAGGTAAAAAAGAACTGTACAACCAGCCAGCAACAATAGGATCAATATTCCGGATACGATTAGTAAATACTCCTTGAGCATGACAGCTCACCCTTTATCTTTTTTTTTGTGTATGCTATGATATATATGATCAAACACACCAATTCCATTATATGGATGCACGTACCGGGTGTAAATATATTTTCCGTTTTACGGAAATAAAGCTTTTATATATTGGAGGTAAATTTATGTCAGGCCATTCAAAATGGGCAAATATCAGAATCAAAAAAGGAAAATCCGACGCGCAGCGCGGAAAAGCATTCACAAAGCTTGGAAGAGAAATAGCCATTGCCGTTAAGCAAGGCGGCGCCAACCCGGATGCCAATTCCAGACTCAAGGACGTTATAGCAAAGGCAAAAGCGGCGAATATGCCAAATGACAATATTATGAGAAGCATAAAAAAGGCTGCAGGCGAGGGCGAAGGCGACAATTACGAAGAAATAACCTACGAAGGCTATGGGCCGGGCGGTGTCGCGGTCATTGTAGACGCTGCTACGGACAACCGTAACAGAACGGCAGGGGATGTCCGGCACTATTTTGATAAATTCGGCGGTAACCTTGGGCAGACCGGCAGTGTTTCATTTATGTTCAATCGGAAAGGCGTTATACTTGTAGAAAAGAGCGAAAAGGTTACTGAGGACGATCTGATGATGGAGGCCCTGGAAGCCGGAGCTGAGGATTTTTCGACGGAAGATGAATATTATGAAATCCTCACTGAGCCCAATGATTTTTCTAAAGTCAGAGAAGCGCTGGAGAACAAGGGTTACGAGTTTGTGGAAGCGGAAATATCCATGATCCCCGTGACAATGACAAAGCTAACTGATGCAAAGCAGATCGAGCAGATGGACCGTCTGATCGAAAACCTTGAGGACATGGACGACGTCCAGAGTGTCTACCACAACTGGGAGCAGGAGGAGTAGGTGGACGGGGAGCAGGCAGGAAGCAGGTAACTATTCACCTTCTTGTATGTATATTTATCAAATACGTACAGGAGGGTGTTTTATTATAAAAACACGCCAAATAATCAAAGTAGGATGGGCATGTGCGGCTGCAATCCCTGCATCGGGCTTCATAACAGGCAGGCTGTAATATCCACTCTCGCTCTCAAGCGGGCGCGGATCAATCGACATCCTGTTTTAAGAGTCTGGAGGAAGATAAAACTTGATAAACACAACGGGCTTTGACCTTATCCTGCACAGGGGGTGAATTGAATACAAAACCAATATTTTGTTCTATAAGGACAGCGTTGTTGTAATCAGTCATCTTCTCCCACAGATTTATAAGGTTTGTACTGTTGAGAGCTAAAGATTTTTGGAAAGATGATCAAGTTTTACCTTTCTCCGGATACTGATGAGCCGGTCCAGATCCCGAAGGTCTTCAATCTCAAACTTCCTGGAGCATTTACGGCACACAGACCGGCTGCCGCTGTACCCCGGATGAATACTTACCGCTTTGTGTATCCTGAAAAAGGGTCTGAACTTCTTTTTGTGACAACAGGAACATAATGGAAACAGGTCCGGTATAAACAGTATGAACATCAAGAATATCGCAAGACCGGTAAAGAATAAAAGAATGTGCACAAAATCGCCCCCATTTTAAGGTATTTCACAGGGGATGAATTTATGCAGGATGCTGCGCATACAAAAACATCCTAAAGCACAAGGGCTGTCGATGAATCGACAGCCCTTGTGTTTTCTGAACAGCTTGGTTGATCTAAAGTCATCCGAGCAGTTTACTTCTTTTCAATCTGATAAGTGTTGCCGGTATAAGCTTCAAATACCTTCTTTACAATGTTGCCGCCTATTTTGCCGGCATCTCTCGAAGCGAGGTCGCCATTGTAACCCTGCTTAAGGTTTACACCTACCTGGTTGGCAATTTCGTACTTCATGTTTTCAAAAGATGTCTTACTTCTGTTATTTGCCATTATAGTTCCCTCCTCGTTACCGTATTCACTGCCGTATCTAGCAGTGTACTCTTATGATTTGTAAAACAGGGCCGATTTATTACGGTAAATAATGCTACAGCAGCTACTCTCTTGCATTTGCAGGGTTCTCTCTGAATAATAACGTGATGGAATACAAACCTGCGATGCCAACAAGCGAAAAAATGATCCTGCTGAATATAGACTGGGTTCCGCGGAATAAATTTCCGCCGAATATCATAGTCACAAGGTCGAAATTTACTATACCGACCAAAAGCCAATTTAAAGCTCCGATGATGACAAGCACCAGTGCAAGTCTGTCCAATGGGGTTCTATTCATTCGAAACATCTCCTTTAATCATATTTTTGTTAGTGAATTTATTATTGCCGATATTCATAGAAAATCATTCATCTATAGCTTTACAAATTACACCAGTACTTCCTTTGCCGAGATTTTCTTCAAAATAGACACAATCTGTTTCAATAGATAAAGAATTGAAGATTGCATCTTCCAGCATACATTTACCGTCTATCTGATGTTTGCAGTCTGAGGAGCAGTTGATAGTTGTCATAATCGTCCCTCCTTGATTATTTATTCTTTCAAGAAATCAAAAAATCATGTATGTTAAAAAATGTAAAACCAAAAGACCGGCAGCTTGAGGCTGCCGGCCTTTTATTTAAATAACTGCCGCCAGCCGAGGCTAACGTCAGTTAGTATTGATTCCTTCATCGATTTTGTATTCTACTTAGTGAGTGAATGAAAGGCTCCCTTGTATATTATGTATAACAACCGGTTTTTGTGTTCTAAATATTGACAAAAGTAAATTAAGTGGAGTAGAGTAATTAGAGAGGTTTACTTATGTTTTTTTTTGCTAATCCTAACTTGCCTGACAGGCCGGTTTCTCTTGCCGTCGTCGACAGCCGAATCAGTGATGCTTCGTCGCGCTGTTTAGAGAGGTATGGAGTAAAGCAGCTGAGATTACCAGCTCATCGAGCATTATACGACGCGGTTAGCAGTCATCCCGATATAATGCTTCATCATATCGGAGGAGATCTTATTATCCATGCGCCCGGAATGGATGCAGGCTTTCTGGCTGCACTGCGCTATTGCGGCTTTTCTTTGATTCAGGGTGAAAAAGCGCTTACAGCAACCTATCCCGGCGATATCGCGTACAATGTGGCAAGAGTCGGTAAATATTACTTTCACAACCTCCGGTATACCGACCCGGTAATTGTTAATCATCTGGATCGGCTGGGCATCGAACCTGTCCATACAGAGCAGGGATATGCAAAATGTTCAATTTTGCCGGTGGATGAGAAATCCATTGTTACCACAGATGCCGGAATTGCTAAGGCTGCTGAAAAAAAAGGACTTGATGTCCTGATGCTTGAATGCGGGAGTTCCATTCGACTGAACGGATTAAATTATGGCTTTATAGGCGGAGCCTGCGCTATGATTTCAGATACGGCCTGCGCTGTGAACGGATCACTGAAAAAACTGGTTGACAGTGAAAGATTCATTTCATTTTTATCAAAAAAGCAAATTAATATCATAGAGCTTTCTAATTACGATGTTACAGACATCGGCTCCATTATTCCTTTGATGGTTACTTCGCGCAGTAACTAACTCACTGTTTCAACATATAATAAAATAGATATAGCTTAGAATGATGCAAAAGCTGGGATATTTGCTGATGCCGTGGGATTATTTGCATATATTCTGAGCTGCATACAACATTTTACGAAGACACATACTAGCACTTGAAGGGATGTGAAGTCGATGCAGTTTCTTTGCATCGGAGTAAACGGAAGCGCTGACGAGGTAATACAGCACATTAAGGATGAGCTCCGGCAATTGAAAAACAAAAAGATCAGCTACACCATCAATGAGATAAATTCAGAAGGATCGACTTCAATTATATGCACTGTGAACGATGGCAGATTTTATCGCGAAAGATCCATGGAGTCGTACAAGGTGCTCAAAACATATATATCCAACGCATTAGCAGATTACATTATCAGGCAATACGAGGAACGCCTCCTGTCAAGAATTATCCATGGCAATTTCTGCTATTTTAACGCTGTAGAAAAAAGGGAAATACTAAACCGTTCGCTTAACATTATCAGAAACGAAGACAAGACTTTTCTCAACAACCTTTTCCAGATCAGAAGAAGGAATGTGATTGTAAGGCGTTTATTGGACTACTTCGAGAATACCAACAACATTATTCTGGATGGCTTTGTGAATTTCAGACTCAAAGAGTATATCAAGGATCTGGAGGATGTGGTGGATAAGGCCGTGGACGATTTCCTTATGGATCGGGAATACCGTGAGTTCATCAGGCTGCTGAGGTATTTTGTCGATATTCAGGAGCCAAAGATTGATACGGTTCATGTAATTGTTGGTTATGACGACAGGTATATGCTGCTGGATGGATCAAAGAAGGAAATCACCAATGAGTGCATACAGGAGTATGTGAATGAGATTTCAGAAGGAGAAATCAATTATGATGATTTGCTGGTCAGTTCGTTGATTACATTTGCCCCAAGGAAGATCGTTATTCATTGCACTGGACAATTTAGAAATAAAGAGCTGATGGAGACAATAAAAAATGTTTTTTCAGGCCGGATAATTCTCTGCCAGGGTTGTAATCTGTGTTCACAGAAGCTTTCGAAGAGTGAAACTAAAAAGTGACATCAAAATTTGGCATTATTAGCTAAATAATTTCATATATATATTGACAAGATAAAATGTCGTGATAAAATATACGTGTAGCACAATATAATGTATAAAAGACGTTTTGCTTGTACATAATATAGTTGATAATGAAATTTTATATTTTTTACTAAAGATAAAGCATTTAAGTAACTCACGACAAAATAATCAAGTGTACAAATGATGAAAATCCGGGAAAAGAAAAGAGAGTCAATTGGCTCTCTTTTTCCCATTTATGGGGCATCCGGCTCTCATTTATGCGGCTGATGTTGCCAGTTTCCGCCTGTTCTGATAAGATAAAGGCATCGCAAAATATCGGGAGGGTCACTGATTGAAAACAGTCGGTTTTGTAGGAGCAAGCGGTACCGGCAAGAGTCACAGAGCTTCATGGGTGGCCAGAGAACGGGGCATAGAATATATTATTGATGACGGATTGTTCATTAAGGTTAATCGGGTCATTGCCGGAACATCGGCCAAAAGGGAGAAGACCAGAGTTGGGTCCATCAAGCATGCGTTGTTCACGGATGATGCATACGCAAATGAGGTAATGGAGGCAATACGGGTTCATAACCCTGAGTCTATACTTATTCTTGGGACTTCTGACGGTATGGTTGTAAAGATTGCTAACAGGCTAAAGCTGCCCGACATAAGTGAGATTATTTACATTGAAGATGTAGCCGATGAATTTGAAATCAAGCAGGCTATTGCCACCAGAAGGGAACAGGGAAAACATGTTATTCCGGTTCCAACATTTGAGATCAAGCAGGACTTTTCAGGGTATTTCCTCGATCCGCTTAAAATCTTCAGACGCAAGGGAAAGATTAATTTTCAGCTGGACGGTGAGAAATCGGTTGTAAGGCCAACCTTCAGTTATCTTGGCAGTTATACCATATCAGATTATACTATATATCAGATCATTGAATATGTGGTGATTAACATTCCGGGAGTGAATAAAATAACCAGGTTCAGAGCGGAAAACAGGCCCGAGGGCACCTATATTGAGATTGATCTGGTGCTGGTATATGGCTTCAAGATACGTGAATTGGTAAGGGAAATACAGCAGAAGGTCAGTGAGGAAGTGGAAAAGCTGACCGCGTTGAATATAAAACAGTTCAATGTGGCGGTAAGAAGCTTGGTTGTTGAGAAATAGAATAGGGTATATTGTTAAGTGATACTAATATGCTTAAATGGCGGAGGTAAAGTATGAATAATTTTATATTTCAAAACACCACCCGGATCCTGTTCGGAAAGGGAACAGAATACACTGTCGGCACCGAAGTCAGGAAGTATGCGAAGAAGGTTTTGCTGCACTACGGAGGGGGAAGTATTAAAAAATCAGGCTTATACGATAAGGTCGTCAAATCCTTGCAGGAGGCAGGAGTTGAGTTTGTCGAGCTTAGTGGTGTCAAGCCCAATCCGAGGCTTAGTTTGATATATGAAGGGATCGAGCTGTGTAAAAAGAACGACATTGGTTTTATACTTGCTGTAGGCGGAGGAAGCGTCATTGATTCGGCAAAAGGTATTGCGGTCGGAGTATGCTATAGCGGAGATGTATGGGATCTTTATATGAAAAAGGATACGGCTTCGCAAGCGCTTCCGATTGGGGTCATTCTGACCATTCCGGCGGCAGGAAGCGAAAGCAGCGGCGCTTCTGTTGTTACCAAAGAGGAAGGACAGTTGAAGAGAGATATAGGGTATGATTTCCTGCGTCCGCAATTCTCTATTCTGAATCCGGAATTATGCTTTACTCTTCCAGAATATCAGGTTGCTTGCGGAGCGTCCGACATAATGGCTCATGTCATGGAAAGGTATTTTACCAACACACCTGATGTGGAGTTTACTGACAGGCTCAGCGAAGCTACGCTGACGACGATAATTAATAATGTGCCGCTGGTATTGAAAAATTTAAACAATTACGATGCATTCGCAGAAGTTTTATGGGCCGGTACCGTAGCCCACAATGATCTTCTTGGCTGCGGCAGGGAGGAAGACTGGTCTTCACACGGTATTGAGCATGAGCTGAGCGGTATCTATGATATTGCTCATGGCGCAGGCCTTGCGATCATATTCCCGGCCTGGATGAAATATGTCTACAAGAACAATATGAACCGTTTTGTGCAGTTCGCCGTCAGAGTCTGGAAGGTTGAGCAGGATTTCTCCAACCCTGAGAGGACGGCCTTGGAGGGGATTTCAAGAACAGAAAGCTTTTTCAAGGGTATTGGGCTTCCGACCCGTCTGAGCGAAGCTGGCATCACGGATGACCGTTTTGAGGAAATGGCTCAAAAGTTAGTAGGTTCTGGGACGATGGGCAGTTTTATGAAGCTGAAGAAGGATGATATCGTGAACATATATAAACTGGCTAAATAGAGTATTTACTATCTTTGTCAGATGCGATTCGGTACCTTTCTCACGCACGCAAAATATACTGATACCATGGAGTACTGCTCCATGGTATTTTTTTATAGCCATTTGCGGAGCAAAGGAGATTTTCATGAATGCATATAATGGATATCAATTTGGATCGGGCATGAATCTGCATCCATGTCCATATATGAGCCGGCAGTTTGCGTGGCGGCCATATCCTCAAACGCGTCAGACATTTTCCTACATTCGTCTGCTGCATGCCTCGCCAGGCACACCGCCGGTGGATATTTATGCGAACAGGAGCCTGATTGCATCGGGTCTGGGCTACAGGGGGTTCACCGAATACCTGCAAATGCTGCCGGGAAGATACAATATTCAGATATTCCGGGCGGGAACCACAGGTCCCGTCCTGCTGAACACTGACATAGACCTGCCTGTTCAGTCGATCAATACGGCTGTATTCATAGGGGCAGCCCCTGCATACAGCATGAAAACATTTTTTGAAACAGTGATACGGATTCCACCCGGTATGCTGTACCTTCGTTTTGCAAATTTGGTCCCAAGCAGCCCGGACATGGATCTGGTACTATCTGACGGAACAAAACTGTTCGAAGACGTTTCATATGGGATGGCGACTAACTACACACCAATAGCCGCGGGCACTTATATTTTCTATCTGCTCCAGAGCGGTACAAACAGAAGACTGCTGTATGTGCCGAATATTTCGCTGGGTGAAGGCAGATTTTATACAATCTATGCAGTGGGACGTATGGACGGAACTGTACCCCTGCAGGTGCTGATTCCCCTTGACGGGAATTCATATATTTCGTTGTAGGTCATTTAAAGTCGCACACACCCTTCAGCTTCTGTATACTGCGGGGCAATGCATCCTTTGAGTTTCCCCAGGGTGCATCATTGTTGCGGTAATCGAATTTTTTCGTAAACCACTCCAGCTCCTGCTCGATCCTTTCCAGGTGCTCAATCTCCTGCTGCATCAGCAAGCTCAGGAATTTTTTACTTTCAGCTGTTTTCAGATATTTTTCGGCTGCAGCGAGCAGCATGTTAAGGTGGACAAGGCAAAAGCCTTTCTTTTCAGAAAAGATCTTTCTGAAATCCGCTTCATTTGACCACAGGTACATGATTACATCAAGATATCTGTCCATTGTATAGTCGAGGCGGCTGCATACGGTACAGCTATTTTCCATCTGTGTGAGCATAGAAGCCAGCTTAGCGCTGGAGGAGGAAACGGACTGCCCTTTTGTTCCGGCTTGACCCTTTGAACCGAATCTGCCTGACAATGAACCGAAAATTGAGCCGGATTGGTTTTTGGAATTTGCCTCGCTGAGAATGTCCTTGCCGAGCTCTTTGATTTCAGCCAGCTTCTCCTTTAGATGGGTATGAGTCTCAAGAGCCAGACCCAGACGATTTTCCTGCCGATTGTAAAGCATTTCGAAGTGTCTGCGGCAAAAACCTCTTTTATTTGTATCGATCCTGCTGTCCGGTTCCATCAGCGCAGGGCCAAGATAATAATCTGTGTATTCCTTTTCCAGTCTACTTTGCAGCAGGCATAGGGGACATTCGCAATCCTGTTCAAAGGCCTCCGTGACCGGTATCGTGTAAATTTTTTCTTTCATGGGTTCCTCCTGAAGTATGATACAATGGATAGTGTTATTATAGCATGATGTTTATAAAATATATAGCATGGCGGAGAGAGCCGGTTATTGACGAATTAAAGCCGGTTATTACTTAGATTATTATTGATATTGTATTCATTCCACTAAAGTTTCCGTTACTACACAATATCAATAACAAAACCTTTGAGCAGAAACATCAGATGGGAGATATCAGCAAAATGATTTACAGGGGATATGAGGTACATGCTGAGAATATGGCAGGAAGTGCAGATTCTGCAGGCAACCGCGTTATAGTGCAGGGTGTAAGGGATTTTGATCCGGTGCATATTTTTGAATGCGGGCAATGCTTCAGGTGGCAGAGGCAGCCTAATGGAAGCTACACGGGAGTTGTGCGCGGGAAGGTCGCCAATGTGACGTATACACCGGATGCAACTTATACACATGGCTCGTTGTACACACCGGATACGCCCGCCATATCAGATTCTTCCGCCACACTTGTACTGGAGAATGTGACGATAGAAGATTTCCTGCAGTTCTGGTTTGACTATTTTGACCTTGGTACAGATTATTCACTGATCAAAAAAGCGGTCAGCATTGACCCCATTATGAAAAGGGCTGTCGAATTTGGCAGCGGGATTAGAATACTGCGCCAGGAGCCCTGGGAGGTCTTGATCTCATTTATCCTTTCGGCTAACAACAGAATTCCGCGAATAAAAAAAATTATAGATGATATAAGCAGACTTTTCGGAGCGCAAATTGAGTATGATGGAGCGAAGTATTACACCTTCCCGAATCCTCCTGAGCTGGCCGCATGCACTCTGGAGCAGATACAGGAATGTAGAGCGGGATATAGGTGCTCGTATATCCACGAAACTTCTAGAGCTGTACTTGTTGGTGGATTTGACCCGCAGAGACTGGCCGTTATGGAGACGAATGAAGCGAGAGAGACGCTGCTCAAGCTTATGGGAGTCGGAAATAAGGTGGCGGACTGTATTCTGCTATACAGCGGTATCAAGAGGGACGTTTTTCCGACGGATGTGTGGGTCAGGCGCGTGATGGAAGAGCTATACTTTAAAAGGGAGGCCAGCTTCAAGGAAATTCAGCAGTTTGCGGCGGAGCAATTCGGTGTAAACGCCGGTGTGGCTCAGCAATACTTGTTTTATTATGCAAGAGAGCAGAAGATCGGCGGATAAAGCGGGCTGACTTGTGTGCGAAAGCGGCGATGTCACGTTATGTGTACTCTCTCAATAACATATACAGTGTAACAAATCTGTTTTTCTTGGGAGAGTGAAGGGTATGTTTGGTATCGCAATTGTGGATTCAGGCAATTATGCATTGCAGCTTTGCAGCATTCTTGAGAGGAAGGGCTATGTCTTTGAAGTGATATCTACACCGTGCCAGATTGCGAAGGGTGGTTGCGGGTATTGTCTGAGATTTCCGCTAGAGTATAAGGATCTCGTACTGCAGCAGGCACAGGCGAACAGGATTATGATCAGGGAGATGTATCAGGTTGTGCCGCAGGTTATGAAAAATAAGTATGTGAAAATTTACTGAAATTCTATGGCAGTACCATAATGTACCAGCCGGAAGCAAGCTATTTATATGCATTCCGAAGAAAATTAAAGGCAGAGTGAAAAATTGCTTGTTTTAAGGGCTTAATTGCGCTTGCTGTTTGTTGTCGAACCCTTGTAACGATGATATAATCTAGGTACAAAAAAAACAGCAAGTTGACCTGAAATGCTCGGATAAACCTATTATTTTGAACCTACATTATTTAAACGGGAGTCCAACGTCTGGCAGAACATATCAGGCCACAAGCTAATTCCGGCATACGGCATGTCCGTGTGAAACGGCAGTGGAAGATTGAAGTTGCCATCAGGGCACCCACCTGGCCTTGGGCTAGGTGTCAAAATATGGGGGAACGGCTTTTCGGGTTTAAATGTAAGAGGATGATCTTAACGGATCATCCTCTTTTTCTGGTATGACGGGCATGCCGTCAATCTGTGGTGAAAGTCCACAAGGGGCGTAGTTGCCGACGAACCCTAAAGCGACTTGCAAGTTTCACATCGTGAGGTGTGGGAGAGAAGAAGCAATGGCGAAATCGTAGCCTGACGAACAGAAATCTAATACCAAGGCTTGCATGGCGGATGAGCTGGCTAGAAGCGGTGAAGTCCAAAAGGTAACCGTAACCCATGTAGGTAAATTAGGCAGGTAGACGAGGAAAGATTGATGACTTATCCCGTGAGGTCTCACAGACAGGGAAATCTGTAGTAACAACGAACTGTGAGAAGTCAGCAGAGACCATAGTACTGAGAAATCAGGAAGGGTCGAACAATTCAAGGTCAAATGGACTTTAGAATGTGAGTGTATAGGCCCGACGAGAATCGGAATAGCAAAGACGTAACGGAGTGAAAGATTCACAGGGGGTAGGGCTAATATACACGAGAGCAAAGAAGAAAAGGAGACGAGCATGAGCCAACTAATGGAAGAGATACTCAGTCGAGAGAACATGACTCTAGCCTATAAGAAGGTGAAGGCGAACAAGGGTGCAAGTGGGGTAGATGGAATCTCAGTAGATGAGATTCAAGAGTACCTCCAAGAAAACTGGGTGAGTATCAAGGAGCGTATCCAAAAACGAAAGTATAAACCCCAACCGGTACTTCGAGTAGAAATACCGAAGCCAGCTGGAGGAGTGCGGAAGTTGGGGATACCAAGCGTGGTAGACAGAATCTTAGAACAGGCAATCGTGCAGGCGATAACACCGATTGTAGAACCATACTTTAGTGACTACAGTTATGGATTTAGGCCCGGTAGGAGAGCGCAACAGGCAGTCGTAAAGCTGCTTGAATATCTCAATGATGGATACATCTACATAGTAGACATAGACTTAGAGAAGTTCTTTGATAATGTACCACAAGACAAGCTGATGACCCTAGTTGGTAAAATCGTAAAAGACCCAGACACAGAATCGCTGATAAGTAAATACCTAAAAGCGGGAGTAATGGTAAAGGGGAGGTACGAAGCCACCAACACGGGAACACCACAGGGCGGAAACCTATCGCCAATTCTCAGCAACATCATGCTAAACGAGCTGGATAAGGAACTGGAAGCAAGAGGACTGAACTTTGTCAGATATGCAGATGACTGCGTAATCACGGTAGGAAGCAGCGCAGCAGCAAATCGGGTGATGAACACCGTAACAAAGTGGATAGAAAGAAAGCTCGGACTAAAAGTGAACATGACAAAGACGAGGATAACGAAACCAAGCAACCTAAAGTATCTAGGATTTGGATTTGTGAAGATGGGTGACAGATGGGAAGCAAGGCCACATCAAGAATCTGTAAAGAATTTTGAACGAAAGCTGAAGAAGCTAACCAAACGCTCATGGTCAGTCAGTATGGATGAAAGGATTCAGAGACTGAACTGGGTCATTAGAGGCTGGATTAACTATTTCCGAAATGGAAAGATGAAACAGAACATGATTCGTATAGATAAGCACTTGCGTGCGAGAATGCGAATTGTGATATGGAAACAATGGAAAACCAGCCAAAAGAGATACTGGGGACTGCGGAAACTGGGAGTGCCTGAGTGGATGGCGAAACAGTCAGTTGGTTTTGCTAATCACTATCAAGCAGTCGTCAAAACAACAGGACTCAATAAAATCTCAAAAGAAATCCTCGCAAAACGAGGACTCATTAGTTGTGTGGATTACTATTTGAATTGAACCGCCTGGTGCCGAACGGCATGCCAGGTGGTGTGAGAGGGGGAAGAAATTTCCCCCTACTCGATT
>JAEYON010000071.1 GCA_023411645.1 Bacillota bacterium | reverse complement strand
GAGGTAAATATCCCACAAGCAATGAACACAAGGGGTGATGGTATGGAAATATTTTCAGTTATTATGGCGGGCGGAGGAGGCACCAGGTTCTGGCCTCTGTCAAGACAGTGCAAGCCCAAGCAGTTGTTGAACCTTGGCGGAAACGATGCGATGATCAACGAAACCATCAAACGCAACGCTGCTGTGATTTCTTATAAAAATACATATATTGTGACTAACCGGTCTCAGGGAGATATCTTAAAAGAGATTCTGATAGAGGGCGTTCCACATGAAAATGTTCTGCTGGAGCCGGTGGGCAGAAATACCACGGCCTGCATAGCATATGCCGCATCGCGGATACACAAGCTTTATGGGGACAGTGTTATGTGCATATTCCCTTCTGATGCTTATATCAACAAAGAAGAAGAATACCATGCCGCGCTTCGTCTTGCCGTAAAATATGCATCTGAAAACGATTCCTTTATTACGTTGGGGATCCATCCGGGCTTTGCGGCGACAGGATACGGATACATCAAGTATGATAAAGCCTCCGCGGTTGACGGGGTGTCCTATGTTGAAGAATTCATTGAAAAGCCAAATCTGGATAGGGCAAAGCAGTTTGTGAAATCCGGCAATTACCTTTGGAACAGCGGTATCCTGATCTGTCGGACCGGTGTGTTGATGGAAAACATTCAGAGATTCCTTCCCAAGCTTTACAAGAACATAGTAACTTTAAGCGAATACTATGGAACCGATAGCGAGAGTGAAAAGTTGAATGCCATTTATCCTCTGCTGCAAAGCGTATCCGTTGACTATGGGATTCTTGAGCGAAGTGACGATGTAAGAGTCGTCCCGGGAGATTTCGGTTGGAACGACGTTGGCTCATGGGATATGCTTGGCGTTGTATTTCCGCCTGATGAAAACGGAAATATCATTAAATCCGAGCATGTGGGAATTGACACCAAAAATACTATTGTTTACGGAAATTCACTGATCACCACAGTCGGTGTGGAAAATATGATTATTATTCAAACGGACGATGCCCTTCTGATCTGCCCTAAATCCAGAGCCCAGGATGTAAAGGATATTGTCGAACTGCTAAAGGAGAGCGGAAAGCTGCAGTATTTATAGTTTTGCCTGGACTTCAGCCTTTACTTGAGCTTCATCCTTTGCCTGAGCCTCCGCACTGATCTGCCTTTTTACATAATCAATAAAGAGGATCAGCACAATGCTTCCAATCAGCCCCGCCATCAGGCTCATCGCCATGTTTTGCACCGGCTTTGGGCTGTCAGGTCTGGTTGGTACAGCTGCTCTGTCGATTATTGAGACATTGTTGATTTTCAACAATTCAAGGGATTTAGCCTGAAACACCTCAGCAATTTTATTGGCAATTGCAGCCGCATCTTTGGGATTATTCTGCTCGACGCCTATCACGATCAGTCTGGTGCTCGGTCTTACCGTTACAGAGATACTATCCTTCATCTGCTGTATCGTCATATCCCTCAAGCGCGGAATTTCATCCTGAAGCTCATCCCTGACCGTCTGTATAATGATACTGGACTGAACAATTTCCTGGTAATCCTTTACCAGCAGATCGCTGGCAAGAAGATCCTGGTATACCGCATTAGGGTTTGGATTCGCCGCATCGTCCTGCGTTTTAAGGACATAAATGGTAGTCTCAGAGTAGTACACCTCCGGAAAATAAAAATAACTCAGGTACGCAGCCGATCCTGTTGTAATTGCTGTGATGATCAAAATAACCCACCAGTATCTCAAACATAATTTTATTTTTTGAAACATAAATATTCACCCCTATATATTTTACATTCGCTCCTATATACTAAAAAGCCTTCTGTAAGCTCTGTACAAATTCTCCTTCTCATATTTCCATTCCAATTCATTTTTCACCCGTTCATAACCGAAAGCACCCATTCTCTCCCGTTGTTCGGGATCATCCAGAAGCAGGAGTATTTTCTCGGCCATATCCTTCGAATCATTCGGCCTCGCATACAAAGAAGCCTCCTGAGCGGAAAACCTGCCCTCCTCCATGTCAAACTGAACAATGGGCTTTGCCAGCGCCATGTATTCCATGATCTTATTCATGGTTGACTTACGGTTCATTTCGTTATATTCGTCCGGATTAACGCACACATCCGCTGTGTTAAGCGCTTCCAACAGTTGTTGATCCGGCACCCTTCCCGTGAAAGTGAAGTACTCCTCCACGCCCTTCTCCGCCGCAAGTCCCTTGATGTTCTCCAGTTCAGTACCCCCGCCGACTCAGATAAATTGAACGTCCTGCCGCTTTTGTTCGTGCACGATATAATGCGCCGCATTGATAAGATAATCAAGGCCTTCCTGCTTTCCAATGACTCCCACATAGCCCACCAGATACCTTCTGCCCTTTTTCAATGCTTCAACAGGCGGGATAATCTTTATCCGTTCCAGGCTCGGCCCGCTTCTTACCACAAAAACATCTTCTTCCTTCTTGCCGCCCCGTTCGATTGCAATTTTTTTATAGGACTCGTTGGTGGCAATGGATACCCTGGCGCTTTTAAATGTCCTTCTTTCAAAGAACAGCATCATCCGATACATGAAATCCTTCCTGCCGAATTTCGCCTCATAAAGCTCCGGGTTGATGTCGTGGTGATCAAACAGAAATTTCTTGCCAAGCAGTTTAAACGGCAGCGCAACAAGGTAGATAAGGTCCGGGGGGTTACAGGCGTGGATAACGTCAAATCCTCTGGTAAAAAGAACCTTGACCGCCAATATAAATTCCATGAAAAGCGCCGCCAAGTATTCAGCCAGATAGCCCAAAGCCCCATCGGCCTCTTTGGGGAGGGAATGCCGGTAAATAGCTATCTCATCGATGATCTCAAACTTTTTCTCGTATCCCTTCCCCTTTGGACAGATAATTGAGACAAGCGCGCCATTATCCCGCAGCGCAGTAGCCTCCTGCCATACTCTTCTGTCGAATGGGGAAGGAAGATTTTCTACTATGATCAGTATTTTTTTACCAGCTAATTCCTTCATAGTTGTCACCTGCTTTTGAAATATCCCCGATCCTGACCAGGTCAAAAATCTTCTGATCTGCTCCGGCATCAGTCAATATTCTTTCAAATTCCTTATCTTTGTTTCCGATTACGATGATTTCCCGATCCTCCAGAAGCTCATCGAGCGTATCCACCATCAATGAGGAAATATGCGGAATCTTTTCAGTTATGTACTCCTTATTTGCGCCAAGAAGCCTTGAAAGGAATACATTCCTGTCATACAGCTTGATATCATAGCCTTTTCCCAGCAGAATCTCAATGAGTTCCACCATCGGGCTCTCTCTCAGATCGTCAGTGCCTTCTTTAAAACTGAACCCGGCCAGACCGATCTTCTTTTTCCCGAATGACATAATCTTTTTTGCGGCATTAGTCACCTGCATGGTATTGCTCACCATCAGCGAGTTCAGAAGCGGCGTCTCAACGTCGTGCATTCTTGCAAGGCAGCTGATTGCCCTTAAATCCTTCGGCAGGCACGAGCCGCCAAATGCAAAGCCCGGTCGCAGGTAGGTGGCTGAAATATTTAGCTTGGTATCCTTCATAAATATATTCATGACCTGATGGCTGTCCAGCCCCAGGTTCTTGCACAGCATCCCGATTTCATTTGCAAAGGTGATTTTCAAGGCGTGGAAGTTATTATCAACATATTTCACCATCTCCGCGACCTCGATATCGGTCGTAATCCTCTCGCCCGTTACTTCACCGTAAATAGATAATATTTTCTGCGCTACCTCATCAGAATCAGCACCGACCACTGTCTTCGGCGGGTTGTAAAAATCAAACACCGCTGTGGACTCCCGCAGGAATTCAGGGTTAAAGGCTGCGTCAAAGCCTTCTCCGTTGATCTTCCCCGAATAGCTCTCCAGCATGGGTATGACAATCCCACGCATTGTGCCCGGTATCATAGTACTTCTGAAAATCAAAATATGCTTTTCTTCTTTTTCCTTCAATACTTCACCGATCTCCCGGCAGACAGCCTCGATATATCTGGTGTCCAGACAGCCGTTAGACCTGCTTGGTGTTCCGACGCATATAATGGACATCTCCGTCTCCAATATTGCCTGTCTGGTATCTGTTGTTGCTTGGATCAGTCCTTTTTTCCTGTTATTCTCCAGCAGCTCGGGAAGGTCTTTTTCAATAATCGGCGATATTCCGTCACTGAGCATCTGCACCTTTACTTCGTTGATATCGACTCCCGTCACCCTATGTCCCATAGAAGCAAGACAGCCTGCGGTAACAACCCCTACATAGCCTAATCCGAAAATGCTGATATTCATAAAAACACTCCCCTTTAACTTAAGTAATATTTATACAAAAACTATACTGTTTTGTGATAGTAACCAACTTTTACTACCTGTTAAACATAATTGAGAATCTTGTTTTAATTTTTATGGAACCTTTGATGGACACAGAGAGCTTTAACGTCGCGGTTGGGACCTTTACGTCATAGGAGGGGGAATACCAGCCAAGCGGAGGTTCCTCATTTCCATGATAGATCTCCAATGTCATAGCTGTGTCGTGTTCAAACTGACAAATGCCTCCGGAGAAACGGATTTTCAATGCGGCAGCGTTATTCCCTTCGTCCGACGCCTCCTCAATGCGACAGTCGGGGTGGAGGTGATAGTACATCTCCGCAAGATGGGGGCCTTCACATTGGATATGATCCTCTACCTCCCACACACCTGCACCCATATCAAACCCAATGGTTTCTTTATCCGTTATGGTTTCTTTGTCATTTACGGTTTTCTTATCCTTTTCGGCATCCCTGTCCTTTTTTGCTTCTGCGGCATATGCTTTTCCTGTATATCTCACTGTCCTTGTGTGCAAAACGCTGTCTTTGAGCCTGTTATATCCCGTATGCATGCCTTTGGCCATGATCAGGCTTTCGTGTTCCACTATTTTCGCCTCCGCCTTGCTGCTCCACATAAAATTACCCGCCATCATGGACTGATCCACTCCATCTATACGGACGGTATTATGCGCTGCCGTACTTCTGAAGTAATTGCGCCACTTTTTATCCGCATGATAGGCATAGGTGCCGGGATCGATAAATATGGGGCTGCCCCCCGCCGAAAATATCACAGCCAGGGCATCCGCATGGCCATGTGCCGCGAGAGAAAGGTATCCCAGACTTCCGCAGTCAAATATCAGCTTCTGCTCAGTCGGTGTTCCAAAATCAGTTCCTAAAATGTAGTACCCTCCGTCTTTAAAGGCATCGGGCAATCTGCCTGAATCAGGGTGGATGTGAGTAGAATAAATGCCTCCTGTGGCACCGGTGCATAGGGGGCGTATATTTGCGGGGCTGATGCCCGTTGAACTAATGTCTGAAGAACTGATGCCTGCAATACTAAGCAGCAGAGGATCAACAACTAAGCCGTCATCCTCATCGCCGATCTTGGGCAGATTACCGCTAACGTCCTCCATTGCGGCAAGATAGGTCTGCATTTTCCCAATTATACCCCAGTAACCTTCGGAAAAACTAATGCCATTGGCCTGCCCTACAAGTCCCGATAGAACCAGAAAGTCAAGAACAAACTTCTGGTATGCTATAGCCTGCTCCTTATTCACTCCATCGGGATAATTTTGTTTAACGCTTTCGCGAATCAGGATCCGCCTGGCTTTCTCACGCCACCTGTGAGAGTCTTTGAACTGAGGCATGGCGGTGCTTGCGATAAACAAACCGGCTACTTCGCCGATCAGGTGGTTATTTGCGGACGAGAAACGGCTCAGATTTCTGGTGATAAACCAGCAATGCTGATAAACGCAGTCCAACCATCTCTTTCTCAGTTCGGGACTTACATATTCTTCAAGGAGATGCCAGCAAACCGTCCAGTTGATCAGCCTAATACCCAGCTCCAGCGAACTGGCCCAGTTCACGCCCAACATAAAAGGATTCTGTTCCAACCACCCGGACAGCAGCTGCTCAAATTTCTCCAGATATTTCGACTGCTTTGTATGTACATAGGCCAGTGCAAGAGGAACGAGAAACAAATGCCTGCTCATTTCCCAAATGTACTTGATATCTCCGATGCGGTCACTGTCCCGATAATTGATGCTCTTTCCGAAAACATCAGCCGGTGCTGATCGCCCGCTTTTGTAATCTGTGTGATAATCAACCTCTCCGTGTATCTGAAAGTCCTTCAGTGCAAATATATCAAAGCGGTTCTCACAAAGCCTGTCTGCCTTTTCAAGGATTTTTCGGACATCAGGATTGTTGTTATCCGCTAAGAAGACCGGAGCACTGAATAATTTAGCCGGCTCCTTCAGAATCGAAGGCTCCTCCAGAAGCGGCATATCAAACCGATATCTCCCAAGCAAAGCCTTTTCCATTGTGTTGCGGGCTTTCTGGCCAACTCTGTACAGGATCTCAGCAACAGACATCCTCCGCAATCTATTAATAAAAAAATTATTTGTCATAAATGTCCCTCCATCTCCTCATACAGCTCCTGCAGTTTCTGTCCTATCCGCTCTGTGGAGAACTTCTCCCGCGCTATTGCGAGGCTTTCCCGCCCCATCCTTCCAACCAGCTCCGGCGACGTCATAAGTATCCTGAGCCTATCGGCCAATGCCTCAACATCTCCGGGCTCTATCAGAAAACCGTTTCTGCCGTCCTCTATGGCCTCCGGGATTCCTCCGACACGCGTGGAAACTACCGGCAATCCCTCACCTATCGCCTCCAGTATGGACATGGGCAAGCCTTCCGCATAAGAAGGCAATACCATGATATCTGAATTTTCATATATCTCCCGGATTTTGGAGTGTGACACCCATCCGCTTACTGAAATCTTCTCCGTCAGGTTTTCCTTTTCAACCAGTTCCTTGACCTTCTCGATTTCTCCGTCTCCAAACATATTCAGCTTAAAGGGAACCTCCCTCAGTTTAGCTGCTGCGCTGATCAGATCATAGACTCCCTTGCGCGGGCCGAATCTGCCCATGAACAGCACCTGCATTACCGGCCTGATGTCTGTTTGAGCATTTCCAGTTTTATAGACCTTAAATTGGCCGCTTCCATAGGTAGAGGACGGATTATAGATAATTCGCAGCCTTTCACCGGGGACATATTTTTCAAAAAAAGAAAACCATGAGCCGGAAAGCACAATAATGCGATCCGCCCTGTTAAGCAGCGCAATGATTTTCTTCTTTTTTTTAGGAGTGGAGTTCTCAATAAACTGATCAAACATGGCTCCATGGACGTGCAGTATCAACCTGTGCCGGAAAATCAGACAGATTCTTGAAAGTATGGACTTTCTCAAAAAGCTTCCCTTGGATGCCACATGGATATGAAAAATGGGGTTGATTGAAAACAGACTGGCCCAAAGCACCCGAAACAGCGCACCGGCAAACAGCGCCACATCAAGGATACGGCTCCTGCCATAGTAGGAGGATATGAAACGCAAATTCAATGTTTCTCTGAAGTTTCTGCTATAGATATCCAGGACCGAGGAAATTCCGCCCTGGGTTTTCAGAGAAGGACCTATCATATAGACCTTCGGTTTCTTCTGCGGCATAATCCACACCTCCTCCTGCTTCAGGCTCATAGCAAATCAAGTCCGTCCAGTAAACCCCATCCAAATCGAGCCTATCCAACATCATCCTTTATAGAATCAAGCCTTCCTGCGCCATAGCCGTATCTGATTCAAGCCCTTACCGACCAGGCAATGTTCAGGTTTTCAGCCCTTCGTACAGCTCTTTGAGCAAAACATAATTCGCTTCGACAGAAAATTTACTTCCGGCGATTTTAAGGCTTTTTCTCCCCATTTCTTCTCGCAGTTCGGTATCTCGGATAAGAATGCTCATTTTTTCCGCCAGAGCATTTACATCCCCGGGCGATATGATAAAGCCGTTGTGTCCGTCGATAACCGCTTCAGGTATGCCCCCTACATTTGTCGAAATGACAGGCAGCCCCTTCCCGATCCCTTCCAGAACCGACATCGGCAAGCCCTCTGAATAGGAAGGCAGCACCAGAATATCCGCCTTATCATAAAATCCGCCGATCTCCACGTGGGATACCCAATTATACACATGCACAATTCTCTCAAGTCCATCTACATGGACGATTTCTCTTATGGCGTCCCCTTCTCCGTCCCCCACTAGATCCAGTGCAAAATTGAGAGAACGGATCCTTCCGGCCGCTTTGATCAGGTCATATGCGCCCTTGCGCTGGCCGATTCTTCCGATGAACAGAACCTTTATCACTTCATTTCTCCGTTCTATATATACAGGATCATAGGTTTCGGACGGATTCACAATAACTCTGATCTTTTCCGCAGGTACATGCGCCAAAAAAAATTCTTTCCAGCTTTCAGACAGCACCACCACACGATCCACCTCATTGAGCGTCTTTATAACACGCTTTCTCCAACCGCTGCCGATATCATCAAGAAATGTGTCAAAATCAGCGCCATGGATATGCAGAATGACTTTTTTACGAAATATCAGAGCGCATCTTGCCAACATTGATTTTCTGATAAAACTGGCATAGGTGGAAGAATGGATGTGAAAAATTGCATGCTTTTCAAAAATACAAAGAAAGAATACCCGAACAAAAGCTACGGCAAACAAGACCACATCCGCTATTCTTGAGTTCCCTGAGTAGGATGGTATAAAGCGCATATTCAGCGGGTCCCTGAAATGATTATGATAAATCAGCAGCACAGAGGATATGCCTCCCTGTGTCCTGAAGGATGGTCCAATTATATAAACTATACTTCTCTGCTCCCGCCTTGTCATCGGTGTCACCTCCTGTCTGTTTATTTGCTCACATCATCGGTAACATGCAAAGTGGAATTTGCAACCTTCCCATTTGGTCCTCTCGTCAAGGTTGGTGTCTCATTCAATATGACCACCATCTTTGGCGAAGTATGCTCCTTGATATTCCTGATAATTTTTAGCCTGTCTATCTCGGAATATTTCTCCCCTTTTACGATGTTGACAATGATCTCGCCCTTTTTCTTCTGGATAAATTGTGCTTCGCTAACATGGTCGTCAAAATCAATTGTATCTGTCACTAAAAACAGCGAGATCTTTTTGCCGTCCGGCGTCAGAATATATTCCAGGCTTCTTCCCTGAAGCCTGTAAATTTCTCTGAAGTTCCGTCCGCACGTACATGTATTCTCTCTCAGCGTCACCATATCACCTGTCCGGAACCGGAGCAGCGGCATTAAATAGTTGCTTAGATTTGTTCCCACCAGCTCACAGCCATGACCTGTATCAATCGTTTCCGTGATAGAGTAATCTTCAATTATATGATATGTTCCCTTCTCGCACTGTCCTACGGCCGATACTCTTTCCACCTGTCCATACCAGTCATAGACTTTACACATGAATACTTCTTCAATCACTTTTCTCTGCCAGTCCGAAATGTTCTCAGAAGATGTGAATATCGCTTTTAATCCAAGCTTTTTGCCGATGGCGGAAAAGTATTTTGCCAGCAAATATACGGAAGAGGGAAATGCGTAAATCGTCTCCGCACCGAATTCGACCATTTCCCGATAATAGTGCTCCGCATTCTCCGCATTTATATGATAGGAGGATAAATACAGCTCCTTATTAAGCGGATACTCCTTCCAGAAAGGCGGCGCATCCTGCTCTACCGGTACGATGATATCTCCTCTCAGAACCACTCTGCGCGTCCTGTTTCCGCCCACGGCTTCTCTGAACCTCCATAGTGCCGCATTTTCAAAATTGACTGAATAAAAATCTCTGAGAAATTTAGACGGTGTTCCTGTTGTACCGCTTGTTTCGGCGGTGGTGCTGAAAAGCCTCGATCTGTTTCGTGCGATCAGCTGATTATAATTTTTCTTAACGATTTGCTTATCAAGATAAGGCAGTTTCATCAGATCTGCTTTCGTCCTGATATCATCGGGGCTTAGCTTCAACGTGTCAAACAGCTCTGTATAATACGGAACGTTTTTATAGCAATGCTCAACGAGTGCGGTAAGCTTTCTGTTTTGCAATGCCTCCAGTTGCTCAGCCGAATAGTATTGAGATTCGTTGAGCGACTTCAATATTTTTCTGAAAGTGCCTCCCTGCCTTAACAGAGAGTACAACAATACTCTTGCCTGGCTATCCATAACACACCTCCTGATTGCCGGTGAAATGATTACTGCTGCGGGATTCCTTCATTAATAACATGCCTGAATTTCCCCCTTGCATCCCTCTCGATCCTCTCTACATATTCAAGGGTGAACAACTCTTTTGGGATGATACTCGAAATATGTCGGATCAGTACTTTCTCATTTTCATCATCAAATTCTTTATCCCGGACGACCCGTATAAAAACTCGTTTATCTTTTCTTTGAATCACCTGGGCTTCCATGATATTCTCCATCCCTTTAAACAGAGCTGCCAACGGAGCTTCGGAAAGCCTGCGATCAGGCAATTCAATATAGTCGGTGCTCCTTCCGTGGATCTTCACGATATTTCGCCCTACGGCGCCACACAAGCAAGGCTCCTGTGATGTCTCGACCAGATCGTGCATATTGAATCTGACCAACGGCATTATTTTATTATGCAGTGTTGTCCCTGCAATTTCATACGTGTTGTCCCGAACAGGCAGATACTCCATATGAGAATATCCGTCAATTTCGTGATAATGTCCGGCTTCACACCTGACCAGCGCAGCGACCCGCTCCGCCTGGCCATACCAGTCCTTTACCCTGCACTCGAAAGCCTCTTCAATAATCTCCTTGCTGCGATCCAACAGAACTTCTGAGGAAAGCGCCACCACATCAAATTTCAACCGCTCATTATTCTTCAGACAATACTCAGCCAGTGCATATGCTGAAGACGGATAAGCCCAGAGGCTTTTTCTTCCTTTGATGGTCTTCAGCTTTTCCACCAGTATCTTCAATGTATGATCATTTATATGATAAGAAGAAATTAGCATTTCATTGATCAACGGTATGACCCTGTAGATTTTATCCGGCTGCTGGTCAGGTTCAAATAATTTCTCTCCCCTGAAAATCACCCTGTATGTACCGTTCCATTTAAAATACTTGTTCTGAAAGTATTGCTCCGCAGCCATTGAAGGAATGTCCCGGTAATATTTACCCGGCGTTCCGGTGGTTCCGCTGGTAATCCCAATGTTTTTTATAAGGGCTTTTTTGTTGGCAAAACGGTCAAAATCACTTTTTATCACTTTTTTATCAATATAGGGATAATTTTCAAGAGAGTTGCCCATCCCCCGATAAAAATCTATATGCTTCGAACAGTATGTCAATACGTTTTCAAGGGATTTTTTCTCCGGCTTGAAAAAAAGTGTGATCAGGTCGAAAATTTTTCGAATCAAAAAGTTCTTATATCTTGTGTAATAAAACAAATCGATCACCTCCGAAGCAGCTCAACATATTTATTGACCATCCCGACCGTATCAAACAGCTCCTTCGCTTTTTCTAAGGATTTTTGTCCCATCTGCTCAAAGAGCTTTCCATCAATAATTTTCCGGATTGCCTCAGCAAGCTGCTCCACATTGCCCGCTTCGTACAAAAAGCCGTTCTGACCGTCATTGACAAGCTCTGCCGCTCCGCCGATATTTGACAAAACTACCGGCTTTGCCAGAGCCATACTCTCAATAATTGCAATAGAAAGCGTTTCGACAGCAGTGGAGGTCAAAACGGAAATGTCTGCACACGACAGTACTGGACGAATATCCTGTACGAATCCGGTGATCACCACATGGTTTCCGACTCCTTTTTCCTTTATAATCCTCTCCAGATAGCCACGCTGCACACCGTCGCCGATAAAAAGCAGCTTGACCGGGTATCCCAGGGAGCGAAGGCTCACCAGCGCTTCAATCAGATCCTCGTGCTTCTTCTCCGGTCTCAGGTTGGCATTAATTCCCACTACAATATCACCGGGAGCGAAGCCGAATCCGGACCGGAGTGTACCGGTATCGGCACGGAATCCATCAAATCTGCTTATATCGATCCCGTTGTGTATAACTACGGCTTTTTTGGGGTCGACCCTGTACTTTTTTATCCAGTGCTCCTTTTGATTGCTGCTGACAAATACCACATTATCCATTCGCCTGATGGCTCTCATGTAGTACAGGTTCTGAAACGCATCCACAAAGCCTTTATGCAGCGTTGTATGCTGTATGTTGATCATCCGGAACCTTCTGCCTGTAGAAAGGCTGGCAAGGTATCCATACATGGCCGGATATGAGTTTATCATCAGAAAGCTTTGCGGTTCAAACTCCCTCAGCATACCAATCAGCTTCTTTAGAACCTTAAGGTCTGCATAGTGCTTCTTTCCAAGCACAACTATTTCCACACCCGGATCGACTCTTTGCCGGATGGAGAGATCGCCGTCCATGCTCATAAGAAGAAGCTTGTCCCCTCTGGCGGACAGATTGTTGACCAGCTCAACGGTTTGAACCTCAGCGCCTCCAAATCGCAGGTTACTGATTAATACTGCTATTTTCATTTACATCCGCCCTCCTCTCCGATCGGTATAGATACATTATCGAGGTTCCTAATCCGAGATTGATCCACAAAAAAGCATTGGTCAGCGCCGGGAAGAAAAAGCTGTCCGTCACGCCTCTGAGCAGAAATGCAGCTATGGAGATCTCGATCCCGATCATAATATCCAGATATAATCGATCCTTTATATACTTATGAGTACCGATGAACTTTTTCATGAAGTGGAAAAAACTAATCAGAAAAAATCCCAGCCCTATCAGACCCGAATCCAGCATGGTATCAAGATACATACTGTGAGCATGGCCTACCTGGAGGATAAACCCGTTTTTAAAGGCCACCGTTCCCATTACCGCATAACGGCCAGCGCCAAAAACTAGCTTCAGCGGTTCAGCCGCGAACTCTCTGAGCAACGGAATCCATATCTGGTCGACTCTGCCCGCAGAAATTGCACCCACATCGTTGTTGGCAAGACCGGTCAACGCCCGTTCAATAATCGTCTGGGGAATAAGCAGCAAAGAGACCAGTCCGGCTGCCCCCACCCACGGCAGCAGCTTTGCCCTGTTGGAGAGCATGAAAAATGCAAAGGTACATAAAACGATGACCAGATAGGCGCTTCTGGAATAAATGATGCCGACGGCAATCAGGGATAAAATTACCCCTGTCATCCAGAACCAGCTTTTCCGGCTGACAGCATATGCTAATAAAACGGGATATACTGCAATATAGAAATCCGCCAGATTATTGCTATGCATGCCCAGCACTTCGGCGAAGCCACGGCGCACCATTTCGAAATTAAGCTTGTTGGGTGTTAAAAATGCATATATTGTCAGCAAACCGATTGATAGCAGCACAATGGAAAGCATCATACCAATAAGAATTTTCTTGATGTCCTCACTTCCCCGGACAAAGATACTGATCAGAATAAAGAGCAGGAAAATCAACAGAGGCTTAACAAGATTGGATAGCAGATACTTCATCGTGCCGTATTCATCACTCCAGATCATATTATATGTCTCTCCGATATACGAAACAGACCTGAAAACAGCAACAGTGAAAAGAATAAGTACGCCAAAGATAAATATTTTATCGTCTCTGTTAAGCTTCGCAGGCTTCTTCCCGAGCATCAGAAAGCCGACGGCAGCGATAGCAAGAAGATTGGCGGGCTTCATTCCGGGAATGCCGGCAATCGTTGTATCAAGTATGCTTGTGGTGGAAAATGGAGTGATAAGGATCAGAAGAACGATACTGTAGACAGGCTTCTGTGACAGAAACAGAACCATCCCAAGGATCAGAGCAAGTCCAATGGATATCAACGGATTAATAAAGTTAACAGCAGAAAGGACGGCGGCTGCCGCCAGAGCTAAAAAGAGAGTCTGTCTGGTAAAAGTTCCTCGCTCTGATACTTCCATTTATATTTCCTCCCTTCCATCCGCAAGCTTTTGTATGATTTCTTCGTACACAAGGCCAATCCTGGCTATATCGTGGTTTTGTTTTACATAGCCCAGTGCGTTTTCCCCAAGAGTCCGCATGCTGCCCGGGGTGTAGTTTTTTATGAAATCTACTGCCCGATCCATATCATCCTGACAAAAATATCCCAGCTCATTGACGCCGATAAAATTATCCGGATTTACATTAAAGGACAATATTGGCGTCTTTCCAAGACAGGCCTGAACAAAAGCATTCGGGAAGCCCTCGTATTCCGAGGTGTTCACAAACAGCTTTGCCGAATCATAATATGGCTGTATTTGCGCAAAGGGCACATACTCAATAAACCAGAGGTTTGGGAGGCTTTTAGCATCTTCCCTGATCCTTGCCTGCAGCTCATTTTCTCCCGGCATGATCATTATGAATTGTTCCTGCGGCAGGCGCTTTGCCAGCTCAAGGTACAGCTCAGGCCGTTTCCAGCTCTGTGCCCGTGCAACCCATAATATCGTCTTTTTATCCTCATAAGATATTTCATTATTTATGAAAAATCCATTTTTGATCACCCTGCTGTCAATACCCAGCTTTCCGCTCAGCAACTCCTTTTGTATATCTGTCTGGCTGACAACGGTATCTGTTCTGTTAATCCCAAACTTGTATAGCCAGTGATATAGAAAGCCCTTGTTCTTCGCATCCTTCAGATCCGTATCCAGGTCATGCGCAAGTCTGAAAATGGTTTTAGTGCCCCTCCGCCCGCCACGGAGCAGTTTGACCCAGCCCAGCATTTCGTTATAGGCTTCAATGAAACAAACGTCAGCATCCATCCTCATCACTTCCGCAATGATATTCCAGAGTCTTAAAAGCTTTACTCTCAAACCTGTGTAGACTTCCAGATTCATATATTTAAACTTTCGCACCTTTATTCTTCCATACTGTTCCTCAGACGCCTGGCCAAAATCCCCCACGTAAAACGTGACGTCATACCGATCGCTTTCTGCAAGCATTACAGCCAAATTATACGAATCGATCTCGGCACCGCCAAAAACGACATTTACCTTACTGTTAAACAGAGGATATGCCAAAAATGATATCAGGCTTACCTTGATTTTTCTCATATGCTTACACCATTGCCTTTCATAGGCCCTTAACATTACTTAACATACTGATTTCTTACATTTACCACCATTATTCCGCCTGCAATCTTCTTTTAGAAAGGACAAATCTAACAGCTTTTTCAATAACATCACGATTAATCCCGGTCGCATACCCGGCTGCCAGATTAACCAGTACAAATGCCAGCGAAACCCATGCGATATTGATAAACTTCTGGAGAAAAGTGCCGTCAGCACCGGCTTTGATATTCAGTGCATAAAATACAGCGGCAATCACTAAATTTAAAAAAATGTTCAACGAGAAATGAACAATTATCTTCTTTCTGTCAATAAACTCGAACTGACTTTTTAAAAGGAAATACAGCAGCAGGAAAATATAAATATAGTCAGCCGCCAGCCCGCCAATCGGATAGCCTTTATACCCGAACAACCTGATCACCGGCCACAGAATCAGTATATCCGCAATGCTTTGTATTGTCTGCCACCAGAAGGAAATCCGCTGTATCTGTTTTGCTATGATCAGCCTTACAGCAAAGCTGTTCACAAATCCATACGGCAGGGAGAGAATGAAAAAGCGGAGAAAAAAGCTGGTCGGCCCAACTGATTCTCTGGTAAACTCCCCTCTTTCAAAAAGAAGCGAGATAATGCCCTCGGCATTCAATGCAATGATAAAACTAAATGGAACGATCAGAAAAATGCCCATTTTCAGATAATTTACGAAGGTCTCGTTGAGCTTCTTTAAGTCTTTTTTTGCATAAAGCTCAATAATGTTCATGCCAACAACCGTTGCAATCTGTCCGACAATCACCATTGTGAATACCGTACTGATCTTCTGTCCGTAGTCCATTGCCGAAAAAACGCCGCTGCTGAAGCCCGACATCAAATACATGACGACAAAACCGCTCAAAAAGGTCGTCAGGAATCCCCCAATAACATAACCTATATTACCTTTAATCTCTCTATTCAAAGAATATGGCTTAAAGGAAGGCTTGCATTTTAGGACAAAGAAGAACAAAAAGTTGAGCAGAAGGAATTGTGCCATATTTCCAATCAAAACGCCCATTGCAAGGCTTGTAACAGAAAACAGCTCCTTGAAAAGTAAAACGAACACGATGATAATTATATTCTTCAGCATGTCCAGAAACATAGGAAGCGTAAAATACCGGTAGGATGTAAAGATGTCCAGTATAAATGTATTGGCAATAATCAAAATGAAGGTCGGGATAATGAACTTCAGGATACTTAAATTGCTTATGATGTCAGCCATGCTGAATTTGGAGATCAGACCCAGAATCTTTTCCGGCATAATCATGAGTACTGTAGTTACCACAACACCGATAGAAAGATATACAAAATAGATAAATGTGATGAACTTTTTAGAGTCCTCCTCCGATTTATTAGTTCGGATATCAATGGCATTTGGGACTATCACCTGCTGGTTTACCGCGCTCAAAAGCGTAGAGAGCAGAATGACCATGGACAGCATGTAAAGAAGGATATCAGTACTGGTCTGAGTTCCGAAGGCATAGGACGCAACAAGAGACTGTGCAAAGTTGAAAACTTTTGCAAACATACTCAGGGACATTGACAGAACAATTGCTTTATTCGTGCTCTCCGCCTTCAGAAGGTTCATTTTCATAGATAGTCCTCCAGTGTGACGCCAGTTTTTATGATTTTTGCAGGCACTCCGGCGGCGACGCTTCCCTCCGGGACATCCCTGATCACAACACTGTTCGCCCCAATTATCGCATTGTCTCCGATCCTTACATTGCCCAGCACTCTGGCTCCGGAAGCGACATATACTTTATTTCCTATCACAGGTACGTCCTCTATTTTGGACCGCCCGCCGATCGTGATGCCCTGTCCCAGGACACAGTTGTCACCGATGACAGCCCTTGCATGTATGACCACCCCTATGCCGCCGTAGGAGCAATATGTCCCTTTTCCTATCTTTGCCGTATATGGCACTATGCTATTGAAAAGCAGGAACTGGATGTAATAGATTAACCGGGGCAGCAACGGGATCTTTTTTTTATAAAAAAAATGTGCAAGCCTGTAAAAGTGGATCACATTCATTTCCATCACCTCGATGCCATTTAAATACCCAAATAGAATATATTTGTAACAAATTATCACGATAAAATGACAGAATACACCTGTGCGGGCACTGCCTTTTATTCCGATTGTTTTTCCAAGCACCAACGCACTGCTGCTTTTCACTAGTCTTAAATAGGTCGCTGGTACTATATAAATAAGGCCTCATGCGTGATTGACATGCATACCGCCATATCGTATTATTTAAATATATAAATTCAAATTAAAATATAGTCTAACTAAAAAAGGAGAGATCTCATTCAATGTCATTAATTGCAAGGATTGCAATCATTTCAGCACTCGTGCTGGCACTTCTTACTTCATCTACTGTTTTCGCATCAATTACAGACAACACTGTTTCGTATACTCCAACAGAAATTTCATCCGTACTGAACAACCCCTATATGGGCTGGGCGCCATGGGCAAGCGGCGGACCTTACCAGCAGCCACACAGACTGGTCTATATAAATGCCACCTGGCGTGAGCTTGAGCCCACAAAAGGAAATTATGCTTTTGCAGCTCTGGAATCCAGGAACAAATTTAGTTACTGGGACAGCAAAGACGTAAAAATCATTATCCGTATCAACATGGACTACCCCGGCTCTACTTCACATATGGATATCCCCGACTGGCTCTATGAGGAAATCGGCGGAGATGGAACGTGGTATGATATTGACTGGGGCAAAGGTTTCAGCCCCAATTACAACAACACAAAGCTGATCGCCTTGCACGAAAAGCTCATTAAAGCTCTAGCAGACAGGTACAATGACGATACTCGCGTCGCAATGATCGCGTTGGGAAGTCTCGGACAATGGGGTGAATTTCATACAAAGAAGAGTGACAGCTTTACGATCCCATTCCCGAAAAAAGCGGTTTCCGACCAGTATGTACAGCACTACATAGACAACTTTACGAATAAATTCCTGCTGATGAGAAGGCCGTTCCAGATTGCCAGAGACAACGGTATGGGTCTTTTCAACGATTCCTTTGGCAGCAAAGCACAGACATATGATTATTTCAATGACTACATTAAAAATGGATATAAGGACTATCTGACCGGTGAAAATCACCCTGCAATGCCGGACTATTGGAAAACAGCTCCCTCAGGCGGCGAAATCGCAAATTATCCGGGCACAATGTATTTGCAGGATTCAACAATCGAAACATCGCTTAAGATGCTCAGAGACAGCCATACAAGCTGGCTAGGCCCCTGTTCACCGGGACACCAGCCGACAGGCACAAGCCTTCAGACAAATTTTGATAAAATGCTCACCACCATGGGCTATCGCTTCGTAATTTCATCAGTTTCCCATCAGGGTGAAATCATTTCCGGCGATGAGCTTACCGTTAACATGGATTGGGCAAACAAAGGCGTCGCACCCTTCTATTATGACTGGCCGCTGGAATTATCCCTTGCGGATTCTTCAGGAAGAATCGTTCATAAAAGTGTGACTTCTGAAGATATCAGAACATGGCTGCCCGGTACAATGCAAATCACCTCTGTTATTGATATCCCATCGGATCTTGCCACAGGCATCTATACCCTGTGCGCCGGTATTATTGATCCTGAGACAGGCTTACCGGGGATTGATCTGGCCATCGATGGGAGAAGAGCCGACGGCAGATATTCACTCAGCCGCGTAACGGTTGTACAGGAAACTATCCCGGAACCGGAACCACAGCCTGAGCCGCAGCCTGAGCCACAGCCTGAGCCTGAACCGCAACCGGAACCACAGCCTGAGCCACAGCCTCAGCCACAGCCCGAGCCGCAACCCGAGCCTGAACCGCAGCCCGAGCCTGAACCGCAGCCCGAGCCTGAACCGCAGCCCGAGCCTGAACCGCAGCCCGAGCCTGAACCGCAGCCTGAGCCGTCAGTTGATACTACACTTGCCATCAAT
>JAEYON010000055.1 GCA_023411645.1 Bacillota bacterium | reverse complement strand
GAGTTTACCTTATCATTACGGGTGTAGACTGATTCTGAGAGGTTCACACCAACTGCCGGAGCAATGTCTTCAAGCACCTGAAAGTCTACAGTATAAGGATCGGACCATTTTCCGAGCGTGTTTTTGCATCTGAGAGTAAGCGAATAGATACCTGGCTCCTTATAAAGAAACTCTTTGGTAAGATTTGTGTCTGTACCTTTTCGCAGTTTTGTTGTATCTCCTCCGAAGGTCCATTCATATTCTACAATAGGGAACTCCTCTATAACAAGCTGAATATTCCCTTCATTGCTGGTGTCCCGTGCCCGGATAATCCTGTTTTGCTTCCATGTATTTGATGTAATGCTGAAATTGGCAATAGGCTTTGTAGGGTAAATATACACTACATCCCTTGATACGACTTTCCCTGCTTCACCTGGGATACCCTTAATTTGATATTCACAGTCCACATAAGCAAACCGTCCGTTTTCTCCTACTGTACCAGGGAATTTGTAGCTGCCGGAGAAGAATTGATTACCATTAACTTCTATCCCATCCACAAATACTTTACGGGTTTGTACACTACTCATATCAGAGCTATCTGAGGCGGCAAATGGAACACCGTCAAAGGCAACTTCTGGAATGTCTGACATAGGCGTAAAACCTATTACACCTACGTTCGGAGGATCGGCAGGCTTGGTGGTCCCTACAAGGGTATGAAGTGCAGCATAGTCATAGTTGCCGGTTTTTCCATTCTTGTACATAGCCTGACCTTTGGCTGTGACATATATATCCCAATTGTGTTTTCGAAACACACCATAAGTGGTCTTAAGTGTAAATTCAGCAGTTCCAATATTGTCCACTGGAGAAACCTTTATCTGCTGCTTAGAAAAGTCGACCTGATTGGTTTGGTTATCTGTGTCGTTAAATGTTAAGTTCCATTCTGCAATATCCTGTCGAGTGTAATAAACGGATTTCTTTACATTATTATCATAAATACTTGCATCCTTCAATTCCGCTGTTACTTTGTATTTCAAGACCAGAGGCTCATCATCTATTGCCTTTCCTAGGTCTTGAATTGTATCTATCTTCGTCAGTAGCTCTAATTTCACTTCAACTGGCAGATCCTTTTTAGCATTCTGCATCGGTATAGCAACCGTCTGATACCAGATAGACTGATTGGGTCTTATATGCCACATTCGTCCCTGACCAATTCCACCAATGGTGGGTGCAGATTCTACATTAAGATACCTATAAACCTCTGGATCAACAGAGTTTCCTGACATCGGAACTCCACCATATGTATCCATGGATTTTCCAATCCATTCTTGAATGCCAGATCTGATGTCTATTGAATAAAATTCATTTGTTGCTACAGAGTTATAGTCGCTTTGGATAGGTTGTTTATTAATCGGTAGATTGTACCAAGGGTCCTTTATCCAATCACGCTCATTAAACTTAGTAACCACACTATCCGGAATGAAGAATATATTGGTTAGCTTATTACCGGAAACATCCCATCCATGGTAACGCCACTCTCCTCTGGAGCCGCCATTCGGATTAGCATAGTAACCGTCGTTGACTCCATGCTTTTCAGACTGACCTGGTGGCTGGGTTCCTGCCTTAAAATCATTTCCGGGAACGTTTTTATAGCTGCCATAGCACAATACCCCTTGATCCTTCCAGACCCGATAATTTATATACAGCTTGGTGTTCTGTATCATTTTGTACTGCGGTGGGGTAATATCATTTGGTAGCTTTGGCAGGGAATCCTTTTCCTGATCATAGAGGCTTTTACCAGTAGTTGTTTCATCCATGAATTCCATACCACTGTTTTCATATCTTGTGGCAGTAGCAGCAAAGGACGAAAGGGAAAGCGCCATCAGGACGAGGCATAAAAAAAATGCAAGTATGCGGAAAAATATCGTTTTCATATTACAAATTCCTCCCTCCATCATTTAACACCCTTTAGTTTTATGTGGATTCCAAACTGAGCATCGTTAAAACGCAAAAAGTCAGTAGCGCGATTATTTATTACTGTCTGTGTATAATCATTATATCCATCAGTTCTGGTATACCGCTGGGTCATGTACTGATCATGAAGTTTAATTGCTTTTTGAGCGTCCTTTTCAAAAATTGTTTTAAATATCTCTCTAGTGAAATCTGGAAACAATTTTGCATACAATTCATCATTATAGACAGTCAAATCATACGCATATACTGCTGTGCTATCATTGTAGGCTATTTTAAATGTGGCAATGAAACTCATAATATTTTGTTTAAAGGTAGCTTCATCTTTGTACATAGTAGCGCTAATATATTTTCCGCTATTACCAATGGTAAAATATATATGCCCTTTTGCTTTAGGTATTGCAGCTTCTGTTGCCTTCGCAACGTCGAACAGCTCTCTCACACTTCCTGGATAAATAACAACAGGGATATCCAATGTATCATTTACTCGAATAATCTCATCCTCTCCCGGAACCGTTGGCTTTCTTTCAGCCGTGTCCAGGATCCTGATAATCACTGCGGCGGCCTCGGCCCTGGTTAACGTATCCTTCGGGCGGAACTTACTGCCAGACCCTTGTATAAGGCCAAGCTTGTATGAATCAAGAACATGCTGCTTTAAATTGTCGTCAATTTGTTCGTAGTCTGCTACCTTTCCGATGATGTAAGGGTCATACTGGCCGTCAGGCTTTTCATCCACCTTCAGTGCTGCCCGGACGATGATCCTTGCCATCTGCTCACGTGTCAGAGGCTTTTTATAGTCTGCAAATTCGCCTTTCTCAACAAGTCCTTCGCTCAAAGCGGTTTCTATGTACGGCTGAGCCCAGTAATCAGTCCCTTGCTCTATCTTGTACCCCATCGCCATAATAGCCATCTTTATAAACTGATCAGCCTGTACCTGATTCCCCGGCCAGAATTTTCCGTCATAACCGGCAATAATACCAAGGCCGGTGAGCTTTCCAACTACCTTGCGGCTCCAGTGCTTGTCCATATCAGCGAACTTGTTTACACCAATGTCAATGGCAGCATCGGTCATCTGTGCAAGCTGTTCCTGTAAGGGCTTTATCCTGTACGCTGTTTCACTCATCTGTTCTTCTGCTGCATCTACCGCTGCTTCTGCACCTGCTTCAACTGTTGTTTCGGCAGTTGTCTTTACCGTTGTTTCCGTGTATTCAGCCATCGCTTTACCGGGAATATTGAATACTGTCATTGAAAAAATGATAATGGGCATCAGAATCTCCAGGCACTTTCTCACTTTTACCTTACCAAACCATCTGCATGATCTCCGAAACAAACTGTTCCTTATATTCATCCTTTTATTTTCCCCTGAAATAGCATTTTTACTTCTGTCATAACTAACTGTATGTCAGCACAAACTCACTGTTCGCCAACTGGAGTCTGTCACTTTCCTTCAGCTCAACCTCTTTATTGCTGTCAATCCGGGTATTATTAATAAAAGTCCCATTCACAGTATTCAAATCCTTTACAAAGCATGTACCGTTTCTATAAATCAACTCTGCATGCAGCTTCCCGACAGCATTATTTTTCAGGATATAGTCAACATGCTCGGCCAGTCTGCCTATGATAAAATCGTCCTTATCAATAATAATGTCTTCATCCCCGCTATGCTTACCGGTACTGCGCAAAATGCGGCAGCCTTTTTTATCGTTTACAAGAAGCTCTGTCTTGCAGATAACTTTTTCAGTCCCGCCGGCTGGTATCTCGTTCTGCTCGGCCATTTCGCGGATTGGCAGCAGCTTGGGGTCTGCCGCGTACTTCACTTCTTCTTTGAGTAGCTCCGGAGTAATCTTTGGCTCCTGTTTACTGTTAATTTGTATCAACTTTGCATCAGTTATTTTCTTGAATAAAAGCACATCAACCGCAAGCACAATCATTGCAACTGCTGCAAATGTGGCGGTCTGGTTATCGCCGATACTTTTTAGAAATCCTCGGTTCATGTAAATTAAACCACCCATTACAAACTGCAGTAACACTGCACCAATAGTAATGAGTACAGACTTGTTGCCGTTTGTCCTTTTATTCTCTTTTATTGTATTTTTCTCCTCTTTTTTATCTTTTTTGTCATTAAATACAGCCGGTGAATCCTCTCTTCTAGCCCTTGAAGGCTTCACTGATACTGTAGGATGTGTTGATCTTACAGGCTGTATTGATCCTGTAGACTGTATTGCTTCTTCCGGCTGTACCATCCCTTCATTCATCTCCTGTCCGTACATAAGCTCATTCATAAGCGCCACACAGACTTTTATATTGAATATGTCACTGTTAACTGCGGATAATATCTTCTGAACCATGTTTCCCCTGTCAAACCCATCTACATGGATATGTGCCAGCAGAAGCTCGGAAATAAAGCACCTTATTGCTTCACAGCCGTTTTGATTGATAGCGGCAGGGACATAGACCAATGACGGTTCCAATGTTTCAGGATTGATATAGATATACTCCGGATCGATAATAAAATTCGAGATACCAAGCAGATACCCGGATGAGTCGTTCACAGCGGAAGTTATTTGAAGGAGCAGCCTGAGAAAAGCCTCTCTGCTGAGCTTATGCCTTTTAAGCATAAAGGACAAGGGAATCTTTGAAGTAATGTTATAATAAAAGTGATTAACTCCTTCCTTTCTAACCATCACAGGCGAAATAACATGTCGGATCAGGTTGTGTTCCAGCATTTGCACCTGATACTCGATTAACTTTGACTCACATAAAGCAACAAGAAAATTGGCCGATGCCTCATTTTCGTATGAAAAGGTCAAGCCTTCTAACTGATTTTGTACCTGAGCCATATGATTCAACTCCTTTAACCTCGGCATATAGTTCTTCGAGCCCGGATGCATGGGCGTGCAGCCGGGTTGCATGGACGAGCAGCAAACGTAGTTTGCGACCAGTCAAACGTAGTTTGCGACCAGTCAAGCAAAGCTTGCGACCAGCCCCAGCACACATAGGCGAGCGGCGAGAGGAAAGCGTAGCTTCGACTAGCTCCCTCAGTTGCCAGCCCTGTCTAGAAAAGATTTTAGTGAAAGTCGAATTTTCATGTCCTTAATTGATCTGGTTGCTGTTTCTGATGATGCTGCTGTTTATGTCCCTTGAAATAGTGTCATCAGCAAACACACCTTCCATAATGTCCGTAACAAAATTAATGATTGCATCTCTGAAAATTAGAGCAATACCCACAAGAACCGCAATAATGACGACGATTTCCACTGTACCGAGCCCATCCTCCCTGACAAACCTCCTAAAAAAATAACTCATTCAATTCACCCCCATCCTTATATAAGTTTGCTGTCACTATTTCCTATATGTTGTTTAAAGCCAGCACTGCCGGCATGCCTACAATAAGTAAAATAGCCGCGAACATAAGCATCATCGGCAGCAACAATTTTGTTGAGGCTTCCTCACCGAGCCTTTTAGCGGTGTTCTTCCGAAGCTCCCAGCATTCGTTGGCGAATACTCTCAAAATAGGTACAAGCTCAGCATTTCCTTTTTTTATATTCTGTAAAATGACAGAAATAAAGCGTGTGATCACCGGTACACGGCATCTTTTTGCAAATTCCTCAAATGCCTTATGTTCGGGAATCCCGGATCTGATATCAGCAATAGCCGATCCCACCTCCATATACAACGGCATTTGGCTGCCGCTATCGGAAGAGATTTTATCCCATGCCTTTGAAACTGTCATCCCTGCATTGACCAAAAGTGTCAGCTTGTTTACAAAGTCAGGGAAATCGAGCTGTATGGCCATTCTCCTTTTTTTAACCTTCTCAAAAAGGTCTTTATCATTGAAAACTGCAATGCCTATGGGCAGAGCTGTGCAAAATAACAAATATCCGGCGTCCGGCTTTGTAAAAAGCCCAATAAAAAGAGAGAAAAGCAAGGATACAAGCATCATCGAGAGCTTATTCCCCCAATGAACCTTGAGCAGGACAAGAGTCCGCTTGTGGCCATAAAGCTCTGTTATTGCCGCTGCCAGCCTTCGGTCATAGCCGGTATTGAAGCTGTACTTAAAGGTGTCCAGCAGATACAAGCCAACCGGAAGAATCCTCTTCATGGGATACAACTTCCTTTCTACTTGTTCCGTAAGAGCAGCATACTGCTTATATGAGACCAAATATAGTGTGGTCACAATGAAAGAGAATACAACAAAAATCAGGATCATTTTAACCTCACAGCTTTATGTTGTTTAATTTTGCCGATATCAGCCAGGCAATCACCAACAATACAATGGATGCGCTCATTGTCAACCGGCCGGCCATCGTAGTGAAAACTGGGCTCAGGTAATCAGGCGCACTGAACGACAAAAGCACTATCATTAAAATTGGAACCATATTCAGCACTTTCTGTTCAAATCTTCGTTCAGCAAGCATCGTATCCACCTCCTGCCCCACCTCAATTCTGTCACTGATAATGGCTGATGTATTTCTAATTACCTCTGCAATATTTCCGCCGGTTCTCTTGCTTATATTAAACACGTTTACAAAGCTATCAACGTCCTCCAGCTTTGCTCGGCTTGCAAAGTCTGACAGGGCATACTCCAATGTCTCATTAATATCCAGCTTGCTGATGATCCTGCTTATCTCTACCAAAATATAGGCCGACGGATCAGGATACAGGACAGACAGATCCTTGAGAGCTTCCCTGAAGGCAGACTCAACTGTCCTTCCCGCCGACAGGGACGATGAGAGCGAGTACAGCATATCCTTAAACTGAATATTCAGCTCTTTTTTGCGCTTTTTAATTATGTCCTTTGTTTTGATTCGCGGATAAAATAGTGCCAGCGGAGTAAGCAGCAGAGAAAGAAAAATGCTCCTATAGAAAATGAAAGCAACAGAAAAAATTACAATTGCCGCCATAGCCGTGTATAGAACTTTTTCCCTTAAGGTCATCACATATGAATCAAAATCCTGCATTATGCATCTCCAATCAATCTACATGATATTCCTGCCATTTTTAATTTGCCTATATTTATAAGATTGTTCCCTGTCCACTTCAGGCGCCCGGTTACCGCTTTATGCAAGCAATCCTGCATAGGTTTTAGATCATTTCGCATTAGCTGTAAACCGTCCTCTCTGGAATGGGCCGGCTTACTCTGTTCCAAATCCACATCTTCCTCAAATAAGTAAAGTGGGTTCAACCGAATCCGACCGTTGTGGCAGTCTGAAACCTCACATATCTCCAGCACCCGTCTGCTCTTATCTCGAAGTCTTGCAAGGTGTATAACGATATTAATCGCGGAAGCGATCTGCTGTCTGACTGCCTCTAAAGGCAGCGGTGCAGCTGCAAGTACCATGGTCTCAAGCCTTTTTAGCATATCGGAAGCAGAGTTGGCATGTCCCGTGGAAAGAGAACCGTCATGACCTGTATTCATTGCCTGCAGCATATCGAGAGCTTCCTCTCCCCTCACCTCTCCAACGATAATTCTTTCCGGCCTCATCCTTAGTGACGTTTTTATCAGTTCACGAATGGTAATCCTACCCCTACCTTCGCTGTTTGCATTACGGGTCTCAAGCCTCACAATATTGTCCACGCCATTGATCTGCAGCTCAGCTGAATCCTCTATGGTGATAAGTCTTTCATCACCTGGAATCCTTCCCGAAAGCGCATTTAAAAAGGTCGTCTTCCCGCTGCCTGTCCCTCCGCAGATGAAGATGTTATACTTTGCCCGCACCAGGCAACTAAGATCTTCTGCCGCTTCAGCGCTGATTGAACCTGCTTCAATAAGCATTTCCATCGTCATGGGTTTCTCAGGAAACTTTCTTATCGTCATAATAGGGCCGTTCAGTGCAATCGGCTTGAGTACGACATTCACCCTTGATCCGTCCGGAAGGCTTAAATCCACAATGGGTGACGCTTCATTGACCGTCCTGTTTGTTCTGGATACGATCGTCTGGATCACATCCTCCAGCTTTTCAGCGCTTTCAAACCCAAGCCTGATATCGGAAACACGGCCTTCGCGTTCAATAAAAAGCCTGTCCGGTCCATTGATCATGATCTCTGTGATGCTTTTGTCGTCTATGAGCGGCTGCAAAATATCAAGACGTCTCATTGAATTGAATACCGTTTCAGCCAGAGTATTTTTTTCGGCAATACTCATATACTTTTGGGCAGATCTTCGAAAAATGGCCTCCGTTACTCTGTCCATAATCTCGTCGTCAGTAATACATCCGGATCGGTCAAGCTCCTGCGTAATCTCCTTCCTGATTTCCTCAGCCAGCATTACAACATACGAATTATCCATTTCAGGCAATATGTTCACCCCCGCTGCGTTGTGTCGCCTCGGTTGTCGAACAGGATGAAAGGTTTTCCAGTATGCGGTTCAGTGCTGTAAGGAACGATTTACTTTCGACCGGTGCGACAGCAGAATCAACATGTACGGCAGAATCAGCACAGATATCCGAATCTACTACATTCGGCAATGAGTAATCAACGATCTGTGTCAGCGGCCTTACCCCCGGCCAAGTTATTTGCTGCTTAAAATGCCCGTTTTTCGCGTTTGCTCGGTTTAATACCGGGATGACCCGGTCCATCAACCCCGTTCCGCCTTTGGACTCCAATAAATCCAGTCCTGCCTTCAGATTCGTGAATTTCATCATTGTTCGCCGATCAGGTGCAAACACCAGTAAAACGCAATCAGCCAGCTGTAAAATGGTTGAATTGACACTGTTGAGTCCTGCAGACATGTCAACAAATATATAACGGTAAAAAGCGCTTCTTTTAAGCTCGCTTATCAGAGTGGCAACATCCTGATCTGTCAGCTCATTAAACTCACAAATATTCTCCGGAGGTCTAAAATAATGAACGCCTGATTTTGTATCGATACATTTTGCGCCCTCCAATCGGAGCTGAAGGTTGCTGTAATTCCCCTTCAAATAGTAGATTACGTTAGAAAAGGTTTGCGAACATTCCCCGCGAAAGAACAGGTCTGTGGACGGAATTGCCTCCATATTCAGATAAAAGGATTTGATTCCCTTCCCTGCGCACAAAATACTGCTTCCGGCTGCAATACTGCTGCTTCCGGCGCCTCCCGAGGGCGAATAAACGCCGACGATACGAGTGCTTCCATACCCGGAGACAGAAGCATTTTTATTGCTCTTATCAGAAAATAGCCTAAGGATTTCTGATACCAGCTTATCCATATGCTGATACCTATACACTGTTCCAATACCTTCCGATACTGCGGCAGGCTTCCTTCCGCTCCCATCTGTTTGCCTCGCATCCTTATCAGGTTGCCCTCCGCTCCCTGCGGACAGTCTTTCGCCCCTCGGCGTTCCAACTGTGTTATTCTCTGTGAGCAGCAGTACAAGCTTTGCCTTAGTGGTGTTTATTCCGCTTTCTAATATATGGTCGCTGAGGAGCAAAATGTCAGCACTCTTCACATGAGTCAAAAAGTCAGAGAGTTTATCAGCGGAAAAGAAAGTAAACAATTCAAAGCGCTGAGGATAATTGATTAACAGAAATTTTTCAAAATTTTCCAGATATTCCGTGTCATTATCCCCAATAATCAAGCTAAGCCTTCCCAAAACGCTCCCCCCTCAACTAAACTGCCGGAATTTTTTCGAAAAGCCGACAACATACTGTAATATTTTGGATTTGCTTACAATTATATGGGATATTACTCCACCTGTCAATTCCTAATCTGCTAATAATTTCTATTTTCTATTGTTTTATTTAGAATTCAGACAGCCTTCTCCGGCTTTAATCGCTTGAATACCTGCCGAGAAGCTCTTTTTCAGATTTTTTGACGTAATTCTTTATATGGTTAAAAACATAGGGGCCTATTCCTGCAGTTAAAGACAGAATGTCCCTGGTGAGGTAGATAACAGACAGGATATCCTTTTTTCTTTACAGTCACCTACTGACCACAGCGTTAATATAATGGTATTGTCAGGGAAGACACGATGCGAAGGTCCGGCTTTAGAATCTGTCTAAACTGTAACACTTTATACGAAGGAAGAATAAATTGAAGTAGTACTGAAAAATTTATGTTAACTCTTTGGTCGAAAGGAGGACTCCGTAATGGCAGAAAGAGGCGGTAATTTCCTGGGTGACAATTGCGCTATTTTGTTCTTTATTATTCTGTTCCTGCTGCTGTTCTTTGATAGAGATGTCTGCTGCTAGGAGCGACAAAAAAGAAAAAGCCGGTTGCATTACATGAGATCAAAGGAAGCCACCCTTATTGGGTGGTTTCGCTTTTTGGGTAACACAAAAATACAGATATGAATATGATATAAAAGAGGCGGGGCCTTGACAGCTTTTAATGGTCTCACCTGATGGAGTTTGATAATGAATTGATTATATGAAAGGAGTTGTTTTATATGGAAGAGAATGAGAGAGGTGGACTTTTTGGCTTAGGATGCGGTGGAGGAAGCTGGATCTGGATCATTATCATTATCATAGTGATACTTCTGATCTTCCCGGCAATATTCAGAGGAGAATCAGACGGATATTATAAGGAATAAGGACTGACTGTAAATTGCCCGCGAAGAAGGGGGGACCTCCCGCAGCCATTATTCTGGCTGATGGAGAAGTCCCTTTTGTCTTGAGTACCTTTCATCATATTTCTCTTTTATTTCATTTTCTTTTCGTTTGTTGAAAATATTTGCAATCATGATAAAATAAGAGATATAGCTAGGCAACAAAATGTCCCCTGCCCAGGATGCGAAGGCGCGCGGCGGGCAGAGACTGCAACCGGTCATCGTAGTAAACTCCGCTGATGAGATTTGGTCGTAATAATACCTGTTTGCGCTATTACCCTATAAATATTAATACCTCTTACGAATCATTAAAATAAAGGCAAAAAGAATTTTTAATAAATAAGGTAACACAATATGAGAAGAAATTTGTTAAAATGCTTTGCATATATCCTGATCCTGGCTGCTGCAGTATCGATCGTGCCGTTGCACGCGAATGCCGCAGACTTTTCCACAAGGCCGTCGACCTCTTCAAAAAGCTATGAAAATGCTATCGATCTGAAGATCCTAGGCCTTGTTGCAAACACGCCGGATAATTTTCAACTGAACCGGGCGCCCACCAGAACTGAAGGGGCTGTTATGCTCATCAGACTTCTGGGAAAAGAAGCGCAGGTACTTAGGGGTACATATCAGCATCCTTTTACAGATGTGCCATCTTGGGCGGATAAGTATATCGGCTATATGTATGAGAATAAGCTTACAATAGGTATCGGCAATTCTCTTTTCGGTTCCGACCAGAAGCTCAACGCCGCACAATATGTTACCTTTGTATTGCGCTCCCTCGGATACCAGGACGGAGTGGATTTCAATTATAATCAGGCTATTGACAAAGCGCTTGCGCTGGGCATTGTCTCGTCAGCCGAGGCCGTTACATTAAAGAGCCCTGCTGCTTTTTTAAGGGGCGATATGTTCTCTATTTCCCATAATGCATTATCCGCCAACTTGAAAGGATCTTCCGTCACGCTGCTGGACAAGCTGACCGACACCGATAAGGCAATTTATAAGCCTGCGGCTACTGCCCTTGGTCTTTATACCTCAGACGTTAAAAAGGAATATTCTAATATATCTTCGCTCACTCTTCCAAAAACCGCTTATGGCATCGAGGTCAAGAACAGCGAGGATTTTTATAAGGTAATCCGCTATGGCCTATGTAATTTCGAAGATTCCCTTACGCTTGATATCAAAAATTACAGCGGAAGCTATAGAGATGATTTCAGCGGCGTCTATGAAAGGGCAAGAACCTCTGCAGAGGACTTTACAGGTGTAAGATCCTACTCTTCCAGATTAAAATATTCCGCAAGCAGTAGTCGCATGACTCTGACCTTCGAATATAAATACTCTAAAGAAGAGTTTAAAAAGAGACTTGATAATGTGCGCACAGCACTAAATAAGGCCAGACATGTTGTTGCCAACCTGATCACATCCGGCATGGGAGACTTTGAAAAGGAATTGGTACTGCACGATTATATCGTCAATAATGCTAAGTATGACATTGAGAACTATAAAAAGAATACCATACCGGATTCCTCATTTGAGGAATATGGCGCTCTTGTTCTGGGTGTTGCTGTATGCGAAGGCTATTCACGGGCCATGAAGCTGATGTGTGACCTGTCAGGCATCGAGTGTATCATTGTTACTGGTACTTCTATATCCCGCGGCGTACAGGAAGGCCATGCATGGAACATTGTAAAAATCGACGGCGAGTATTGCCATCTGGATACTACATATGACGATCCAGTAATGGACGACGGTACTAATATGTTAATACACGACTATTTCAATCTGCCCGACAGTGAAATGATGCTATACTGCGATTGGGACAAAGCAGCATATCCGGCCTGTACAAGTACTGAAAACAGTTATTTCACAAAGTACAACATGGTGGCAAGAGACAAAACCGCCTTCAGTAAAGCTGTACAGGATGGAATTGAAAAGCGCAATTCCACGATTGAACTAAAGGTAATGGATTTTTCGCATACGAAATATACTAAAAGCGATATATACGACATTGTCTTTCTTTCAAGAGAAGTCACTCGATATCATTGCTCTATCAATGATACAATCGGGGTCATACGTATCTTTAACATCAAGTATTCATAAATCGATGTTCTTTACATTTTGATATATGCGGTGCGGAGGATAACAAAAACAAAAACCCGCTAAAATGCCTCTTCCTTTTTTTATGCAGTTGCAGTAAAATATAAGTCCGCGTTTTAAAAGATGAAGGAGGTGCTAATCAAATGCCTGCAACAAATCATCCTAGTTACAGGGAAGAACTGGACAGGTGCCGGTACACTCTGGGATATGTCGAAAAAAGCCTTGAAATCTTTGCAGTAAAAAAGGGTCGTGTCGACAGTGATCTTGAAAAGGTCAGAAAACACTTCAACGCCGAGAACAGCCAGGATTACATTGATATCATCGTCAACAACCTGCTGCAGGGACATATGGACTTGAAGCTGAGAAACCTTTTAGCAGCCAAAAGCAAGCCTTACTTCGCACGGATCGATTTTCTGGAAAAAGGAAAGAAAGAACCTGAAAGGCTCTACATCGGAAAAATGTCACTGATCCGGGAGGAAGACCAGAAGCTGATCATTGTAGACTGGCGGGCGCCGGTGGCTACTCTCTATTATGAAGGGCGTCTGGGGGACGCTTCATATGACTGTCCTGACGGTAAAATTAAAGGTACGCTTGATCTGAAGAGACAGTTTTCCATTGATAACGGCAAGCTAAACGACATATTTGACATCGATATTACCACCAATGACGAGTTCCTGCAGAGCAATTTGGGCGCAAATGCCGACAACAGGCTCAAAGACATCGTTACTACCATACAGGCAGAGCAGAATGCCATAATCCGCGCAGATATGTGGAGGCCTCTGATCGTACAGGGTGCAGCAGGCAGCGGCAAGACCACCATTGCACTTCACCGTATAGCTTACCTGATTTACAACTACGAAAAATCCTTCTATCCTGAAAACTTTATGATCATTGCCCCAAATAAGCTTTTCCTTAATTATATCTCCGATGTTCTACCGGAGCTTGGAGTTGAAAAGGTTCGGCAAACTACCTTTGAAGAGTTTGCCCAGGATCTTATCGGCAAGAAATTCAAGCTGCGCGATGCTAACGAAAAGCTGCTGGCCTTTGTGGATCATACAAGAGGTACTGAAGAAAAAGAGCGTCTGGCTCTCGTCCGAAGAACTTCGGAATTCAAAGCCTCTATGCATTTCAAGGAGGCTTTGGATACTTATTTGAAAGATATTGAAGAGAATTTCATCCCGAAGGAAGATTTTATCGTCAATTCGATGCTTATTTACAAATATGAAGAGCTGAACGAGCTATTCGTACACCAGTATAAAATGTGGCCTATCGCCCGAAGAGTCAATGAAATCAAGAAGAATCTGAAAACCCGGCTTCAGGCTCGCAAGCAGACAATGATAAACAAGCTGCATGAAGACTGCGACAAACGGGTTGCCCTTCTGAAGGCTGTTTTACCGGATGAGGAGGAAAGACAGAGACAGGTTTCTCAAACAATCACTCAACGCGATTATGATCTGGAGCATTTGGAAGCTCTTTGTAAAACAGCGATCTCTGAATATGTTAAAAAGATCTCCAGATTAAGTCCATATGAATATTATAAGGACTTTATCCTTGACAGCGGAATGTTCGAATTATCGGTTCGCCCATGGCTTACCATGGATTTATGCGAATTTGCCCGTAAATATACCGCAGATACGCTTAAATCGGGCTTTTTGGAAATTGAGGATCTGGCGCCTATAATTTATCTAAAGTATTGTATCTACGGTATTGATGAAAAAATATCCGTCAGGCATGTGGTCATCGACGAAGCCCAGGATTTCAGTGCTTTCCAGATCTATGTCATGAAAAGAATCATCAAGGACAGCTCCTTTACCATATTGGGTGACCTGAATCAAGGCATACATTCCTACAGAGGCATCCGGGACTGGAATGAGATCACGGAGCATGTATTCAGCGACAGGAAAAATGAATTTCTGACGCTGGAACAAAGCTACCGTACAACTGTCGAAATCATGAATGCGGCAAATATTGTACTGGACAAGATCAAGAGCCGCGAGATCAATAAAGGACGGCCGGTCATCCGTCATGGTGAAGATGTGAAAGTCATCGCAATGACCGACAAACAGAAAATTGCCGGGGAAATAGCAAAAAACATAAAGGATTTTCAAAAGCTCTCATACAAATCCATCGCCGTGATTTGCAAAACATTGAAGGAGTGCAAGGATGCACATGCATTGATATCAACGCAGGTGGAAGGCGTGACGCTAATCAGCGGCAAAGAAGAGGTCTACAAAAGCGGTATTGTGGTGTTACCGTCCTGTCTTGCAAAAGGCCTTGAATTTGACGCGGTACTGATCTTTAATGCAGACAGTACCGGTTACACACATGATGAACTGGATATCAAGCTGCTTTACGTCGCCATGACACGCCCTCTTCACAAGCTATACATCTATCACACCGGCGAACTGACGCCGCTTCTGAAGCCATAGACTGTGCCGTCGGTATTCCAGCACATTCTTCTGCGTATTGCCAGCGGGGATGATGAACAAAGCAAACCAGTGAATCGGTAATCCGTCTAGTCTCAAGCCAGTGCCTGCTACCTATTGATATATATCATTAGGTGTGGTAATATAATGACATTTATTCCCTGGAAACCCCTAAATTGATGAAGTTACTATTTGATTGGAACGTCTGTCATTATAAAATAGAAAGGTTGAATTCCATGAATTTATCAACTCGTATTGAAAAGATGAAAAACCCGTTATATCCCTTGTCTTCAAAGTATGATCCTCACTGGATTATAGACAATCAAATGGGCTCCCATTGTCTTTGGTTAACCGAATTACTATCCCAGAGCATGAACTTAAAACCCGGTATGCGGATATTAGACCTTGGGTGCGGCAAAGCAATAAGTTCAATTTTCCTGGCAAAAGAATTTGATGCCGAAGTCTGGGCATATGATTTATGGATCGGAGCCAATGATAATTGGAAGCGCGTTAAGGAAGCAGGTGTACAGGACTCCGTATTCCCTATTCATGGCAATGCTTTAGAGATGCCATTTGCCGATGAGTTTTTTGACGCCGTAGTCAGCATTAATTCAATATGGTCCTTCGGAACGGATGAAAATTTCGTTGATGAACATTTAGCTCGCGTTGTCAAACCAAGCGGGCAAATTGGCATTGTAATCCCGGGATTTTTCAATGAATTAACCGAAACGCCGGAATACCTAAAACCATATTGGCATACGGATTTTGATTCCTACCACTCCCCTGCCTGGTGGCGCAATTTATGGGAAAAGGCAAAGTCAATTGATATAAATATTATTGATGCTTTCGAAAATAAAGAAGGCTCAAAAATATGGCGTGATTTTGCATGGATTCTTGATCCGGACGGAGGTAAAGATATTAACGCTGATAATGGGAGAAACATAACTTTCCTTCGGTTAATGGCAACTAAAAAGTAGTTCAATTTTTCTGATTAAAAAATACCTGAAATGTTGTATAATATAGGGATATGGTTTTATATTATACAAATTCGGGAGTATTACATGTTTGATTTAACAGAAGAATCCATTTTGGCTAAAACACCAATTAATGAATATAATGCCGGGCAGGAGTATTTTCGAAACAGGAGGATCAAATCCGTCCAGTTCAATCAGGAAAAACGCACCTTTACATCAACCGTGCTCGGATCCAAGCTATATACACAGCACCTGAAGTTTGACCATGCAGGGAAGCTCTCGGAGGCCGACTGTACCTGTCCCGTGGGCAATGACGGCTGGGGCTGCTGCAAACATATGGCAGCAGTCTTGCTGCTCATCAGCGAAAAGGACAGTCAAGGCTTCTTCCGGGAGCTTCGTTTTCGACAAGCGGCAAAAGATATATTTAACTTATTCGGCGACAGACAAATCACCGTAAAATCTACTGTCTTTCTCGAGCCCACATTCGAGCTGGCAAAAGCCGACGGCACAGGGAGATCTATGTCTCCTTCACTTAAGCTGCGGATCGGGCAGGAAAGGCTTTACATTGTCAAGGATATACGAAGACTGCTTTATTATTTGGAAAACAATCTGGATCTGGCCTTCGGGAAGAGATTTACATATTCACCTTCTCGTCATGAATTTAAGGGCACTGATTTAGAGCTGATAAATCTGCTGCGTGAAATATATGAAAGTGACAAGCTGGTGTCATCTTACATCCGCGGTATCACGAACACCGGTATTTTCCCGGACGGGAAAGTGTGCCTTACCGACAGCAGCCTCAAACGTTTCCTGCGAATATACGAAAACAAACCTTTCCGAGCTAATATTCTCGGCAATGAACTTGATGCGGTTAACATCAAAAACGAAGATATTCCGGTAAACTTTTTACTGTCCGGCGAGGGACAGGATCTGGTGCTGAATATTGATTTCGAAGGCTCACTGCTTCCACTGACGGAGGACGGCGAATATTTTTATTCCGGCAATGGGATCTACCATGTCTCAAAACAGCAGAGCGAATACCTGAAGCCATTCTATATGGCCATGATGTATCAAAAAAGCCGAAGGCTCAGATTTATTGAGGAAGACAAACAGCGATTCGTGTCAGAAATACTGCCATTTGCAGAAAAAGCAGGCAAGCTTGTAATTACTGAGCAAGTGCTCTCCACGATTGAAAAGCTGCCACTGGAAGCCGAAGTTTATTTGGATCGGGATGGGTCGGATATCACTGCGGAGGTTCGGTTTGTCTATGGTGAAAATATAGTAAACCCATTTCTGGCGTTTAACCGTCCCTCAACCTCCACAGATAAGCTGCTGATTCGGGAAATCCGCAATGAGGAAGCAATTCTTGACATTCTCGCAATGGCAAATTTCAAAGTGAAGGAGGGAAGGGTACATCTGTCCGGCGATGAGGACATCTATGATTTTGTTTTCCGTCTGGTACCACTCCTCCAGGATTATGCCTCGGTATACTATTCGGAGAGCCTAAAAACCCTAAAATTAAAGACGGCAGTATCATTTTCAGCCAAGTTCCGGCTAAATACGGATTCCAATATGCTTGAATTCTCCTTTGACGCCGACGGAATCGACCGTTCCGAGCTGCCTGACATTTTCTTATCAATACGACAGCAGAAGAAATTCTACCAACTTAAAAACGGTAGTTTTATAAAGCTGGACTCCAGCGAATTTATTAAGCTAAATGATTTCCTTGAAAAGCTTGATGTCGCTCCGCAGCAGATGGCTAAGGAGATTATTGAAATGCCGAGGTTCAGGGCTTCTTATCTGGATCAAAATATCCGCGAATCAGGATTTAATAATATTGAAAGAAATGCTGCATTCAAAGAGTTTGTACAGAATATTAGAGAACCTGAGGATATGGCCTTTCCTTTACCGGCCGGATTGAAGGGTTCGCTGAGGGACTATCAGAAATTCGGATTTAAGTGGCTGAAAACGCTTGATTATTATAAGCTTGGCGGTATATTGGCTGATGATATGGGTCTGGGTAAAACCTTACAGATCATTGCCCTGTTATTGTCCGCCAAGGAGGAACGCGCTTCTGCTCCATCTCTGATCATTGTCCCGACCTCGTTGGTCTTCAATTGGTGCGCAGAGCTTGACAAATTTTCTCCAGGCCTGAAGTACACAACAATTATTGGAGATAGGGATGAGAGGAACAATCTAATCGGGCAGTTGGACGGGTTTGATGTCGTCATCACCACTTATCCTTTGATCAGGAGAGATATTGAGTTCTATACTGCACATCATTTTCAATACTGCATCCTGGATGAGGCACAGCATATAAAAAATCCGGCATCGAGAAACGCAAGATGCGTAAAACTTATTAAGGCTGAGACCCGTTACGCTCTTACCGGTACTCCTATGGAAAATAACTTATATGAGCTCTGGTCGGTATTTGACTTTGTACTTCCCGGCTACCTTCACTCCTACAGCCATTTCAATAAAAAATTCGTACAGTCGGCTTTAGATGAAGACAGCCATGATACGTTCAATGATCTGAGCCGTCAAATTAAGCCATTTATACTCAGAAGATTGAAAAAGGACGTATTGAATGAGCTTCCGGAAAAAATCGAGCATACTATGATCACAGAACTGACGGAGGAACAGAAAAAGATATATCTGGCATATCTGGAGGGCATCAGAGGTGAGATTAATAAAGAGATTCTAGAAGCAGGGTTTGAAAAGAGCAGGATCAGAATCCTGGCCGCTTTAACAAGGCTCAGACAGCTTTGCTGTCATCCATCCCTGTTTGTGGAAAACTACACGGGTGGAAGCGGCAAGATGCAGCTACTGGAGGAAATTATCCAGGAATCTGTTGAAGGCGGCCACAGGATACTTCTTTTTTCACAATTTACCACTATGCTGCAGATGATCCGTAAAAAGCTGGAAGCGATAAAAATCCCCTGCCTTTATCTTGATGGTTCAACACCGGTTTCTGACAGGGGATACCTTGTTAACTCCTTTAACGAAGGTCTGGGAAAGGTCTTTCTGATCTCCCTTAAGGCCGGTGGTACAGGACTGAACCTGACCGGAGCTGATACAGTCATACATTATGATCCCTGGTGGAACCCTGCCGTGGAGGATCAGGCTACCGACCGCTCCTACCGCATCGGCCAGAAGAAGTCGGTCTATGTCATGAAGCTCGTCACAAAAGGCACCATTGAGGAAAAAATACTTGCTCTTCAGGAAAAGAAGCGCAGCTTAATCGACGCTGTCATCCAGCCCGGCGAAACTCTTCTGTCCAAGATGACACAGGAGGAAATCAGGTCCCTGTTTGAGTAGAAAAGGTAATGGGCTGTAGAAACAGCGCACCTGAACTGTAGGGGGACGGGCTGCTGAATCGGCAGCCCGCTCCCCCTACACAAACTTCCGCAGATTGTCCGTTTTAGTGAACTTGTATGCGGCCACAAGCATCAACGCCAGTGCAAAGGCACCGAGCACGAGCAGGTTAATGTATACGTCCGAAAAATCGGCTCTGTTCTGAAGCTTCTTCACCGCATCGATCGCCCATCTTTGGGGCATAAAGTAACTAATCTTCTGCATAAATTCAGGCATAAAGTCAACATCCCAGAAGCACCCTCCAAGCATACAGGTCGGCGTCATGATCAACGTGCTCAGGCTGCTAGCCATATAGGAAGAACTGGAAAATGCCGTAATGGTAAGCCCCAGGCCGATGGCAACAAGACCAAACATCAGCAGTATGATAAACATTGCAGAGTCGCTTATGCCGGTATTAATTCGAAAAACAAATCTCATCGAGAGCTGGATCACAATGATCTGTACAATGATAATAAGAACACTTGTCATTGCATTGGCCAGTATATACTGACGTGAATTAACCGGAGCGGTACAGATTCTGTAATATGTGCGGCTTCTTTTTTCTTTTAAAATAATTAAAGAGGTAAAGCCGGCCCCAAGCATTATAAACATGATCAAGAATCCGATTGTGGACAATGTCATTGATTTTCCTACCTGTTTATCCTCCATCGAAGCCACATTCAGATGAATCGAGGTCTCCTCATATTGCTCATACATTTTATCAAACAGCATCCTATCCCCTTCAGATGCTGCGGATAGTCTCTCAAGCACATTCATATAGCTGTTAATCAATTGCTCGATCCAGGCTGTCGTCTCAAGTCCCTTGATCGTTATGATTTCAACATCCTTTATGTCACCGCTATAAACGCTTTCGGTGAAGCCCTCAGGAATACTTATGACCACATCAAGCATCTGTTCCGTTAGCTTGCCGTTGATTTCCTCTTCTATGACGTCAGATACTGAAAAGCCTTCTTTTGAGTCCAGTACATTCCTCACCTCTGCAGCCAGAATACCGTCATCACGGCTTGTAAAGCCAACCCTGACCTGCGATGAACTTGTACCTCCATAAATCAGCAGCGATAACAGTACACCCAGCAAGGGAAGAAAAACATATATGATTATATTTGCTTTTTTCCTGAATGTCGTCTTCAGGATATTGGATATTATCTGTACTATATTACGCATATGCTAGTTTCCCCCTTTTAGAAAATATTGCTGAGATTATAATGGAAAGCATGGCTATTCCGAGGTTAATTGCTATTGAGGACGGCATACCGGAATAATCTCGCTCATTAATAATTTTAAACAAAGCCGTATTGATCCAATAAACCGGTGATACTTGTGCTATCTTTAAAATGAAGCCATTCATAATACTCAGAGGCATGTAACCTCCTCCAAGGAACACCAATACAGGGATCACAGTGTTCAGGATGCCAGAAGCAACATCACTGCTCCTGATTAGAAAGGCCAAAGCTACACCAATACTTACCGTCATTAAAGCGTATGTCAGGATAAGAATTGCCACGGGCAATATATTCTCACCCCAATAAGCATTCAGTACCCATTTGCTGAACAGTATCACTATAACCCCCTGGACAATTGTTACAAAGAAACTGCCTATCACCTTTCCTGTCAGCAATTCAAAGCTGCGCACCGGACTGCATAGTATCCTGGGAGCGGTTTTTTGATCGATTTCGCTCCTGATGCCCCAAAATCCCGTAAGTGACGAATACAACATGATTAACGTCAACATCGTAATCGCATAATAATCCGTAGAACCGGGATTTCTCTTTGGATCCAGCGACCTGATGCGCACATATTCTTTGTTTACCTTAACTTGCATCTTGTCGAAAGCGGTAGGATTGTTCACTGCGATAGCAGTCATTGCATCATATGTTTTAATAAAGCTGTTGAGTGAGTTTTCCATCAGCGTTGTGCTAAAGCCTGCTCTTTCATTTTTATAAAAATTGATTTGCAGCGGGTTTTCTGTTATATGCACCAGCGCAGAATATGAATGGTTTTCCGTATCTGCCTTAGCAGCTTCCACATCTTCTGTCTTTTCAAACACAATTCCCGTTTCATCAGACAATAATTCACAAAAGTTTTCAAAGGCAGCCGCAAATTGTACATTCTCCGTCACATCGACCTTGTATAATACCTTCTCGTCCTCAAGCGCAGCGGAACTGCTGAACAACCCGCTGAAGGCCGCACCAAGTATAGTGATTAAAACAATTGGAAACAGCACCATCAAGGCATTTGACTTATAGTCCCTCATGTTTTGCTTGAATTCTTTTAGTATAACCCGTAATATTCTCACAATCCCACCTCCTCTAATCCCTGAGTTTTCTGCCGGTCATTGACAAAAATACTGTCTCAAGATCCGGCTTTTTACTTTCGACACTGTTGATCGATATACCATTGGAGGTGAAATAATTAATAATTTTATCCAAATTGTTTACTTCCCGAGCACTTGAAATCTTTACTGTATTCTCTTCGATTTTCACACTGTCAACCCCTGATATTTCCATTATACTTTCCTCGTTTATTTTGGAAACAGAATCCATGACAGTCACCGACACAATGTTCCTGTCGTTGATCAGGTCTATAAGTTCGTCACAGGTTCCCAGTGCAATCACCTTGCCATGATCCATGATCGCAATGCGGCTGCATATTTCCTCAACTTCCTCCATGTAGTGACTGGTATAAATGATGGTACTTCCCATTTCATTGAGTTTCTTTACAGATTGGAGGATATGGTTCCTCGACTGAGGGTCAATACCGACTGTCGGTTCATCCATGATAATGAGCCTTGGTTTGTGGGCAATGGCGCAGGCAATGTTCAGCCTCCTCTTCATACCGCCGGAAAAGTTTTTAGGATAGCTTTTACTTTTGTCAGAAAGACCGGTAAATTCAAGGGCTTCCAACGCTGCAGACTCCAGCTCTTTTCCTCTCAATCCGTACAAACTCGCAAAAAACCGTACATTCTCAAGACTGGTAAGTTCCTCATAAATGGCAATATCCTGCGGGACTATGCCGATTTGTGCTTTTATCGTCATCTTTTCTTTTTTAACGTCGCTGCCGTTCACACTGATCGACCCTTTATCAATACTCAAAAGTCCGGTAATCATGTTAATCACCGTACTCTTGCCTGCTCCATTCGGTCCAAGCAGCCCAAATATTTCCCTTTCTTCTATGCTTAGCGACATTTTATCAACTGCTATAATATCTCCGAAGCTTTTTGTGACTTGTTCCATTTTGACTGTGCTCATATATACACCCCTTTCCTGTATGCTTCAATTATAAAAAAAACAGCGCCCCTTCGTTAGTACGTAAGGTCACTGTTATTCATGACTAAAGTAACAAGAGCGGGTTGACTTCACTCATCTATCGCACCTTTGTCGCCGGTCAGGTAGTAGATGGCGATCTGTGTTCTGTGCTCCAGATTAGTTTTGTCAAGTATGGCCGAAATATAATTTTTAATAGTTCCCTCAGACATAAAAAGCTTATTGGCAATCTCCTTATTTGAGTGTCCTTTCGCAATCAGCGCGGCAATATCCATTTCCCTGTCTGTGAGCAGTCCTTCGGGAATGCTTTTATGCCTGCCTGATGAAAGTTCCTGCTTTATGATATCCATCGCAACATCTTGCATTACAGTACCGCCTTCATGCACGATCCGAATAGCATCCATGATTCGCGAAGGCGGGCTGCCCTTGAGCAAATAACCTTTTGCACCATTTTTTACTGCATTGAGAATAAAATCATTATCATCAAAGGTTGTCAGGATCAATGGTTTTGTCCCTGTTGCACCGGAAATCTCTCTGGCGGCCTGAAGTCCGTCCATTACGGGCATTCTCACGTCCAGCAGCGCAACATCCACCTGCTCCCTGATACAGAACTCCAGAGCCCGCAGACCGTTTTCAACACAAACAACGACTTCAAACCGTTCATCTGTCTGAAGGATGATATTTAAACCTTCTCTGATTAATGCGTCATCATCCGCGATTAGTACTCTGATTGCCATTTTAGTCCTCCCCGCTCTTATTCGGATAAGTGGCACTTGAATAAATAACATTCGAATTATTATCGTTCGAGTTTTTGGTTTCTGTATTCACCTGTTCTGCAGGAAGGAGCGTGATTACTGAAAATCCGCTGGAGCCATCCAGAATAAGCTTTCCTCCGGCATTTTCCGTCCGCTCTTCCATCCCTGACAAACCCATTCCTTTTTTAATGGTAAGAGCGCCTATACCATTATCACTCACTTCAGTCTTGATCAGCCTGTTCATAACCTCAAGCTTCACATTGATCCTGGTAGCGGACGAATACTTAAGAGCATTAGTCAGCGACTCCTTCATATTGTCAATTATGATTTTCCAGTGCAGATGGGAAATCACTTCCAGGCTGCCGGTATAGGAAAAGAAGGTTTTAATTGAATGGTTCATAGTGAACTCTTCCAGGATCAGCTTCATCCGGTTGATTCCCAGCTGCTCCGCAGGCGGCTTTATTGTGCGCAGCGTAAGCCGTATGCTTTCCATCCCGTCCTTCAGGTTCTCGGTCACATTCCTGACGATCTCCACCGCTTTGTCCCGGTCCTTTTCCAGTATTAATCCTGCCGCTTCCAGTTGAATAATACTTCCCGCCAGCGTATGCCCAACCTTGTCATGTATTCTTTGCGCCAGGCTGTTCCTCTCCTCGATCTGCGACAAATAGCGCATCTGCGCCTCATATTCGTTACCTGCATCCAACCTGCCAATCAGTTCTTCGTTTCTGTCCCGAAGCCTTTCGTTAGCCTTTTTCAGTTCGGAAAAAGACCGAAAATGATATGCCGCCAATAAATAGATCAAAAACACAAGCAGGCTGATGACCACATATTCGGCGAGCCAATCCTTACCAACCAGTACGGAAGGTATTACCATAAAGAACAGGCAGATCTTCCAATTGTCAGTAAAGTCCGAAAGCAACTCAAGAATATCAACAGAAATAAGAAGCAGATATGAAGGTTCCGTAACAATAGCAGCAAAAGCGAGAATCCCAATGGAAACAATTCGGGAGCCTCTTCTTACAACGCGATTATTAAATATATAAAAAAGAACCGTGAAAGAAATATAGGCCAGCAGCATCAGCAAAACCAGCGGAATACTTTCCATATCACCCCGCAGAAAATACAGAATACAGTACAATAAAATAACCAGCCTGGCACCGATCATCCAATTATCCATATACCCTCATACCCTCACAAAGCCTCCAAAATCAAACACTACAGGCAGAACACAAGAGAACAGTCCCCTGCCATCTATTTCAAATTCTCCGGGTTCAGACACTGCAGTTCCTCAGGAACAAATAGACCATCCTTACGAACCAGAGTATCATCAAACCAAATCTCTCCGCCGCCGTATTCAGGCCTCTGAATGAAAACCAAGTCCCAGTGTATTGCCGACTTGTTCCCATTATTGCACTCATCATAACAGCTACCCGGTGTAAAATGGAAGCTACCCTTGATTTTTTCATCAAACAGAGTGTCTTTCATGGGCTTATCTATATAGGGGTTTATTCCAAGAGAGAATTCACCTACGTATCTTGCGCCTTCATCCGTATCGAAGACCTTATTGATCCTCTCTGTATCGTTGGCAGTTGCTTTGATGATTCTACCGTCCTTGAATTCCAGTGTCACATTTTCATAAGTGAAGCCCTGGTACTTTGCCGGAGTATTGAAGCTGATGATCCCGTTAACCGATTCTCTGACCGGCGCTGTAAAAACCTCGCCGTCAGGGATGTTCCGACCACCGTCACATTTTATTGCAGGCAGGCCTTTGATCGAGAACGACAGGTCTGTGTTTGTGCCGGTGATTCTGACGCGGTCTGTTTTCTCCATCCATTTTACAAGCGGATCCATCGCTTTAGACATTTTTGAATAATCCAGGTTGCATACGTCAAAGTAGAAGTCTTCAAAAGCTTCTGTAGACATTTCTGCCATTTGTGCCATTGCGCTGTTTGGATACCTGAGAACCACCCATTTAGTATGTTCGACCCTCTGCTCCGAGTGGACAGGTTTGTTGAATAGGGAGCTGTACAGCTTCATCTTTTCTTCGGGAACATCCCCAAGCTCATTCGTATTATCTGCATACCTGACGCCGATATACGCATCCATATTCTTCATCCTGTCGAGTTCAAATGCGGCCATCAGCCTGATTTGCTCTTCACTGCAGCCGTTAAGCAGTACACGGATAATCTCGTCATTTTTTATAGTGACGAACGGCATCCCACCCGCATTATACACTTCTTTTATCAAAGCCTTTGTAAGCGGCAGCTCAAAGCCCTTTACCTCGATAAGCACCTTCTCGCCCTGCTTAACCTTACATGAGTAATTCACTAGATTTTTCGCAAGCAATTCTATCCTTTGATCCGTCATGTTCTATCGATCCTTCCTTTCTATAATAACGCCTGCTGTCCTTGTCACAGCTCCTGCAAATGAAGCTCCGTTTCCGTTATTGCACAATATCAACGATAGTGTGAACTGTAACGTTATATCAGTTTTTCAAGTTCGTCCAAAATAGATTCAAATGTCTTCAGCGCATCCTCCACCGGCTCCGGCCTTGTCAGATCTACACCGGCCTTTTTCAGCAGCTCAAGCGGATAATCTGATCCGCCGCTCTTTAGGAACTCGGTGTAGCGGTCCACAGCAGGAACGCCTTCTTTTAGAATCTGCTGTGATAGAGATACTGCAGCAGAAATACCGGTGGCGTATTTGTACACATAGAAGCTGGAGTAGAAATGCGGTATCCTTGCCCATTCTAAAGCGATTTCATCGTCAATGACAACCTGGTCGCCAAAATACTTTTCATTCAACTCCCTGTAAATCCTGCAGAATTCCTGCGCTGTCAATGCCTCTCCGCTCTCAATCAGGTTATGGGTGATCTTCTCAAACTCTGCAAACATAGTCTGGCGGAACAGGGTGCCACGGAATTCCTCCAGATAGTGATTGAGCAGATAAGCCCTTTCCCTTTTGTCCGGCGTGACCGCCAGAAGATAATTGATAAGCAGCGATTCATTGACTGTTGAAGCCACCTCCGCCACAAAGATCTTATACTCGGAATATATATACGGCTGGGTCTTATTTGTATAGAAGGAGTGCATTGCGTGACCCATCTCATGGGCAATTGTAAAAACATCGTTGATCGTTCCCTGATAGTTCAGCAGCACAAAGGGATGCGTCAGGTGCGTCCCCCAAGAGTAAGCTCCGCTGGTTTTCCCCTTGTTCTCAAATACATCTATCCAGCCTGACTTAAAGGCATCCTCCAGATCCTCCAGGTAACAGCAGCCCATCGGAGCAAGTCCCTTTTTCACCATTTCAACGGCTTCCTCATAGCTGATTTGCTTTGGCGGTTCTTCGACGATCGGGACATAAAGATCATACATATGCAGCTGCTCCAGCTTCAAAGCCTTTTTACGAAGTTTCAGATACCTGTGCAGCAGCGGCAGGTTTTTATTGACCGTATCTATCAGATTGTCATATACAGATGCAGGCACATTGTCGCTGTCCAGTGATGCGCTGCGGCTGGAATCATACTTTCTGACGGTGGCGTAAAATCTGTTCTTTTTGATATTGCTGTTCAGTGATGCCGCCAGAGTGTTGATCATCGCAGAATAAGATGAGTATAATGCATGGAAAGCATCCTCCCTAACTCGCCTGTCGGGGGATTCAAGGAACTTGATATACCGCCCCTTGGTCACTTCCACCTCATCTCCGTTCTCATCCTTTATATGCCCAAATCTGATATCGGCATTGTTGAACATTGTGAAGATATCCGAAGAAGCTCCGGCCATTTCTGCTGAAAGCGCAAGCAATTCCTCCTCCCGGTCTGAAAGGATATGCTGCTTTTGCCTAAGCAGTTCATTGATATACTGTTTGTATATAGCCAATCCCTCAACCTCATCAACACTCTTTTTAAGTAGAGTTTCATCTATAGAAAGGATCTCCGGCACCATAAATGAAACGGAGGCATAAACATCTGTACTCAACGCCATTGCCCTGTCGGTCAGCGCCTGATATTTCGACTGGGTGTTATCTTCATCACGTCTCATTCTGGCATAGACAAATACTTTATCATTCAAAGCCATCATCTCTTCACTGAGTTTCAGGCATTCCATCAGCGCCTTCATGTCACCTGCAAGCCTGCCTCTGTATGAAGGCATAGCTTCGGACATGCTGCGCACCTTCTTAAAGTCCTCTTCCCACAGGCCGTCACTTGCGTAAATGTCCTCAAGCTTCCATTTATACTTTGCTTCAATATCATCTCTTACCGGCAATGTATTTTTATTTCCGCTCATAAATCCACCTCTCGCGCCATCCTCGGCTATTGTATATTCAGGGATATCCCGTCTCATATTATACCCCAGCTAAAGTTTTTTTACCAGTTTTGTCCTTTGTTTAGTTTTCGTTAATATTCAGTCTATCACCGATGTTGCACAATAGCGGTAATACGTTTTCTCTTTCCAAAGCTTTCTCGTTTGTTCTACTAGTAAGATTATGTTATAATTATTCTAAAAAATGCAGAGTGCTTATATAAGCGGAGGGTGGCCATGAATATTCAAAAGAGCTTTTATGGTAATTTGTCTGACGGATCACAGGTTGATCTTTTTACACTCACCAATTCTAACGGTATGGCAGTAAAAATTATTAATTATGGAGGAACCATTGTATCCATCGAGGTCCCGGACAAAAACGGAAAAATAGACGATGTCACTCTGGGCTTTGATACACTGGAGGATTATTGCAAATTTACAAACTTCTTTGGTGCCTTGATTGGAAGACATGCAAACAGAATTGAAAATTCTGAATTTGAATTAAACGGGACAGTATACCATCTGGCCGAGAATAATGGGAAGAACCATCTGCATGGCGGTATTAAAGGCTTCGACAAGGTTGTATGGCAGGCTGGGATTGTCGAAGCAGCGGGTGGCGGACAGTCTTTACAACTTCTTTACAGAAGCCCTGACAAAGAGGAAAATTACCCTGGTAATCTGGATGTCAAGGTCACGTATACTCTCACAGAGGAAAGTGAACTGAAAATCGAATACTACGCCGTTTCAGATATGGATACGGTTGTTAACCTGACAAATCACGCATATTTCAACCTGTCCGGACATGCATCCGGAGATGTTCTGGGTCATGAGCTTAAAATCAACGCGGACCGTTTTACGGTGATAAATGAAGAATGCATCCCAACAGGAGAAATCCGCGATGTAAAGAATACGCCGATGGACTTTACAGTCCTTACACGTGTTGGCGCGGGGATCAACAGCCCGGATGATCAAATCATCTGCGGAAAAGGTTACGATCACAACTGGATTCTTAATGTCAGCGGAAAAGCCCCCGAAAAGGCTGCTGAAGTGTTCGACCCGAAAACAGGCCGTTTGATGGAGGTTTACACAACAAAACCCGGGGTGCAGTTCTATTCTGGTAACTTCATCAAGGACACCCCCGGTAAGGGCGGAGCTTTTTATAAAAAGAGAAACGGCCTGTGTCTTGAAACGCAGTACTTCCCCAATGCCATGAAACACAAGCATTTCCCGTCACCTATACTTAAAGCGGGAGATGAGTACAAGCATACGACAATTTACAAATTTTCATATGTAAAATAACGGAATATATAATAACGGAGGTTGGGCTATGATTTACAGACCAATTGGGAAAACCGGTATGAAGGCAAGTATCATAGGCCTTGGCACGGAGTATTTGGATCACAGGCCTTACGAGGTATGTGAGGAAGTCATTGACGCAGCTCTTGAATCTGACATTAATATTTTTGATCTCTTCATGCCCGGCACACCTGTAAGAGAAAATATATCAAAAGCACTTAAAGGCAGAAGGGACAAAGTACTGCTCCAGGGTCACATCGGTTCGATAGAAACAAACGGGCAATATGACAGAACGCGGGATGTCTCCACCTGCCGCAGATATTTTGATGATCTGCTGCGCATCCTCAAAACAGATTACATTGATCTGGGCATGATGTTCTTTATTGATACTGAAGAGGATTTTAAGGGTGTGTTTGAGACTGAATATATATCATATGTTCAGCAGTTAAAACAGGAGGGTAAGATCCGTGCGATCGGCGCCAGTTCACATGACCCGGAAACGGCTGCGAGGCTTGTAGAGACAGGAGCTATCGACCTTCTTATGTTCAGTACGAATCTTGCCTTTGATATGCTGCCCAAGGACTCAAATGCTCTTTCGTATCTGGAAAAAAAATTTGACCCCGGTCAATTTAGCGGGATCAATCCTGTAAGAGCAAGGCTATATGAGCTTTGTGAAAGCAAGGGCGTAGCAATAACCACGATGAAGACTTACGGTGCAGGGAGGCTGCTTTCAGAAGAATTCTCGCCGTTTGGCCGGGCGCTTACCACAGGGCAGTGTATACATTACGCTCTGTCCCGTCCTGCTGTCGTAAGCACACTGATCGGCTGCAAAACCCGGGATGAGGTTCTGGAGGCTGTCAATTATCTGAACCTCACAGAGGAACAAAAGGATTACAGCGATGCACTCAAGGGTCTCAAGAGTACATTGCATGCGAAATGCGCCTATTGCAATCACTGCCTGCCATGTCCGTCACAGATTGATATAGCGGCAACAACAAGACTTCTGGATGTTGCATCTTTGGATAATGTTGTCACTGCCCAGCTTCACGAACAATATACCGCTTTGCCTCATAAAGCTTCCGAATGTATCGCCTGCGGCAGCTGTGAGAGAAGATGCCCTTTCAGCGTTCAGGTAATAGAAAATATGGGCAGGGCTGCAGCTTTGTTTGAATAACAAGCTTTAGTCTGTCATATGTCTTTCATTGCAACCTTACTAACCATTTGCTGTAATGTGCCGACCAATAACCCCGGTCGGCATTCGTTTATTTACTCCATAATTTTACTCAATGTCCTGTATACAAGTACGGCAGCCTGTGCTCTCGTTGCCGTGTACTTCGGACCGATGATATTTCCCGGCAATCCTTCGATGACACCCTCTCCCACCAGTGTCGCCATGCCCGACACTGATGCCGGTGAAATGTTATTCTTGTCTATGAATTTCTCCAGTTTTGAATTATCGTGAATGGTAAAGTTCTTCTCAGTGACCTGTAGTGCCTTAAACAGCATCATGCATATTTCCTCACGGGTGATCGCGGCCTCCGGATAGAACCGGTTGTTGGCATCTCCCGCAATTACCCCTAGATTCTCTGCGATCATGACATTCTTATAGTACCATTTATCCGATCTGACATCTGCCAGGCTGCCGATTGGAGCTGTTTCAAGTCCAAAAGCTCTTACAACAATTGTCGTGAACTCTGCTTTGGTTATCGTACTGTTCGGTGCGAATACTTTGTCTGTTACCCCCTGAATTATGCCAAGCCCGGCGAGGTTTTCTATAGCATCCTTTGCCCAGGAAACACCGGCGAGGTCTGTAAAGTTCGATTTTGTACTCGCCTTTACTGCCACAACTGTCGCAGTGCTTTCAGATGAACCTGTGTCGTTGTATGAAGCTACTTTATAATAGTATTGCTTCCCGTATACTACCGAATTATCAAAATAAACTGTGGTATCTTTGCCGACCGTTGCCAGAGCGGTAAAAGTAGAGCTGGTCGATGGTCTGCGCAGTATCCTGAACCCCTTTTCATTATCAGAATTGTCCTGCCATGTTATTTTAACCTGTGACATTGCAACTGATATAGCTGAAACATTGGATGGCGCAGTTGGCAAAGCGGTGCTTACCAGTATTTCCTCGCTCACTGAGCTGGCGTTTCCGGAATAAGTATATGCGCGCACCCTGAAATAGTAATCTATATTAGGGTCCAGATTGCTAACAGTATAAGACGTTGAATTTCTGGATGCCCAGTATATCACTCTCCACTCACCGTCAATCCCAATTTTCCGCTCTATCTGAAAGCCATTCTCATCAGATGAGTTATCCTTCCATTTCAATGTAGCTCTGGTGGTTGATACATATGTGTAACTTAGGTCAGACGGAGGGTTGATCAAACCAATCCCGGTTGAGGCTGTATTCGAAAAAGACGAATAGCTGCTCTCCGCTGCAATATAAGCCCTCACCTTATAATAATACTGGATCCCCCTTGTAAGTTTTGTATCTGTAAATGTAGTGACATTCTGACCCACTGTTGCATAAAGAATGTATTCACTTGTACCGTACGTATGTCTCCATATCTCAAAGCCTGTCTCATCCCGTGAATTATCCGTCCAGTCCAGCGTGATAGATCCTGCGGTATCAACGGTTGCGCTAAGGCTTGATGGCGAGTCAAGATAGAAGTTCTGGACTGTGTATTCATTGGAGTACAAAGATTCATTAGTCGCCGTCTTCGACTTTAGCCTGTACGTATATGAAGCACCGGGAACCAGTCCCGTATCGTCAGTCCAACTATTTGTATTCGCGCTGACAGTTGTAAGCACACTAAAGCTCCCACTGGACATTTTCCTTTCAATGATAACATCCGCAAAGGTGTTACCCGTCCAGGAGAGACGAATACTATTTCCGGAGACAGCCTCTCCCGACAGCTTTAAATTACCCAGTCGCGTATAAGCGCCGATACCGATTTCATTATTCGGATAGGCAATCCCCGTGGCATTTGGCCCCAATGATTTTCTGATCCGGTAGAAATACTGTGTGTTTGGTGATAAGCCGGTATCGCTGTATTTTAGAACGCCTCGGGGCGCTGTATAGATCGTCGTCCATGTGCCGGTGGTGCCGGTTTTTCGCTCAATAACGGTATTGTAGGTCAATGTTCCGGTATAGCTCCAGGCCAGATCCAGACGGGTGGAGGAAACAGGTGTAACGGTCAGCGCAGCCGGTGCAACAGTATCCCACGCACTGACTGTCACTTCATTGGAGTATGATGAACGGCCAAGGGCATTTGAGGAACGAACCCGGTAAATGTAGGTATTTCCCGGCGTAACATTCTCATCCAGATATGTCACGGTGGTTCCGGTTCCTGCCTTTGCAGCCACGGTAGGCGATAATGCCACATATGCTCCCGGGCTTGTCATTCTTTCTATTATAAACTCATCTTCGTTGTCTGCGTTATCCGTCCAGGTAAGAGTTATCCCCGAAGTAGAGGAAAGATCAGCTCGCAGAGCTGTCGGCGCCGCCGGTATGGCCGGGATGATGCTTGCATTTGCCTGAAGAGAATAATTATTTTGAGATTCGTAAACCATCACCGCATATTCATAGACCGTACCGGCAGCAACGACTACCGCGTCGGTGTAAGACTCAATGGTATTACCGACAGTAGCGATCTCTTTATAGTCACCGCTTCCGATCTTGCGAAAGATCTTTGTGTCAGCATCATTCCCCGGCGCATTCGTCCATTCCAGATCAATGCTCCCTGGTCCGGAGACCCTTAATGTTAAATCCGAGGGTCCGGCAAGGCCATTTACATATTCAGTGGTATTACTGTAGCCAATGTATCCGCTATATTCTGCTTCCAGTCTGTATCGGTATTTTCCGCCGCTGGAAAAATGATCAAAGTATCCTTCATCGGGGAATGAACTGCTGATTTCCTCCCATGGACCCCATGCAGAGGTCGTATTATTCCATTTAGATCTATGCAGACTGAAGAAAAATAATGGTGTTTGCGTATTTGAGAAGATCTGAACGGTACCTTCAAGTCTCTCTATTTGTATATACGGTGCTGCGATCGGCAGTATCCATGTCTCTTCAGAGTGAGCTGATTCCTGCCCCCCGCTCCCTAATGCCTTCACAGTATAAATGACGTAATCCGACCCAGTTTCCTCAATAGATGTACCGGTTATTGTGTCCGCCGGTAATTCATCTATGAAATTACCAGATAAATCATAACGGGAGATGCTGCAGCTTGAAGTCAATGCAGATGCATTCCATGTTAGTATAGCCTTGCAGGTATTAATATTATAAACGGCTTTAACATTGTACGGACTTATGATAGCTGTTGTGGAGGCCGGTACTGTCTGCGCATCAAGCTTGGTTGTAAATCCCGTATCGGAGTATGCTTCTATTGTAAAGTAGTAAGCTGTCTGCTCATCAAGTCCTGAAACAGTGTAGGTCAATGGATCCAGTGTCAAATTGACTGGTATATCCACCTGTCCGGTAACGGTACTTGCAGCATTGCGCCACTTGAGCCGATACGCTTCAGTTCCATTGACAGAGGACCAGTCCAGCCTAATCTGAGTATCAGTATCCGGGCTGGCCGGAAAGGCCGTCAGGCTCATCGCGTATGCCCCATTCGACATGATCAAAAACATCCCAATGACAAGCAGCAGAAGCAGAAGCGGTTTTAATATAACAAATCTGTCAGGCCTTTCATGTACAGCCGTATATTCCATGTTTTCATTGTTATAGAAACTCATACTATCCCCCCAAAGCATATCTCAGTTTATTTATCGGCAAACAGCTTCATGTTGTTAACCCACTGGTAATTGCTGCCTGTGTAATTATTATGGTGTAGTCAGTTCCATTTCAGATAATGCTTCCTGGTCGGCTGCAAAGCATTACAGGACGTTTTGGACACGCATATAAAGCTTCAAAAATCAACGTTTTAGCGGGGTTATCAGCGTTTTCATCGGGGTTGACAAAGCCAACTTTTCATTGTACAATTATTACGCCTCAGTTCAAAATGAAATTTTACACGCGCCCGTAGCTCAGTAGGATAGAGCGTCGGTTTCCTAAACCGCAGGTCGCACGTTCGAATCGTGTCGGGCGTACCAAATACCGCAAGCCTCTCAGGGCTTGCGGTATTTTATTGGATAAGCCAATACCGGCATTCTACCGACAGGATGTCACAAGCATCTGTGACATCCTTCAGCGATTTATATAACTAAACAAAGAATTCATTTGATGAAATCAAACTTCTGCAGTGAGTATAAGGGCATTAGTGGCAATAATATGGGGGTTTTCTTTACATAAGCCTGATACTCAGGATCAGTACCATAATTTTTATTCTGTCGCCCCTCAAGTCGCTTGGCGCCGCTGAACATGACATATACAAGTAAAATGTAACCAAAGATAGCGATAACCCATTGAACCGCGCCCTGTAATACACCAAAACCCGAAATCAATACACCTGTCCAGAACAATACTTCACCCAGGTAATTGGGACAGCGGACAATTTTATATAATCCAGTATCGCAAAACCGATTTGAATTCACCTTTTTAGCCTCAGTTTTTTGATGATCTGCTAAGGTTTCGATAATTAGAGCAAATGTCATAATTATTACACTTACTACAGGAATTACATCACCTTCTGAGTTCGCTTCCAGGCGGTAAAGTACAGGAGATACCTGACAGGTATACATTAGAAAACATGCTATCCATATAACAGCCTTAACAAAAATAGGCATGGGTTTTTCACTACCTGCCGCTTCACTAAGTGTTTTACGGTATGTGGCGCTTTTGATTTCACGCACCAGCAAATATCCGCTGAGCCGAATACCATACGCAATTAAAAGAACACAGAGGAGTATCATTGGTATTCTCATTACAGAGCTGTAAAGAGCCAGTAGTGCTATGCCACTTCCGGCAATTGCAAATCCATATCCTATTGAAAGAAAATATACAAATTTATAGAAACCTACAGAGGACAACGCAGCGCATACTATAGCAATAATTAACAATGACTGGGGAAAGGCAATTGTCCAGGCCTCGGAAAAACTCATTATTTAGCACCTCCGCTATAACAGCTCTTAACATACTCTTTGAAGCTAAGTCTGCCATATTTGTTGTCGCCTACCAGGTCATGGGTCAGTGTCCACTTAGAAAAACGAATGATGGCTTCCTTGCCATTCTTTTTTAACTTGTTAATGAAGGCCAGTGCAGTAAACAGCCACTCGGGAGCTCGATTGATAACCGGAGGCTTACCTGCTGCTTCAAAAAACATATTGGCTATTTCCTCATAGCTATAGGTTTCGGTACCGCCTACATCGTAAGTTTTATTTTCATCATTTATATGCAATACAATGAAGTCGGCAAGATCGGCGGTGTCTATTACATTGGCGCAGACTGCCTTATTGCCCAGTAAGGTCACCTCACCTTTCGCAATCATGGGCATAAATACTTTAGCTATGTCATAAAAGTAGCCGGTTGGTCGAAAAATTACATAGGGAATACCACTTTTCTTTAATTCATCTTCAAGCATTGCCTTGGCATGGAGCATGGGGACAGTTCTATCGGAGTCAGCCTTGATGACCGAGATATAGGCAAACTTCTTCACACCGGCACGCTTAGCCTCATTTAATAAATTCAAATTTCCCTGATAGTCAATTTCATAGTTGGTAAGGGTAGCTGAGGTGGCAGTTAGTCCTACTGTGGTAATGACAGCATCCATACCATCACACAGACCTTCCAGGGACTTGGCATCAGTCACATCCAGCTTTTTTGCAGAATATTTCCCCTCAATTTCAGGGATATCACGTATCACCAGATCCGCAGCAACAACAGTATGACCTTCACGTACCAGTGCTCTTAAAATATCACTTCCCAGCTTACCAAAAGCACCTGCAAGAACAATTTTCATAGTCCTCTCCCCTTATTATGTTAAGTTATTTTTTTCCCTGCTTTTCCCTGGAACGTTTATCGTTGATGATATCCATGTGCTCTGCTTCAATGCGATCCACTCCATTTTCCCTTGCCCAGGCAACACAGCCCTTTAACGCCGTATTCAGAAAGATTCGAGGTACTTTAACCAGCTTCGCACAGGCCTCGTCGGTGAAGGTGATCTTGTCATCAATACGATCAGCTGCGTAGCGCACCGATTGAATGCTGCCTTCTCTTACCGGAAGCAGCTCGGCCAGAGGTCTCCTAAAACGGGTATACCAGAAGTTTTTCGAGTCACGGTAACCGTAATCCACAGGCACCCGGGGAAATCCCTTGGCCGATACACCATTGATGATGGTATTACGATATTTGGATTTCATCAGAATTTTGTCGATGCGTAAAATAAAATGAGCACCGAACTCTGATGTAATGCCATTGAAGTCATGATACGGCGGCGGATATCCGTCCAGTTTCCCGGGTGCATCATTTTGAGCGTTGTCGAGATGACTCATCCAAGTACACTCCATTACCTGAAATGATTCGGCTACAACCTTCGGATATTTTTCGGAAGGATTGTTTTCAGTCATTAGACCTTCTTCCAAAGTAAAAAGACAGTTTTTCATCTTTTCCTCTGGTGTATCACCCGGAAAACCAATTCGAACGGCTTCTTTGAAATATTTTCTATCATCGGGAATGAAGTTAATACTACATTTACCATTGCGTAAAATATTTTGGGCAGTATTAGATGAGTTTCGGCAGCACAGCAGCATGGCGTAATAATCCTTGCCGGCCACATAATATGGCTGCACCAGTGAATAAGAACCAAGGGTCGTCATGCCTGTTTCGGTTAACGTACCAATCAAAACAGTAGGCATCGGAAAAAATGCAGAGGTCTGATAAAAATTATCGACAATTCGTAGGTTTTCAAAGCTGCTCATGTGATCTCCCCCTAGTCAAAATATAATCAAAAATATTGTTAAATAAATGTCAATGCTTTAGTCTAAGTATAGGGTGTCTTTCTGCTAGCTCTCAAGTGCCCCATGATTCAGTTGTTCTGGTTTTTCCTGAAGTGATCGTATTGATATCAGGCATCTGCCTGTAACGACAACAATGACAACAATTCCGCCGATAACCGCCCATTTCCCCGGGGTTTCTCCCAGTGCCAGAAACACCCATACAGGGTTGAGAATAGGCTCAATTATCGGGATCAATGTTGCTTCAAGCGCTGTAACATGCTTGATGGCTTTTGAATATAGGATATAGGGCAGCCCAAGCTGAACAACCCCCAATACGGCAAGACAGAGCCATCCCTTCCCATCAGGTACATTCCGAAATAAAAAGGGTACGCCTATAACAGCAGTCAGAATGTTACCCAACAATACAGACTCGATGGGAGATCCGTCCTTCTGCATTCTCATAAAAATTGTAAACATAGCAAAGGCAAGGCCGCTAACAGCCGCAAGTATATTGCCAAACATGCCCTCCATACTGATATCATCCAAAAAGAACAGCAGCATACCGCCTATGGCAAGAACAATAGTGAACCAATCCAGAAGCCTTACCTTCTCCTTCAACAACCATGCCCCCAGTAGTGCAACATATACTGGCGCGGTATATTGAATAAGTATGGCATTTGCAGCCGTCGTGTTTTTATTTGCGGCGACAAATAACAGAACCGTCGCCGAATAACAAATCGCAGCTCCGATTTGTGGGAAGGACCAGTTAAATTTCGGCTTCCCGGTTGCCAATAGTAATATGATAGCTGAAATGCCGCTCCTCACTCCAGCGATAGCCAATGGGTTGGAATTTACCGATTTTATTAGTAGTCCCCCAATACTCCAGAGTGCTGCAGTAATAGCAAGATAAAGAATTGCCTTCGGTCTTTCCTTTAGTTCAAAAATTTTTTTCAATCAGATCACCATTCCGTCAAGTATTATTTGCGCAACAGCTCTAGTATAACTGAAACAGAAACATTGTCAAATTCATTAGACGTAAAGAAATGCAGACCACGAAACGAATGAAAACGACGCAGTCTGCAAAACGAATCAAAGCAACACAGGTTTAAAACAGGATTTTATATCAATGCATCTGCAGCTCTAAGGCTGCAGATGCTTCATAAGCATACCGAGATGCTTCTCTACAAAGCCGGGTATATGTTCATGGCCAAAGTACCGGAATACGGCGATATCCTTTGGACAGCTCATGTGATTGTATGCCGCAAATATTGTAGACGGTGGCGTAATTTCATCCACCAGGCCGGATGCTATCAGAACAGGACACTTGATGTTTCCGGCATGATTCATGATATCGAAATATGAAAGGGTTCTCTTTGCCCTTTCCTCAATAGCTGGATCAGAATTTCTTCGGAAAAAATCATTGATTTCGCCATAGGGCATTTGCGGAGTAATATCTATTGCCCTGTTGAAATGGCACAGATAAGGATAAATCGCAACTGCAACCTTTGGTATATCTGAAAGAGCCGCGGTGGCAAGAGTCAAAGCTCCTCCCTGGCTGCCCCCCATCACACCAATCCTGTTCTTATCAACACAATCCATATCTGCAAGTACTTCTACAGCACGCACACTATCCATATAAACAGCCCGGTAATAGTATTCTTCCTTTGACAGAATACCCTTGGCCATCCAGCCTGCATTATTTCCATGAGATGTGATAACATTATCAACACTATTGCCCTGCTGCCCGCGTACGAGCATCTGCAGGACTGCGTACCCATGCAGCGCCATATTGACAGTATCATGAATGCATCCGTCCATCGCCCAATTATAACCATGGTAGGCAACTATTCCTGGGTATTTCTCCGTTCCAACAGGAATTGCAAACCAACCATCAATTTGCGCATTCATAAACCCTTTGAAGGTGATCCTATACACATTGACGCCCTTAGCCGGATACTGATATGGCGTCAGCCGCCAGTAAAGATCTACTTCCCCCAGCTCTTTTTTTGTCGATGCCCAGAATTCATCAAAGTCCGGTTGTCTGGTAAGCTCAGGCTTATACCTCTTCAGTTCATCAAGACTCATATCATACGGCTGTACCATGGTTGTCCCTCCATAATAAGTAATTTTTATGTTATTATAACTCAATACATTACAACATTCTTGCCCAAATTCTTAGCCTTGTACAGAGCCTTATCAGCCTCACAAATAAATTGATCTATCTGCTCTAAGCGGCTATTGAGAGAGGCCACGCCAAAGCTGCATGTGATCTGAAAGTCCGGCAGAAAATCCGTACTGGCAATTTCTCTCCTTAACCGCTCAGTGATCTCAAGTGCTTGCATCCTGCCTGTATGGGGCATAATAATCGAAAATTCATCTCCGCCCCAACGCGCGAATGCATCTGTTTCCCGGATCATAGCACTAATTATTTTGACAATCCTGACCATTACTTCATCACCAACCACATGGCCATATTTATCATTGATGTGCTTATAATTATCGACATCGAAAAGGACAAGTGAAAGGGGTGTTTTATATCTGCGTGAGAAATTCATCCACATATGGAGCTCTTCGTAAAGTTTCACCTTGTTTATCAAACCTGTCAGCGGATCCGAAACGGACATTTTTTCAAGCTCCTGATTTAGCATATAATGAATCCTGCTGTAATAATTCATTCTGTATGAGGAATATGCTGATAAAATAATAACTAAGGCAGTGTATACAACACCTGCAAAAAATGCCTTCCAATCAGGTTCCTCGGCGAATTTCACGGCCGCTGACAGAAAAAAGCATACAGCTCCGGTCACGGATATGCCTAACATATAAATCCACCGGTTGGGAATGAGAAAAATCACAAGTATATTGATAATAAGTCCTAATACCTGGATCAGCAAATCAGGTTCCGTATACGCCCAGAAAACAAGTAAAAATGTTCCGAAGCAGAGCAGTTCGCCTGCGGAGATTATTGCGGAAATGGTATAAGGACTTCCTATACGTTTGATGAAAAAGAAAAGCAGAACAGCAATCGTCAGAGTTGTAACTCTGGCAATTGCAATGGTATAAATAGATCCGGAATTAACGGCAAATAAAATATCAGGAATCATAAACAATGAATTAAGTACCCCAAAGACAAGAACAAGAGGTTTCAGATACTTTCTTGACCCGTATATGTCCTGAGCAAAATAGACCGCCTCAAGCTCCCGGTCAGTATACTCACACAAAATATTTATTGATTTTTTAGCATCTTTCATATCCACAGCAAGTATCCCCTGCACTTAACTTGATACTCTCAGGGTGTCTGTATATTGATAAACAAAAATGAACTATATCTATGTTATCATTAATTGTAAATAAAGTACATAACAATCCATCCATTTTTTTATGATACTTTGACATACTGTCAGCTAGTCAATGCGCTTAACAAGAAACACTATGAATACAGAGAACAGCAGACAAGCAATTAGAATCAGCATAGGAATACTGAAGCCGCGGCTTTCTGCCATGGCTCCGATTATAAGCGGGACAACCATGGCGGCAAGGTTAAATGCTATCACTGTGATCGCAGAGGCTGAGGCTGTTCTGGTTGGAAACTCGTTACAACTGATGATAACCAGTGCAACAACTAGGGCGCCTTGGAAAAACCCACCGGCGAAGACCAACGCTGTAATCACAGATACGGTACTGATCATGAATGCGCCCACCATGCAAACTGCTGAAAGCAAGCCCGTAAGAATGTAAAATTTATCAACAGAGATCCTTTTGAAAAGAATCGGAGATAAGAATCTCATCGCTAAAGCACCCATGAAAAATATTGTGGACACAAGCCCGGACAATTGGTAACTAAAACCCTTTTCCTTTAAAAAATACGTTGGCATCCAGATCGATAATCCGACCTGGAAACTGAAATATAATCCGCAGGCAAGCAATAAAAACCATGCTTTTTTACTTTTAAATATTTCCGCGGGATTCTCAGAGACCCGGCTTCGGACCTCCTGTAAATTCGCATACGGAGTGGTGGGCATTATCCTTCGTCCTACTGTTGAATATGCCACGAATACTAAAGCTGTCATGATACCGATAACCAAAAAGGGCAAAGCAAAGGAAGAAGGTCGCGCTGTGTCCACGAGCGTGGCTACAAATATCGGAGCGACCATTGCACCAGTACTGAAAAACGCATGAGCAGTCGGTAACAAGGTATCCTTGTTGTCAGGGTAAGTCTCCATTATGACCCCGTTCATCATGACATCGATGCCCGTATACCCTACTCCCGCGAGGATAACAAACAACAATAGAAGAAAATAACCTCCGCCGCCAGACAGCCAGGCAGGAATACATCCGATCAACAAACTGCCTGCCGCCAATAGAGCAAGACAGGCTGCGATCACACGGATCTTGTTGTACCTCTCACCGAAGAGAGAAAGCCATATCGCTGTAACGATGCCGCCAATGGACTGGATGGTTATAACAAAGCCTTGCCTGCTTTCAGTCATCCGGAAGAAATCCATCATAATGCCGGCGTTTGTTCCAAACGAATTAACATAAAACGCATACACAATAAATGCACAGAAACTAAGTACTGCAAACAGACGATATTCCATACTCAATTTTGTTTTCATTTAAATATCTCTCCAGGCCCTTATTAATTATAAAAAGTAGCAATTAATTTGTTTTGAACATCCCTATCATTTTCTTCAGATCCATTGACAGCTCAGACAGATGTGCTGCGGAAGCATACACCTCCTGCTGGTTTGCCGTTTGCTCTTCAATAACTGCGGCCACTTCAACGGTTCCGTTCATCGTCTGACCGGATATCTCGGCGATATCCTGACTCAGCTCGGAAACCCTTCCTATTTGATTTATCATATCTTTTATTTTATCCGCAATAGATGAAATACGACTGCCTGATTCCAGACTGGTGGATACAATCGCATTAAAACTCTCCACAGATTCTTCTGCCATTTCTTTGCCTGTGTTCACTGCAGATATCCCGTTTGTCATACTTAAAGAAACATCTCTTGTCTGCGCACGGATCTCGTTGAGCATGCCTGTGATTTCCTCTGTTGAACGCTTTGAGGCTTCTGCAAGCTTACGTATCTCTTCAGCAACTACAGCAAACCCGCGGCCGTGCTCACCGGCTCTTGCAGCCTCAATAGCCGCATTAAGTGCAAGGAGATTGGTTTGGCTTGCGATAGAAGCAATGGTCTCAAGTATTTGGCCAATTCTCCCGGTCTTTATGTTCAATTCGTTTGTAGAATCAGATGTTTTCAATAACTGGTCCCGAATCGTCGAAACCTGTGATATTAGATGCCTCACCTTTTCATTGCCGATTTGTGCCACGTTGCTGGCCTGTTCGGATGAAACCGCCGCCACATCAGTGTCGTTCGACATCTCCTGAATACGATCAACAAGGTCCTTCATAACATTACCCGAGTTTTGTGCCTTCTCGGACTGCTCAGAAGCTCCTGTCGTCACATCCTGAATCGAAGCAGCTACCTGCTCGATTGCCTTTGAGTTCTGCTCGGAACCTAGCTTAAGGATTTCGGCTGAAGAAGACACTTCCCCGGCCAGCACACTGATTTTCTTTATTATATCCTTCAGATTCGTCTGCATATGGTCAAATGCTTTCGCCAAAACCTGAAGGTCGTCTTTTCTTTTCAATTGAATTACCGGCACCGTAAGATCACCATCGGCAATTCGACTGGCATCATCGGCAATCTGACGAATGGTCCTTGTCACACTGCTGATATAGATTGTACCAATGACGGCCGCTCCGATTGCAATCAGAATATAGAGAACGGGTATAACTACTTGCGTTCGGGCAACAATTTTCGATATATCCTCGCGGACGGTCTTTTGAACGGTCAATTCTGTAGAAGTGTAAGCGTTCACTTCCGTTTTTAAGAACAGACTCATTCTCGAGATTGCAACCCCGGCAGCGCTGTACTCATCTACCGCATCTCCATCCTTTATGGACAAAATTTTATTCACGTTTTCTGTGATCTGGGTAATCATGCTTTTTATAGAATCCAGTGATTTTAAGGACTTTTCATCAGTTGTCCAGTCGGAAAGCCTGGCAATATTATTATTTATGGTATCAAGAGCGTCTGTTATAATAACTTTCTGCTCCTCTTTTCTTTCTGAAAGAAAGCCCTCCGTATTGTTTATTATGATATCCATGTCAGAAATTATGGTATTTCCAATAATAGTCGTCTCAACCATATTGTCTAATTTTTCCATTGATCCAAGTATTATAAACTGTCCGATAATCCCGACCGCTCCCATAACAAGCGCTATCATCAAATAACCGGATATCAGCTTAATCCTCAGAGACAACCCTTTCTTATGTGCAGCTTTCCTTTGTACAGCTTTCTTTTGTATGTACTCCAATATTTTTATCCGATTCATTTAGACTCCCTCCTGAGTAATTTCAACCATGAGTCTTGTGTATCATTGTAAATCTACAATTAATTAACGCCTCGGGGCTGGCTGATGACTACGTCATCTGCCCGCTCATGCATCCTGAGCATCGAGTCCTTCAATTGCAACTGGATTTGCTTCGCAAATGGCCATTAATAAATAATTGGGAGGTGCATAATGACACACCTCCCAGTTAAGTACCATTTCTTATTGGATTTCTTCTATACGAACTCTGCGGCCTTCATCACTAGATTTTTTAATTGCTTCGAGTATACGAATAATCTGAGCGCCATCATTAAAATCAGGCTTGATGTTATCCTTGCCGGCGATTGCTTCAAGGAAATCATAGAAGGCATTAACAAACGTATGCTCGTACCCTATGATATGACCTGACGGCCACCAAGCGGATAAGTAAGGATGATCGCTCTCAGTAACCAGTATACGGCGGTAACCCTGTTCTGCGCCAGGTTCCGTGAAATCAAAGAATTCAAGCTCATTCATACGCTCAAGGTTAAACTTCAATGCTCCCTTGCTGCCATACACTTCAAATTCATTGTAATTCTTCCTGCCAACAGCAAAACGAGAGGATTCAATGCTGCCCAACGCACCGTTTTTGAACTCCGTTATCGCAAAGGATGCATCATCTACTTCCACATTACCCATTTCAGTCTTGCTGACGCCTGTGCCTGAAGTAAATGCTGTTGCACCAACTCCGGGAAGCGGACGCTGTTTGATGAACGTTTTATTAACGGCCGTTACTGCTTCAGGCTCTCCGATCAAAAAACGTGCCAGATCCACCGCGTGGGATGTCAGATCGAATAATGGTCCTCCTCCGGCATATTCCTTACGCAATTGCCAGGATAGCGGGAAATTGGGATCCGTAATCCAATCCTGAAGATAAGCACCGCGCCAGTGGTATACTGTACCAATTCTGCCTTCGTCAATAAGCTTTTTTGCATATGAGACAGCGGGTGCTCTGCGATAGTTGTGATTCAAATAATGGACAACACCGGCCTTTTCAACTGCTGCGACCATTTCAAGAGCATCGGCATAGGTGATGGTAAAAGGTTTTTCGCAAACAATATGTTTACCTGCCTTTGCCGCTGCAATCACCATTTCCTTGTGTTCGAAGGTCGGTGTGCCAATATCAACAATATCAATGTCATCCCGTTCCATGACGGTTTTCCAGTCGTATGTGACTTCTTCATAGCCCCAACGTTCTGCAAAATCCTCCAACCGGGTTTTGTTACCAGCTATGACCTTCAGGACCGGCTGAAAGTCCGCATCAAAGAATTCACTCACGCGCTTCCACGCGTTGCTGTGGGCCTTACCCATAAAACCGCCGCCAATCATGGCGACATTCAGTTTCTTCTTTTTCATATCTTTTTCCCTCGTAACAATCATCATTTTTCTTCCGCTATCGGATAAGGGTCGGCAGATCCCTATTAAAATTTGGCGCCAATTTTCTTGAGATTCTTGACACTCACTGCAACTGCTTCTTCCTCCATGTTCAGCCACTCGGGAGCGGGAGCGTCGATCTCAACCGCAAGGAAGCCTTTATAACCGGCTTTACTAAGGATTTCGGCCAGTTTGTAATTGTTTACAAGCCCAAAGCCTACAGGAACTCCACAGAAGAAATACCAATCAGTCGGTTTTGCAGTAGGATGCATCTTCAAGTCCTTAATGTGGGTTGAGAATACATATGGAGCAAGCTTTTCCATTCCCGCTATCGGATCATCCAACAGACGAAGGAAGTTCCCGGTATCAAAGTTGATACCAAAATTCGGGGAATTGACTGCCTGGATCATCTCGAGCATTTCATCGGCTGTAAAGTCGATATGGTTCTCTGTCGCAAGTCTTACACCATTAGCCTCTGCAATCTTTGCCGCCTCTTTATACATTGGAACAAGGCGGGCGATATGATCACGGTGATTTTCATGACGCCAGTCAAATGCGGATCCTGTGATTCGCATAACATCTGTTCCAAGCAGACGAGTTTTAGGTATCAGGGTTTTCATTTCTTCAAAAGCATCAGGATTCAGCCCGCGTTCCAGTCCATTGGGATGGCCCCATGCGAATACGGTATCAAAGCCCATTCCTTTAATCTTTGCACCCAATTCCTTAAGGTATCCGTCATCGAGGCTCGGAAGAAAACAGGTTTCCAGTGATACGCCATCTACATCCAGTCTCTTTGCAAAATCAAGCAGGTCCTCTACTGTCCAAAGCTTTTCAGGTTTTTCCTGAAAATCATAAACTTCTCCGAACAGTCTGTGAAAACAATAGCTGTCAATGCCGATCTTCATGATAGTAACCCTCCAATAATATTTATTTTATATGCTTCACAACTTTCAAAACTATATACATTATTTATTAAAGGTCTCTATCCTTTCGCTGAAGCAATACGGCACCAATGATTATCAAGCCTTTAAAGGCATTGATCAGGTATACATTGACACCGAGCAGCGTGATCATGTTGTTGATTATACCGAGGATCAGCATGCCAAACAGTGCGCCTGAGATCTTTCCTTTACCACCCTGCATTGAGATTCCGCCGATTACAGTCATTGCAATAGCGTTCAGCTCGTATGCATTACCGGAAGAAGTAGAGTTGATCGAGCCCATGCGCGAGCTTTCGATTACTGCAGCAATGGCTATAGCAAGTCCCAATAAGGTAAATGACAGAATCTTGATTTTATCCGTATTTATGCCTGAAAGACGTGTTGCCTTCTCATTCGATCCCGTTGCGTAGATATGGCGTCCCAGACGAGTATATTTAGAAACGAACCATAAAGCTGCAAATACCAGCAAAAAGTAGATAACAGGCATAGGTATTTTCCCAAATACCATATAATTGGATATCTGCGTGTAAAATGGAGCCTTAACCTTATCCAGGTAAAATCCTCCGCCCTGCATAAAGAACATGCTCAATGAGCGATAAATATACTGCATACCCAGTGTCACGATAAAAGAAGGAACATGGCCTTTTGTAACAATGATACCGGTAATTGTAGACATAGTGCAGCTGGATACCACTGCAATCAGAATACCAACGGGCACATTGCCGGTCTTATTAATAAATGATACTGTAAGCGCGGCGACAGCAACCATCTGGGCGCCTACTGATAAGTCAATATTACCCGATATGATTACAAACGCCATACCTAAAGCAATAATGCCTATAACAGCATGATTGCGCAAAATGTTCATGAAGTTCTGCAGCGACAAAAACTGTGTTCCTTCAGCAGCTGTAGCCGCGATAATCATCGCAATGACAATCAATACGATGCTGTTCTCACTTGCAAATTGTTTCAGAGAAGCTAACCTCTGATTTGATGTTTTAGTAGGCATTTTTCATTCTCCTATATATCAGTTTAAGCTGCCACCTGTGGACAGAATCATAATGTTCTCTTCTGTAAGCTGTTCACGCTTCAATTCACCGCGCAGCTCGCCATGATACATAACAAGTACGCGATCACATAACTTAATAATTTCCTGCGCCTCTCCGGATGTAACAATGATACCAATCTTTTGTTTCGCAAGCTTCATGATTGAAGAATAAATCTCATTCTTTGCGCCAACGTCAACACCTTGCGTCGGATTGGACATAATCATGATATCCGGGTTCGCATTGAGCCATTTGGACAGCACTACTTTCTGCTGGTTACCGCCTGACAGACTGGTGATTTTATGAATCAGCTGTCCGATTTTTATTTGCAGCTTGTCGCAATATTCTATTGCAATCGACCGCTCTTTTTTGCTGCTAAGTCCGCAATAACCGTAGCACTTCTCCAGCGACGTAATATTAATATTATCCTGGATTGATAAGTCCTTAATAATTGCATTTTCCTTTCGGTTTGGCGGCACAAAGCCTATTCCCATTTTTTTTGCGTGTACGGGATGTTTCACCTTTAGTTCTTTCCCGCGCTTATATATATTACCTGTATACTGCAAATCGCCGAATATGGCTCGTACCATCTCATCCTTGCCATCTCCGAGCAATCCGGTCACACCAAGGATCTCTCCTTCTCTTAATTGAAAGCTGACGCCTTTAACACAATTTTCTACCGTCAGATCCCGGACCTCCAAAAGGGTATCCCCCACCGGATGCTCCTCATAAACCTGATGGCTGAGCACATCACGACCAACCATCATACGAGCAATATCCGTTTGACTGATCTTTGTGCCATCCTCCTTCACAATACTGCCGGACGATACATTTTCACCATTTCGCAGAACCGTATAACTGTCACAAAAGTCAACAACCTCACCTAGCTTATGCGAGATAAAAATTACTGTTACGTCATGTTCTACCGTCAAATTACGTATAATTGAGAATATATTATCAATTTCTTTCTGCGTTAATGAGGTGGTCGGCTCATCCATTATGATGAGCTTTGCTTCCATCAGCAATGCTTTAGCTATCTCAACTACCTGCTTATACGATGTTTCCAGGTCTCTCATCATCCTCTTTGGATCAATGGAAACACGCATTTTTTCAAACACCCTTGTAGTTTCCGCACACATCTTCTTTGCATCAAGAAAACCTGATTTTGTATAAATCTCGCGGCCCAGGAACATATTTTCATAAACCGTCAGGTCATTTACCACATTCAACTCCTGGTGAATAAATGCTATTCCAAGCGCCTGTGATTCTGCCGGTGAAGAAATCTTCACATCATTTCCAAACAGAACAATATTGCCGGAGTCCTTAGGAATAACTCCGCCCAGAATATTCATTAATGTCGTCTTGCCCGCCCCGTTTTCGCCTAACAGTGCGTGGATTTCGCCCTGTCGCACATTGAGACTGACACCCTTTAATACCGTAACACCATTATACGATTTTACAATGTCCTTCATCTGCAATGAGCAGTTTTTCATGTCGGTTATCCTCATTTACTTTCTATCACGGCAAAGCCGCAAAACGGTTGAGTAATATGGTAAGAGATTTGATACGAGAGACGGCATACAGCCGTCTCTCGTATTTTCTTTCAGTAAAATTTACAATCTTAGTACGGAGCTTCCGGTGTAATGAAGTTCTCATCCAGCCATGCCTGGTATGTTTTTATGTCAAGGGACTTTGCAGGGATGATTGTTTTTGCATCATAGGTCTTGCCTTCATTTAAACCGGCAGCAATCTCAACACAGGTAATCATCATATAAGGATCATATGTCTGTGAAGAAATAGCCATTTCAGGGTACTGCTCCATTACCTTGAAGTACGCCTGCGATCCACCGCCGCCTGTGATAGCCTTGATCTTGCCGATACGTCCGGCTTCGTCAATTGCCTGAATAAGGCCGATAGAAAGCTCGTCGTCTGTTGAGTAGATGGCATCGATACCGTCAGGATATGCAGTAAGGATATCCGTCATAATACGAAGACCGGTTTCCGGAGCACCATTTTCTGCTCCATACTCCTGAAGGATTTCAATGTCAGGGTATTTTTCTGAGATTGTGTCTCTGAATCCCTTTACACGAACATTGAAGATTTCTCCATATGCAGGGATATTGGTAATAACAACCTTACCCTTGCCTCCAATTTTCTCGGCAATGTACTCTGCACCCAGAACACCCATCTGATAGTTGTCACCCGCTACATAGTAATCAGGCTCAGTTGTGCCGAGGGTACGGTCGAAGTTGATCAGGGTAATGCCAGCATCCTTGATCTTCTGTGCTGCTGTACCCAGAGTATCATTGTGAGGCATTAAAACGATAGTTTTACATCCAAGCTGGATCAATTCGTCAATGTGATTTGCCTGTGTGTTTTCATCTGCAGAAACGAGAAGTTTGTAGTTAAGGTTCAGTCTCTTTGCAGTCTGATCTGCAGCCCACTGCACTGCAGCTACCCAACCTGTGGGTGCTTCAGGAACAGTAATACCAATAAGTGGCTTTTCGCCTTCATTTGGTGTTGTTTGAGGAGCAGTTGCATCTGTTTTGTTGTTATCGCTTGCCGGCGGTGTGTTTCCGCATGCAGCAAAGCTGAATGCAAGCATGAGACACAATACAATCGCAAGTAACTTCTTCATCTTTTTCTAATCCTCCTGATATGTTTATTTATTTCCAAACGGCTTTCGCCGAATTTGGCACTCTGTTAACCAAAAACCGAACGTAAAAACTTTAGTCCATTTTCCGCTAGTGTATCCGGCGTTTCTGCAAGTTCTCTCCATAAAGAAACAGCCTTCGCAATTTCCTTTATTTCAGGAGTAAACGATTCAATAACTACCGGTCCCGAATAGTCTGCATCCTCTAGCGCCTGACGGATAGCAGCCCAATCAAAATGATCCTCCCCGGGGGTACCACGGTCATTGGCACATGCATGGAAATTAAATATGTGCCCTTTCGCCAGACGGATCGCATCAGGCAAGGATTTTTCTTCAATGTTCATATGAAAGGTGTCCAGTAAAAATCCAACATTACTTAATCCAACCTTTTCAATGAATAGCATGCCCTGTTCAACAGTATTCATAAAATCAGTTTCAAATCTGTTTAACGGCTCCAGTGCAAGGCAAACACCCTTTTCTCCGGCAAAATCAGCAAGGCGTTTAATATTCTCCACAGCGTAAGTCATTTGACGCTGTTTTTCTTCACTTCCCGCTAAGCGTGTTCTGCCGACAGCAGCATACATTGGTCCGGCTACATAAGGTGATCTCACAACAGCAGCAAGCTCAATTAAGCGGCGCCCATATTCCAGCCCGTTTTCACGATACTCTGCCACATCACTGCTAATGTCCCGTGATTCACCGTAAGCACCGCAGACAGTTGTCTCTATCCCGACACGCTGTGCCTCATCAAGAACTTTTTCTCCATCAATGACGTCAGGATCCTCAACGGCGATTTCATAAATGTCAAATCCAATCGATTTTGCGTGAGCCAGTTGGTTGAGCTTTTCTGTAGAAAATGGGGAAACCCATATATAAGAGCTCGCACCTATCTTCATATTATCCTCCACGTTTACCTTTACTCAATATATCAGTCAAACGGGCAAATGTCAATATAAAACTATATTATTCAACATTTAACCAAAATTTATTCGTAAAACAATGTTGTTATCAACATTTCAAAGCAATAATTTCCATTATCATAGATCAATGACACTAAATCCAAATACTTTTGCCAATTGCATTAATTGCGGTTTTACATCACCCGAGATAATCAGAGAATGATGTGAGCAAAGTGCATCCATCACCTTATGTCCGTCCTTGTAGCGTATCAGCGCTCCATTCCTGCAATCCGAACCGGGATATTGCACATAATCCTCGATTTCCGCTTCAATAATGCTGAGCTTTTTAAAACCGGGGTATATCTTTGCCAGTGTGATCTTTCCAGTTGGGAAACGGCAATCGACTACAATAGCATTTTCATCGACGATCTCAAGCACTTTCGGACGAAGCGTCCATTGTGTACAGAAGCTTCGCGCCGCCAGACCAAAGTAACCGCAGTGTACACCTAATGCATGATTGTCCGGATCCTCGATGTCGGGGAACTTATCAATCTTCTCATGGGCCAGTGCAGCCATTCCGACAAGAAACGGGTACAAATTGGTCATCATGATAGGCTGATTAAGCGATCTATATAAGATATAGGTTGATAACAGTGTAAGCGTGTCACCCTCGCAGGCGAATATGATGTTATCCCGCTCAAACAGCATATTCCATGCAAGACATGGAGTCGTATCGCAATTGAAGGACTCATTCAGGCAATTGGACCCTACCCCGGCCACTTCTCCGATTTCATCAATTACTTCCTTTACGGCGATATATATCTTGACGGCGCGCAGGAATGCCATCTCACTGACGTCTTCCTGCGTAATATTCCAATCGGCGCTTATTTGTTTGGCCTCTTCATCAGAAATCTGCTTTGCACGATCGCCAACAGCCTTCCAACTTCGGTAAATCAATCGGCATCCGAAGGAATCTTCCATCTTATCGGTGCTTTCCTTCTCCCACCAGTAAAAACGCTTGAAGATATTGGCCTGCATACCCTCTCCCGGAGAATCCTGGAACATCAGAAATTTTGCTCCCGATCGGAGGCTGCGTTTTACCGCGATAGCACGCAGAATAACCTTAGCCAGCTCAATGTTGTATGGAGAAAACACTGTACATCCTAAATCCCGTAAATACGTGACGATTTCCCAATCCCACATCTCAACGGTGCCAAAACGCGAAGTCAGTACGACCATTGGCAGTCCATAGCCTGTCAGTTCATCATTGTGCCGAAATGCTGCGAAAATCAGTTGTGGAAATAGGATTGCATCTGCCTCCGGAATTGGATCCCCTACGCAGACTTCCGGCAGAAACTCCGCCACCTCTCCATAAAATTCACGCAAGCGTGTCATCTGAGCCGCAAATTCCTGCCTTTCGCGATCATTTGCCTCAGAAAAGTATAGTGGAACAAGACGTGTCTTCATAACAAGCCTCCTGCTATAAGTATTCTCAATTTTTTAAAAAACAATGACATGCTTAAATCCTCTTGCGAGATTAGCGTTTTCAAATGCAGTTAATATATCTTTTAGAGCGTAACGTCCTGTTATTATATCTTTCACATTCAACAATCCCTGGGATACAAATTCCATAGACTTACGGAATTGAGCTATACTGGAACGGGTGGAACCAGTCAGATAAAGCTCCTTGTAATGCACCAGGTTCGTGTCAATGGGAACCGGCTGTTTATGAGCAGGAATACCGCCAAAGAAGTTAATCCTTCCGCCGTAGTTCATCAACGGCAGCATCTGAGCTTGAACTGATGGTACTGGACATGCCGTAATTGCGATGTCAAGACCCCTTCCGCGTGTCCATTTCTCCACAAAGCCCGCCAGATCGTCCCCATGATAAATCTCAATAAACGGCATAATCTTTTTACATTCATTCAGCCGTTCCAAATGTATATCATTCATCAGCACAGGAGCGCCTGCCATATTCAGCAGCATTGCATGACTTATGCCGATCGGACCTGCGCCCACGACCAATGCATAATCACCGGGTTTCACAAAACACTTCGTGAAACCGTTATAAGCGCATGAGAGCGGCTCCACCACTGCTGCTTCCTCGGGAGATACTCCTTCAGGCAGCAGCATCAAATTCCCATTACGAATGGCGTCGGCCGGGATACGGACATATTCAGCAAACGCGCCGTCCATATTAATCCCAAAAGCACGGTATTCTTCACAAAGATGAAAATTACCGGCTACACAGCGGTCACATATTCCGCAGCCAATATTAGGCTGCATTGCAACCTGCATGCCTTCTTTATAAAAAGGCACATTTTCGCCAACCTTGACAACCGTACCGGAAAACTCATGACCTAATGTAAGCGGATGCTCAGCATCCACACCTTTATATCCATTCTTCCACATCCGTAAATCCGTTCCGCATACTGACGCGGCATCTGTTTTAAGCAGCAATTCGTCATTGCTGATGGTCGGAACTTCCACTTCCACCAGCCTGATATCGTTCGGTCCAAAAAGCCTCAAGCTCAGCATAATTTATCCTCCCTCAGAGCCTCACAACGTTTTTTGATAAAATAGATTCATTACCTGCCTCTACGATTCTGACCGCCTGCCGGCCGTCCCTGCCCGTAACTGCGGGCTCGGAATCATTTAGTATCGCCTCTGTAAAAGCGATGTCCTCAGCCAGATAAGCATCGATAAATAGCGTCATCCAGCTATTGATAAACGGTGTTGATGTTCCATTCTCGACCGTCGTGCATTTGACAAAGTTCGCATCGGAGCGGCCAACCTGCAATACACCCTTTGTACCGATGATCTCCATTTTAGAATCATATCCGTATTGCACATATGCCGCGCCATCTATTGAAAACTGCACACCATTTTCAAAAGTACCGTTCATCAGAACACTGTCATAGTAATCAGGATATTCGGCAACCGCTTCGGGATTTCTGTAATTGCCAGCCACAGCATAAAGCTCCTTTATCTCACTGCCGGCGAACCAGCGGACTGAGTCGATGTCATGGCTGTTTACCTCAGCCAGAATACCGTTGGATTTCTTCAGATCATACATCCACGGACGGGGTTTACTCGGACCGCGTGTACAGGAATGAATCTGTACCAGATCTCCTATCACACCTTCATCCAAAAGCTTCTTTGCTTCCTTGAAGCTTATATCATGCCGGCGCATAAACCCGATTTGCAGCTTAACGTTATTTTTTTCGCACGCTGCAATCATTTCATCACATTCCTGTGTATTCATTGCCATAGGTTTCTCACAAAATATATGCTTTTTTGCATTCGCACAATCGATCACTATTTGCTTATGAAGATTAGTGGGTGATACCACCACAACAGCATCAATATCATCCTTATTCAGAATGCTATGGTAATCCGTAAACCATCTGTCAATGCCGAGCTCCTGCGCTGCAGCCTTCGCCGCATCTTCAGCTACATCAACAACTGCAGCCATATGTGCGCCGGGGACCTTGTTCATAAAATTACGAGCATGGATCATACCTGCACGTCCACATCCAATAAGACAAATACCTATATTGCGTTTATTCATCCTCAGGTTTCTCCCTGTCTATCGTTTTTTATCATTATATCGCATTTCTTATCTTTTTGCAATCGTTTTTTTTCGTTTGTTATTGTTTGTTATCGCTTTCTGCTAAAAAATGATAAAAAAAAAGAAGGTGAGTCAAGTTCCGACACAAATCACATTTACCCCTGTTCCACGGAGTGCTTCAATAAAACCATTATCAGCATTATCGTCAGTTATCAGCACATCGACCCGTGATATAGGCGAATAGGAAACAAATGCCGTCCGCTCAATCTTTGTACTGTCTGCGATCAGGATAACCTTATCCGACGAGTCGATCATTTGTTTCTTTATGCTGGCCATGTCTATACTAGGCGTTGTCAGCCCGTTTCGTATGCTTACGCCATTGGCAGCCACAAAGGCTTTATCCACGTGCAGCATTGAAAGCATATCCACTGCCGTCTGCCCTGTTGTACAGCGAAAATGCCGGCGTACCGTGCCGCCGGTCAAAATAACCGTCACTTCGGTGTTTCGCTCAAGCCATGCGGCAATTTGCAGATCATTGGTAACCACCGTAAGATCCTTCATGCCGGTCATAAGCTGAACCATTTCAAATGTCGTTGTACCGGAATCCAGCGCGATTGCATCTCCTTCCTGGACGAACTCCATCGCCGCCTTTGCAATTAAACGCTTCTCCAGGATATTTTGTACTTCCTTCTGATTCGTGTTCAATTCATATGATGTCTTGTTGCAGCCGATAGCTCCGCCATGGGTGCGCTTTACAATCCCCCGTTCCTCCAGATCGCGAAGATCGTTTCTGATAGTTGCCGGCGAAACGGCAAACCTTTCACATAAGGTATTTACGGTGATGTTTCCCTGTTTGTTGACAAGATCGGCAATCGCCTGCTGCCTGACCTGTGCAAGCATACCACCCGCTTCTTTCTGCATAATTTTACCCCTCGCTATTCTTTAAATTCTGCCTTGTTATAAAACGGCGTTAAATTTTCAATAGCCGCCAAATACTCCTGTGCATACGGTTTATATGCTGCATAGTTCCTCTCATCCGCCGTATACTCAGAGCCCTTTTTCATGACTCGCTGGATCGGTTCCTGATAATCAGCTATTAGTCCAACACCGGCCGCTGCGATAACTGCACTCCCAAGTAAAGCCGTCTCGCCTGTTTCAAAGGTAGTGACGGTCACTCCAAGCACATCAGCCTTGATTTGATTAAACAATGGAGCCTTCGCTCCACCGCCTACAGTCAACATATGATCAAAACAATCCCCCGGATAAAGACTGCGGAGTATGGATAAATAATATTTGTATTCGTAAGCTATCGATTCCATAACCGCACGGAACATATGACCGCGGGTATGCTTGAAATCAAGGCCAAGATAAGCTCCTTTTAGATTTGGATTGCTTGGCAGCACCCTGCCAGAAAAATGCGGGACAAATATCAAGCCTTCGCTGCCGGCTTCAATCTGTGCCGCCTCCGCATCCAGAAGGCTATAATCTGCCGCCGGCTTACCGCTAAGCGTATCGCGGAACCAACGCATGCACATGCCGCCGCCGTTGATGTACGCAAGAGGTAAAAACAAGCCGTCTACAGGGCTTCGCATCATAGTCAGCGTTGCATGCTCAGTATCCGGAACGTACTTGTCCACGACTGAACACAGTACGGATGCAGTACCTGCACAGTCTAATATTAGTTCGCGCCGAAACATACCAGAGCCAAACGTACTTGCAGCGGTGTCACCACATCCTGCCGCCACAGGAATTCCCTCTATCAGGCCGGAAAGTGCAGCAAATTCCTTTGTTACTCTTCCAACGATCTCAAATGGTGAGGTAATACGCGCCATCTTATGTTTATCTATGTCAAAGGTTTCAAGGAGTTCATCAGACCAGGCCTTGTTTGCCGTGTCCGCAAGGCATGAGAAATGCAGATGCGTATAATCAAAATAGGCGTTGTTTCCGGAAAGACCCGTCATTTTGCCAACTACATACGAATGGGGCAAAACAAACTTGGTAGTCTTTTTATAAGCATCAGGTTGTTCATTTTTCCACCAGAGTATCTTCGGGCCATGCACATAGGTGGCCGGACCGCCGCTCAATTCAATGATACGCTTGCCGGCGCGTGTATTCATCTGCTCTACGTACTTTCCGCAGCGCATATCAAGCCACGAGTCGAAGTATGTGGAGGCTTCTCCGTCCGAGTCAACGCCCATAATACCTGCCATTTGGCCATCCAGTCCAATAGCTGCAATATCAGTGGCTGCTGCTCCTGATTTCTCCAGCAACTCACGAATCGTATTCGCACAAGATGCATACAGATCATCGGGCTCCTGCCATACTGTCCCCGGTTTCGGGGAGATCAGCCTGGACTCTTCAAACGCAGTCGTTATCAGTTCCATCTTATCGTCAAATAATGCTGCTTTGGTACCCTGTGTACCAATATCAATACCAATAACGTATGTGCTCACCGCGGGATTCTCCTTTTTATCGTTTATTGCTCTTTGTTGTCACTTTTTATTGTAAAGAGCTTTTTGACATCTGTCAATAAGCAAACCCGTGGCTGCCATTTGTTACATGATATTCATATTTTAAATTCATCCTTATTCATACTTGCTATCTATACTTATCATTAGTACTTGTTATACTAATTCTAGCAAATCTGACGGTTTTACGAGTAAATAATCTTCTTTAATATTTTCATCCGGCACGGCTCCCCAGGATGCGAGGGCAAATTTTACTCCGGCGTTTTTCGCGCACATATAATCATAAACTGTATCGCCCAGATAAATCGCTTTGGAAGCGTCGACTCCGGCCAGCTCCAGCAGCTTGTTTATCGGTTCTGCATCCGGCTTGTGTTTTTCAGTGTCCTCGGCACAAATTACAAAATCAAAATACTTTAAAAGGGCAGAAAGGTTCACATCATTGTCAACTTCTGCCCTATCCCTTGATGTTACAATTCCACAAACAATATTGCGATTTCTCAGCTCCTCAAGCACCGGAATAATTCCGTCGAAAAGCCGGACTTCGTCTGCAAAGGCCTTGAAGAGGCTCTCATAATAGAGCTTGCTTGCCCTGTCAATATCATACACGCCCAACCTTTCCAGTGCCTGTTGTGTGGGAGCACCATATACCATGGCTTGCTCCGCATCTGTAAATTGTCTGCCGAATTCTCCAAAAATGGCATACTGATAGGATTTCAACACTGCTTCTTTTGTATCGATCATTGTACCGTCTACATCAAATATTACTAGATTAACCATTTCTGCTCCTTTTTTTCTGAAGTCTTTATTATTTTCTGTTTTTCTGCAAAATTCTCACAGTAATATTTATTATAACATCTGCACTTTAAAAAAAGAAGCCGGTCCTGCTAATAGGACCATGGTCCCTTTTTTATAAGAAGCTAAGTCTATTTATCCATGCATGTTTTAATGGTAAAATAGAGTTGTACTATTATACCTTTACCAGCTCTGAAAATGGATGAGGAAAACCATGACAAATAAAATTATAATCAGTGACGGCAAAAAAAAAGAGAAAAGACATAGCGATCCGAATCCTCATATCGTCATGAGCCCCCAAAACATTACTGCAGAAGCTGAGCGGAAGTCAGCTCTGGAAGCGGGGCAGGAAGGCGAACCTGAAGCTCCGCCTATTCCAGTAGATGAAAATATCTGGGGAAATGACAACGCAATATTACATCATCTTGATGAAAAGACTCTTGCCGACCGCCGCCTTTTCGTTAGGATCAGGCACTTACAGCGCATAGAATGCACTTCGGTGTCCGACAGTCCTGATGCGGAGCCCTACATTTTGGCCCAGCCGCTAATATTTATGATCAGTGATCTGTCCATGGGCGGGATCGGAATCATATACGAAGATAAACTAGACGTCGGTAAAGTTCTGGCAATCCGGCTTAACCTTGACAATATTCCTTATGATATCAAGTGCGAGATCATGTATTGCTTCAAAAACGATGATAAATTCAGAGTCGGTCTGAAAATTATACAAAGAGATAAACAATTCATACGGCATCTAAAGATTTTCATCGCAAGAAGATCATTGAGCAATGCCTACGGCGAACAGAAAGAATTGTTTTATTAATCTCCTTTATGTGTTATTCTAATTTGGATAACTTATATATTAAGATAACATTTTAGGAGGAACTATGAAGCAGGATATGATTGTCATTTTAGACCTGGGCAGCAGAATAAATACTGTCATTGCTAGAGCTATTCGCGCCCTTGGCATATATAGCGAGATTCACCCTCATGATATCACAAAGGAAGGCCTCTCCAGGCTATCCAATGTTAAGGGTATTATAATCAGCGGCGGAGAAAATAACATAATTAATGGTAAAAAAATCGATGTCGGCAGCGAAATCTATCACTCCGGATATCCAATCATGGCAGTTTCTCATGATGCAGCAATCTATGATGCTAAATTGGACATATGGCCGGAAGAGGAAGAAGAAATAAAGAACGTTTTAAGGCCCTTTTTGTTTGATATATGTAAAGCAGAACCTAATTGGAATATGAAGAGCTTTATCGAGGAACAGGTGGAACGGATAAGAAAGCAAGTCGGAGATAAGAAGGTATTGCTTGCATTATCCGGCGGTGTCGATAGTTCAGTCGTTGCCGCATTGCTGATCAAAGCTGTCGGAAAGCAGCTGGTGTGTGTTCACGTCAATCACGGATTAATGCGTAAAGGCGAATCAGAAATGGTCGTTGAAGTTTTTAAGAATCAAATGGATGCAAACCTGATCTATGTCGACGCAAGCGAACGATTCCTGGCGAAGCTTGCTAATGTGGCGGATCCAGAGACAAAAAGGAAGATTATCGGCACTGAATTCATCCGTGTATTTGAGGAAGAAGCCCGTAAGCTCAATGGAATTGACTTTCTTGCCCAGGGAACCATATATCCCGATATCGTAGAGAGTGGTACAAAGACAGCAAAGATTGTTAAATCCCATCACAATGTGGCAGGCCTTCCGGATGATCTCAAATTTTCATTGGTTGAGCCTCTTTACTATCTGTTCAAGGATGAGGTAAGAGCATGCGGCACAGAGCTTGGTCTGCCTGACGGGATGGTCAAAAGACAGCCTTTCCCCGGCCCGGGTCTTGGTGTACGCTGTCTTGGCGCTATCACAAAAGAGCGGTTGGAAGCAGTTCGCGAATCGGATGCAATCTTGAGGGAAGAATTTGAAAAGGCAGGACTGGATAAAAAGGTATGGCAGTACTTTACAGTTGTACCCGACTTTAAGTCAGTTGGTGTGAAAAATGATGCAAGATGCTTCGAATACCCTGTGATTCTTCGCGCTGTCAATACGGTTGACGCTATGACCGCAACCATCGAACAGCTCGACTGGCCGCTCATGCAAAAAATCACAGATCGAATTTTAAATGAGGTACCCGGCGTTAACCGGGTTTGCTATGATCTGAGCCCCAAACCCTGTGCTACCATAGAATGGGAGTAAGAAGCTGAAGAAAACACTAAAGCCATGACAATAATATTTACTGGAACTGAAAAGCCGCCTATTCTCACGGATAAGCGGCTTTTCGTTGGTTGCGGGGAAAGGATTTGAACCTTTGTCCTTCTGGTTATAAGCCCGATGGGCTGCAGGATTGCCGGCATTCCTATTCGCTATCTGCCATATCTTCAGACCTGCGATTTAATAAAAGTACCCAATCATCACCCCATGCTTCATTACCTTCATTAGTTTGTGGTGCTGTGAAGCATCCCGATTCACTCAGGTCCCCCGAAGTCCATGCACCTGTACGCGGATTGATCCAGTGTACGGTATAGTCTTGAGCCCTCGAAATATCCAGTGTACAGTTACCAGCAGCCGGGAAGTAAACAGAAATCACAGACCTGTCCTCATTTGAAAGACAAAGAGGTAGCGTCCCGTCCTCTTCGCTTCCGCTTGCAGTATGGAGTAATTCCGGTGCTGTATTCATCTCATAGAAGTTAATACTTTTTGTCATGAAGTTATAAAAATGTATTAAATACTGTGTCCCAATTGGATCCTGCGATACATCCAAATGTGCTCCCCATGTGTTATTGAACCCATGCACCACATGATACCCGCTAAAACCAGTCCTCCATTGACCCCTCCGCGTGTGATTATGGTCCATAACCTGGTGTCCTTCATGAGTATATGAACAATCAGCTGTTTCATATCCAAATTCAGCACATATCATTACCTTGTCTCTTTTAGGTGAATGATTCCTCATCTGGCTTTCAAGGTACATGCATAGCGAAGCAGCCCTGTTGAATTTTTCGCTTTCCAACCCCCAACTGGTCTGAATTAGATAAACATCTATATCCTTTATATCTCCTACCCTGTTGGACAGCGGTATATCCTGTTCCCAATTATGAGCTCCGATAGGATGACGGAAAGGATCACATTCCTTTATAAATGCAGCCAAGCGTTTAAGCCAGCGATCAGCTTCAGGATGGTATTTCACCTCACCTACAGGATAGAATTCATATTCATTTGCCGGACACCAAATATACACACAAGGATAGGCGGCATAACGCGATATAATATATTTAAACCAATGCATCTCAAATTCAGGTATAAATTTATTGCGGTCATTGAAGGGAAATTCCCATAGCCAAGCTTCAAAAACAACCTCAAGACCCATATCCATATCTGCCATCATAGAAACTACCTTATCTACAGCTTGAAAATAGTCCAGCTTGAAGCGCGTAAAGTCCGGCAGCTGGGAGCTGCCTCCCCAAGGCCAGCAGTCCCTCGTTTGCCAACTATTTAGTGTATCAGGATGGTAGGGGCTTACCTGCATCCGTGCCCTTATATAGTTTATGCCCTGTTCCTTACGGCGGCGCAGAACATTTTCTACATCAACTCCACAATAACATGCACCAAAAATATTATACATTGTGTCTCCGAATAAATAGAAGGGCTCACCATTATCAAATTTCAGGCCCCATTTATCTTCCGGATAAGCACGAAGAAATCCTTTCTCATTCACTTCATCATCAGCAATCTGAAGCGCCAGCTCTGCGGACAAGCCCTCCGTCTGCGGGTATGAAAGAATATGACAAATCCAATTACCCTTAAAGGCAGGCATCCATCGAAGCTTCCAGATATTATAACCATCCTTGTCTCTTCCATCATAAAAGCCATATACCTTTTGTACTGACTTGTCATTCTCATGGCTGAAGGTTGCAACGATTTCAACATCCCAGAAGGGATTGTTAAAATTCCTGTCGGTTTTTAATTGAATTTCAATAACGCCATTTTTATACTTAGTAATCATATTACCACCCTATAAATAAATGATTTATGTCCTTCAGCCATGTTTTTAGCCACTTAGTCTTTTAACATTTCCCTAAGAGCATTTACACCTGTAATAGTCGCTTGATACGGCGAGTATTTATCTCCTTCATATTCGAAATTGATATACCCATCGTAGCCCATTTCTTTCATTATTTTGATACACGGTACCGGGTCAACGAGCCCCTCAGTGATAAGAGCACCCTTATAGGAATTACCATCAAGGCATGGTCTACCGTCCTTATCAACAACCCAGTCCTTAAAATGTGCATGAACAATATATTCTGCGGAATTTTTAAAACCTTCTGCAGGCTCTTCTCCACCGGTAAAAACATTTCCATTATCGTATGTTATTCTAAGATCAGGCACCTCTCTGATAGCTTCATTTACATCTGCTGATATAACAAACGGGCTTATGGCGCCAGGAAAATGTTCAACGGTAACTGTAATACTTAAGTTACGGGCAAGCTCTACCGCTTCGGCTAAAGACTCAATACAATACTTTCGTACCTCAGCCCGTGGAATTCCCTCCAGACCTTCGATCGGAAGCATTATCTTGTCTGCTCCGAGGATGGATGCCACCTCAAGTCCCTTTTTTACTTCCTCAATGCCTTTTTTTCGAATGTCCCTTGACGGATACTGGATATCATTTGCATGAAATGTGTAACAAATATTTTTAAGTCCATACTCATCTGTAATTCTTCTTATATCCTGAGGATTGAAGCCATAAGTTCCACACCAATCTATTGCATCAATATCAATCTTTCGTGTAAACTCACAAAGTTCCTTAATGTCAGGCTTGTTTCCCCATTCTCCCCTTGCTATAGTATAACTCATCATTGAAATCTTGATCACTTTTATATCTCCGATCTGATCATTAAATACTCTCAAGACTCGCTCTCGAGGCCTATGCTATGAGGTGTGAGTTTTTATCTCACACCTCCAGCACGATGTTGTTACCGTAATTCTACTTAAAATGCTCAACAGCTTCTTTTATGCTGTTAACAACATAGTCAATCTGGTCTGCTGTAATACGAGGATTAATAGGTAAATTTATCTGCTCCTCAAACCAAACCTTTTCACAAACAGGACATTCACCATACTTATGGCCAAAATATCTCATGTAGTTAGTCAAATGTATTGGGAAGTACCGTTGTATTATCTGTATTTTCTTTTTGTCCTGCAGATAATAGATGAACTCATCACGACTTGCCTTTATGACACTCGTGTCAATAAAACAGGGATATAGATGCCACACATTCAAAGCATTGGGAGTGGATTTGAGAACTCTGATCCCTTCGATTTTAGATAGACCTTCATTATACTGATTAGCCGCCTTAGTCCTCATACGATTCATATCGTCCAATTTTCTCAGCTGAACCGAACCGACAGCAGCCTGAACCTCACTAATACGGAAATTATTGCCGTATTCTTGTATATCCTCATAATCGAGTGTGTAAGCACCATCCGCATGGTCATGATATGAACCATTATGCATAGGATAAGGACCAATAGCCGTATCTTCACGCGGCTTAGTAGCTCCTAGTATACCCATAGTTCTTAATGTTTTCGCTGCATTAGCATATTCCGGATTATTAGTAGTTATCATTCCGCCTTCACCAAAGGTGCTCATATTCTTTAGTGAGTGGAAAGAAAAACATGTAATATCAGCTATAGAGCCAATTTTTTTACCATGGTATTCTGCGCCGGGTGCGTGAGCTGCATCCTCTACTACCTTCAAATTATGTCTCTTCGCGATATCCATTATGGGTTCCATATCTACGGGATTTCCGCCATAATGTGTTACAAAAATGGCTTTTGTTTTATCGGTTATTTTATCTTCTATTGTTGCGGGATCAATATTGAGCGTCGCAGGATCAATATCTGCAAACCTTATCCTGACGCCCTTACTAAGCGCACCGATATATGTTGCCCTAAAGGTTTGCGGAGTACCAATAATTTCATCGTTTTCCTTCAAATTAAGAATTTGAGTCGCCATACCTAGAGCTGTTGTAGCTGAAGTAGCAGATATAGCATACTTAACATTGCAGTATGCTGCAAATTCTTCCTCAAATTTATCCCTAAGCGGGCCGTACGCCAATGTATCGGCAGTCTGTATAAGCTTTTCAACTTCTTTCATTTCCTCGATATCAATAATACTGCCTCTGCCTAATTCTCTCACGATATAGTTATCCATATAGTCTCCCTCTTTTTTACCATAATTGAAATAAAAACATTATATTTTAAGTAACCTTCTTGCAGTTTCGCCAAAAATAAACTCGAAATCACTTTCCTCACAGCCCATTTGCTTCAAGCTATTTTTTGCGAATTCAATGCTATCCTTTTGCTGCATGCAATTATCGCTTCCCCATAACACCCTCTTGAAATCAATAGGTATGAATTTTCCTATTGCAGAATAAACCAATGGGATCCCCTCTATCCACGGGCCTCCCCCTGCTACATCAAGATATATGTTCGGGTTTGCGTGTGCTACACTCCATGTCTCAATATAATTGGGATAACCCATATGAGCCAGAATAATTGGAATTTCTGGGAAAGCTCTTGCCACCTTATCAAATCTCATAGGATATGCGCAGAAGGAATCTGTTGACCTTCTATTCTCAGTGCATACAAGATTTGAAGCAGTTTGTCCGGCATGAAAGAGAATGGGTAATCCCCTTTTTGCTATCTTCTCATACACGCCAAAATAGCGGTCCTCATCGGGATTAAAGCCAACAGGCGGCCACATTTTGACACATTTAAACCCTTTGTCTGCATATTCATCAATAATATCATATGCATCAGGCCATCTGGGATCAATATATATGCAGCCTGTTATTCTGTCCGGAAATCGCTTTACTGCCTCATACACTCTGGCATTTGTTCCGACGGTGGTGTTAAACCAAGACAGCCCTTCTATTGCACACATCAGTGTCATATCAACAGAAGCCTGCCGCATTTGCTCCAGCAATTCGTCTATATTATTCTCTTTATCAATATAGTGATAGTGAAAATCTATAACCATTATAAACACCCTTTTCCCAGCACTAATTGCCGGTATGTGATACTGTGACTATAGGTAATATGAAATTTACATATTACCTATAGTCACTCTGTTTAGTAAAGCATTTGCATTATATCCAATATAGGCAGGCCTTCTATTCCCTTACATAAGCCTACTTGCTTGCTACCCATTCGTCTACCTGCTTCTGGACTTCAGCCAGGATCTTGTCAAGTCCGGCATCTTTCTGCTTCTGAATATACTCATTCAAAGACTTGTCAATATCAGTAACATTTCCGTACACAAGCAATTTGCCTAATTCATTAAAAATACTATCTCTTTTAGCCATCTCTGTTTTTATTGATTCAGTATCCGGAATCAAGCCTGAAATAGGTGAAACAACATTAGACGGTTGACTTAGCATCATATTATTATCAATCCAGTGCTGTTCATCTCTCACATCGTCAGGTCTCATTCTATCAGTTCTCCAGAAAGCCCACTGAGTTTCCCATCCGAGATAATTGCTGGTATTTTGATCAATACCCTCAGGGAATCTTACAGTTTTGCCGTCCAGGACATAGGTCTCTCCTTCAATACCGTACATCATTGCATCATATACTTCCTGATTTGAAGAAATGGCCTCTAAGAACATTAATGTTCTCTCTGGGTTTGCTGCGTTTTTATTTATGCAGAAAATATTATTCAAACAAGAGTCAAATCTGTGCTTGTTATCAGGATAAATTGCCGCATAACCAGTTTCTCCGCTCTTATCCTCAAGCTCAATTAAAGATGTGGCATTGTCATAGATATCTATATAGCATGCAAGCTTCCCTGCTTTAAACCTGTCCAGAGCAATGGAACTGTCAGCTATAAGGTTCTTGGAGATAATTCCGTCATCGCGCCACTTTTTAGCAGTCTGTACAGTCTCTTTAAACATTTCGGTCTGTTCCAATGGAACAATCTTATAGCTGGAATCATTAAGATCCATAGTCAACTGATGATAATCCCATCTATCATATTCATATTTTGTATACATAATGTTCTGAATTGTACCGTCGGCTTCTGATTGATTCCATGCAAATATTTCAGGGAAAGACCCATCATTTTTTGCTGCATATAAGAACTTCTCAATGTCTTCAAGCGTACTGAAATCGCTTATGCCCAGTTTATCAGCAAGGTCCTTTCTGTAGACAAGGTAAGGTCTGCTGGTTTTGTTGATTGTCCAGGGCAGCGCATAAATTTTACCATTAACGCTGGATGGTTTAATCATTTGCAGCTCTTGATACGTAGCATACAGATTAGGAGCATATTGTGGGAGCAGGTCGTTTAGCGGCAAGTATGCGCCTTTGTTGACAACCTTCGGATAAATCATCCAATCCGCATCAAAATTCATGTCATAATCATCACCTGAAGCTGAAAGCAACTGAATTTTGTCAGGATAATCCCCCCATGGAACATAGTTGATTTCAAACTTTGCATTTAATGTATCTTTTGTAATAGCACTGACATTATCCCAAACTTCATCAGTAGCTGACTTCTTTGTTCCAACGAAATAGAATTTCAGCGTCACTTCATCTAATTTCTTTTCCTGCTCTGCAGTTGCTGCCTGTGATTGCTCTTCTACCGTAGTATTTCCGGTACTTTCTTCCGGAACTGCTTCATTGCCCCCTGATCCACATGCACCGAGTATTGCAGTTAACATCAACATAACTACGAGTAATGCAATAATCCTAATACTACCTTTTGACATGAGTTAGTACCTCCCTTATAGTTTTATATACTTTTCCATTCATCAATCAATATGATATCCCTTACAGAGAGCAGCCTAGAGGTCGTACTGTGATTTTGTTGCTAACATGTGAAAACTCAATTAATCCCCCCTTTTTTAAATTCTCCTGGCTCTTACAAATAACTTGCTCTCTTCTTCGGGATTTAATGCTTTGGGGACTGTCACACTCAACCTTTAACTGCACCGATCATAATGCCTTTTACAAAATACTTCTGCAGAAAAGGATAGAGAAAAACAATCGGACCAATTGTAATAATACAGGTAGCCATTTTTACGCCTTCCGACGGAATCGCCTGAGATAATTCAGCCATTCTTGCCGCATTTGGCGAGCTCCTCAGGAATGTAACATTTGATACTATTGAACGTAATAGTAATTGCAGCGGCTGCAGATCACTTTTATCAATTAGCATAATTCCTAACCACCAGTCATTCCAATACATTAGTGCTATGAACAAACCCACTGTAGATAATACAGGGGTAGATAGTCTTAATACTATCTGTGTAAATATTGTCAGCTCTCCTGCACCGTCAATTTTCGCCGATTCGTGCATCTCCTCCGGTATTGTCTGGAAGTAATTACGAAGCAGAAAAACGTACCAGGCGTTGGCAAGATAAGGAACTATTAGCGCAGGCAGATTATTCTTTAGATGCAGAAACCTTACACATACTATAAACCACGGTACCATTCCGCCGTTAAAAAGCATGGTTACAATTGTATAGACAGATATTGCTTTTCTATATTTTAAACATTTTCTTGATAAAGGGTACGCTAGCATGGAACACACCAAAAGGCCGAGAAATGTTCCAACCACTGTTACAAAAATAGATATCTTGTATCCGTTTAGTATTGTGCCGATATCCAGAAATAATACTTTATATGATGTTAAATCAAAATGCTTTGGCCAAAGCCTGTAGCCATAAGCCACAATGTCGCTTTCAAGTGTCACCGATCCACTTAGAACTAGTAAAAAAGGCATAATACACATTATTGCAATTATTGCTAATACTAGATAAATTATTATACCGGGAAGTTTTCTTAACATCATTTGCATCTCCTTAAAAAATAGCTGATTTATCATCAATCTTTCGGGCAAACCAGTTACTGATGAAAATAATTACAAATGAAATGCAGGATTGAAATAAGCCCGCTGCTGATGCCATCCCAACATCTCCGCTTTTTCTTAAGCTTCTGAAAATAAATGTATCAATTACATCTACCGATGGATAAAGAATTGAATTTTCACCAACAATTGCATAGAAGAATCCAAAATCAGCGTTCATTATCTTGCCGATTTGCAGCAAGGTAAGAATTATTACAGTAGGCATAAGCATAGGTATACTAATATAAAAGATCTGCTTGAATTTTGATGCTCCATCTATTTCTGCCGCTTCATAGTATGTTGAATCTATTCCCGACAGTGTAGCAAGATACATTATTGTTCCATACCCAGTAACCTTCCACTTATTTAAGATGAGCATAATAACCGGCCATAATTCCGTTCTGGAATACCAATCAATCTTCTCCATCCCAAAGATGGAAACATATGAATTCAGAATACCATAGTCGTAATTGAAGAGATTGTAGGCAAATACGCTGACAACGATCCAGGATATGAAATAGGGAAGTAATGTGAAGGATTGTGTTATTTTCTTAAATGTCTTACCACTAATCTCATTGATCAGCAGAGCAAGTCCGACTTCAACCACCACACCAACCGCAATAAAAATAAAATTCAGAAACAAAGTATTTTTTATAGACCTTATGGCGCTGTCTGATGTGAAGAAAAACATAAAGTTATTTAAAAGAGGTTTTGACCATGGGCTTCCGAATATACCCATGTCAAATTTAAACTCTTTAAATGCAATTATTACACCTGCCATTGGTAAATAATTAAATAAAAACAGGAGCAATATGCCTGGAAGAGCCATAATATATAGTGCTTTATTTGTTGCTAATTCTTTAAATACAGATGATTTAAACAACTTCATAAAATTGTTCCCTCTCATGTATTTTAGTTTAGAAAATCATGCAATTGATGTTTCCGACAGCTTTATAATACATCTGCTTAACGATGAAACGAAATTGCCTATTCTAACAAATCGTTTTCAAAAGAACAAAGATCAAGTTATTTATAGTAATAATTATTTTGTTAAACTAACAAAATGATTTAATTTGACTTTTGTTGCATTGCGAAATTCTGATAAGAAGCTGGCGTTAGCCCCGCATCCTTTTTAAACGCAACATAAAAATGGCTTAAGTTTGCAAACCCTACCATGCCGGGTATTTCGCCAATTTTACAGTTGTTTTCCAGGAGGAGCTTTGCCTTATTGATTCTCATCTGACGGATGTAGTTATTTATATATACTCCAGTAATCTCTTTAAATATTTTTGCAAAATAATTAGGTGTATATCCCGCCTTTTCTGCTAATAATTCAACACAAAGATTAATATCGCTAAGATGCTCGTCAATATATTTTTTCGCATCTTCAATCACCAAAAAATGCTTGTTTGATTTTAGACTCTCCAACAAAGACCGATACTCATTAAATAAATTCTGAAGCCACTCTCCTGCTTGTTCGAGTGTTTCCAGCTCAAAATATACTCTGTTGAACTCCTCAATGTTAAAACATATATCACCATTATTATTACCAACGATCGCATTAATAGTTCGAATGCAATTAAGTGCAACACCAAAGAATATTTCTGATGCATCCTGGTATGGATAATTTTTTAATATATTTATAAACTTAGATTGGTATTCAATAAATCTCTCTGCGTTATTAACCCGTATTGAGTCAATCAAACTGTCAGCAATTTCCGCTGGGTAGATATAGTTTTCAGAAAGCTTTGTGTCAACCATCTGCCGGTATATAACCCTATCGCCGCCAAATATAAACCTGTGCTTAGTCATATCCTGTGCCTGTGCAAAGGCTTCAGAGAATTCCTTAAAGCTGTTTATAACGCTCCCTACTCCAATTGTCACAGTAATATTAAGATCATTTTTTATTGAATTCTTTAACTTGTCAAAAATATTATTTATCATAGAATAATCGCATTTTTTATCTTTATATCTAAGTACAGCAACAATCTGACCATCAAACATATTTATGAATTCACCATAAAAATCATCATCAAATATAATATGGCACTGGTTGCAAATAGACCGCTCATATTTATACCTCTCATTTTTTTCTATTTGATAATAGTTGTCAATTTTAATATCGATAATAATGGCATTATTAAAGCAATCCTCTATTCCATAATTTTGGAGATCCTGTTCCGACATAGCTCCAACCTGACCGTTACGAAGCATCTGGCGCAAATAGAACTCCTTAATCTGGCTGACGTTATTCTTATTCTTATTTTCAAGCACCTCCAACTGACTTTCGGTTTTTCTGAATACATCCATAATAAGCGAGACTTCACTGGAGTATCCACCTGAACTTCCATATTTTGAGTCTTGGAATACCTCCGAAATTTTTCGAATAGGGTTATAAATTTTCTTTGAAAGTATAAATGAAAATACACTAAATACCAATATAACAAGTAGACTTAAAACAATTATAAAATTACGTTTCTGCTGTATTTCCGATATTATGCTTCCATATGGTCTTATGTTAACAATAAAGCAGTTCAACCAATTGTTTTTATGATATGTCACTGTTTTTCTTTCACCATCTATTGTGCATAAAAAGCTTCCTTTACTAATATCCATTTTTGAAACAGTCTTAAAATAATCTTCTTCCTTTACGTCAAATATGTCCGGTTTTTCATCTGAGTATGAATAGAGCGTGCCATCACTGCCAATTAGCAATGTCTCCCCTTCATATCTATCAAGTATTTCTCTTCTAAGCTGCTGTTCCTCCAAGTCAACAATAATCATGTTAGCTAACATGTCATTCATATCGTCTTCAGTATAAACAATCGATATCGTACGATCGCTATTGTCCGCTGAAGATTTATCCAGTTTGGTAAGCAGAATATTTCTGTCAATATCTTTTTTAGTTTCTAGGTAGTTACCAATGTTTTTAATACTCTGAATAACAAAATCCTGTTTACCTACGGTAATCAACGATTCTGTTTTAGCATTGTAGAGCTGGACAGAACGTATATAGGGATTAATCTGAGAAATAAGCTTCGCTTGAATTCTTGCGGCATTCTCCGCTTCAGCATTGTTTTCAGATTGATTTAGAAAAACATAAATATCCAAATTAAGCTGCATATACGTATATAGCTGATCTATTTCCCTTGTAATATTCTCAAGATTAACGCTTGCTCTTTCTAAGCTTCCAAGGTATTCATCAGTTATTTGCTTGCGGATATCCTTAATATAAACAGATGCAAAAAGTATTGATATACATAAAACAATCAGTAACGACAAAACTACAAAAGATGTAACTAGCTTGAAAAAGAATTTTCTTTTTGTAAATTTTTCCATAATTTGCATACTAAAGCCCTCCTGCATCTGAATAAGCTAGATAACTTGCATTATGTAACCTTATTTCAGAGGCAAACAATACTAAATATCGCAAAAATACTGTCAAAGGAAGCTTCAAAAAATTAATTACTATAAAATAATCACACCTTAATTATATTTTTTCGATTTTTGCATTTCAAGGCTTTGATGAAACTAACAAAATTACAATTTTTTATGCATTGGTTATCTCTTATATTTTATTGAGCTTTAATGCGTTATTGGATCTAATAAGGCCATTAATATATTGATCCTTTTTCAATAAAAGCACATTTACAAAAAGGCTTTCCACTAAACACAGCTCAGCTACCCTTTTTGACATTACCTCTCCGTTTACATGCTCAGAAAAGGCCGCAGTCAACAAAACGATATCCGAATTCTTTGCCAGCGGTGATACAGGATAATTAGTTATACATATTGTTGTTGCGCCGGTAATCTTGGAATACTTTACAGCATCTATTACACTCTTCGTTCTGCCTGAATGTGATACCGCAATGATTACGTCCCCCTTTACCAGATGTGATATTGAAATCATCTGTACGTCAGGGTCGGCAGACGCCTGTACATTTGCCCCAACTCTTATAAACTTCTGGAATCCTGATAATGCTACATTTGCGGCATCACCTGCTCCGCAAAGTACTATGGTGCCCGCATTTGCCAAGGCCTCTATTGCTTTTTTATACTCATCTTTGTCAATCACATCTAATGTATCCTTCAGCGCCTGAATTGATGCCTGAAAAACCTTATATATAACCGAATCATATTCATCGTCCTCAGTTATACCAGCATACAGGGCAATAGAATTATCCTGTCCACCAGATCCCAGGTGTGACCTTAATTCGGGGTATCCTGAATAGCCAAGCTTCTTGGCAAGGCGAACGAAGGTAGCTTCACTGCAGCCTGCGGCTTCGGCGGCTTCGACAATGGATGCCTCCGAAATAAAGCCGGGCTTTCCGAGCAACAAATCCGCCGCTTTTTTTTCAGCGGACTTCAGAGTTCCGTAGACAGCCTGCAGCTTGACAATACAGCTGTGGGGTATCATACCGATATTCTTCTGGCTCATTTCTGCTGGCATAATACTGTCTCCTCACATGATATCATTACAATTTTCTGTTTATTTTTTTCAGTGTACCATAAAGCTCTTTATAAATTCCATACTTTTCATTATACAGCTTCATAGAATTATCGTCCGGCAGGTAAACATCCTTTAATGCAACAGTTTGTTTTACAGCTTCATCAAGCCCATCATACACCCCTGCCGCAGTTCCCGCCAATAAAGCGGCACCCAGACACGCTGCCTCGCGGATTTTCAGGGTGGCAACCGGACACCCGATAACATCCGCTTTTATTTGCAGCCAAACAGGTGACTTTGCGCCGCCTCCTACTGACCTTAATTCATTAATATTTATACCTGCAGCTCTCATTGTCTCTATATTTATGAGCAGCTCATATGTGAGGCTATCCAATATCCCTTTCATGATGTCATGCCTTGTAGTTGACATCGTTATACCTACAAACGCTCCTTTAGAATCCAGATCGCACCAGGGGGTCCCGCTCCCGTTAAAGTGGGGCAGCACAAGCACAGATGAAGGGCCTTTTGGCGCTTTTGTTTCCATCAGGCTATATACCGGCACCCCTTTATCCTGCGCCTCTTTTACCTCGGCATAACCAAGATTATCTCTGTACCACTGCAGCAGAATGCCTCCGATATGATTTAATGCAAAGGTAAAATACATTCCGTTTTTTACATGGCAATAACAGGGATAATATGCATTGTACATACCGTCGTTTAACACAGGTTTACAAAATGCGGTTGAAAGCACCTCTGCGGTTCCATGTGAATCTATAGCTATATTTTCATCAACCACACCAGCTCCCAGCGCAGCGCATGTCTGATCATGCCCGCCGGCAACCAGCAGTACCCCTTTAGGCAGTCCAAGCTCTTGTGCAAGCAGAGAATTGAGCTCACCGACAGCTTCGCCCGGCGCAACAACTCTGGAAAGAAGGTCTGGGCTAATGCCGGTCATATCAAGTATTTTATCCGACCATTTTTTGTCAGCAAGTTCAAAAGCCATTGTTCTGGAAGCCATTGTATAGTCAATTACCGGTTCGGAACCAAGCTTAGAAAGTATGAAGTCTAGATAAGTCATAAATTTAAACGTATTATTAAATACTTCCGGCCTGTTACCCTTGAGCCAAAGGATTTTTGTAATGGAATTGAGAGGGTGAGGCCTCATGCCTGTCAGGTTAAAGAGTTCTCTGTCTCCAAACAGCTCTGAGCATCTGCGGCTCTCGTTTACCGATCTGTAATCCATACCAAGTATGGCATCGTGAAGCGACATAATATTTCTATCTACAGGTATAATGGCATCCCCCTGGACAGAAAGGCTTAAAGCCTTAATATCCTTTACGCCGCTTACGGCAACAGCCTCTTTTATTACACCTTTTGTCAGGCTCCACACCTTCTCCGGATCCTGCTGCGCATATCCGGGTCTCTCGCAAATAACCTCGTTTTCATGAAAGCCATAGCCCTTTATATTACCGTCCGGATCAAAAACAACAGCTTTTATGCCTGTCGTTCCTACGTCCAGTCCAAGCAAATGCACTAGCTCCACCCCGCTCTAATAGTTATTCTCCCCTCAACCAGGCTTCGACCTTATCCTGGATAGGATCATAAAGGTCGGGCACAAGTCCGGGTATATACTTGCAGGCCTCATAAAGGACAGGAACAACATCTCCGTGAATACCTACCGCATGATGGACATACGGACCTGTTACCAGCTTGTGTTCAAGCCTGTTCCAGTTCTCCACCTCAATCCACAGATAAGTACCGATAGTCCTCGGGCCTTCTATGCCCTTTGCGTTTCCAAGCAGAAGAGAATAATTTCCGTCGTCTCCATCAAACCTTATAACAGATATCTCTCCCCCCTTTATTTCTGCTATTACAGCCCCGGGGCAATGATCCTCAAAGGCAAACGGCCTTCCAAGCTGTGCCTTTATACCTTCCTTTGCAAGAGATATAGGCCATGGACCACAATGCTGCAAAAGCTCACCGTTTTCATTTTCAGGATGTCTTATCGACCAATCAACGAAAAATGTGGGCGTTTTACCCATTCCTGCAGCCTGTGCCATTACAGCAGATATTGCACCATGAATATCAGTTTCGCATGTTACCGGAATTCCCTCATCGGTCAAGAGCGAATTTGCTGCGCAGGGCATAATATGCAATACATCCTGCAGTGAATTCCAGCACTGAATGGCTACCGCGCTGCATCCAAATTCGGCTGCATATCTCCTCATTGCGACCTTGAGAGCTGCAAGTGTTTTAACCGCCTCGGGCGGAACACATACCTCCATATTTTTTTCAATGAATTTAACTGTATCAACTACCTCCGGATCATTATCAGCTTCAAGCTTCATTATTCTGTTTGTAAATTCAGACATACTTATCGGCCTTATCTGAATTCCAAATTTCTCAAGAAGCTCTCCCTCATTGCACATCATTGTCCAGAAATCAGCAGGGCGGGTTGAAATCTGCAGAATCCTCATTTTCCTGAATTCCTTGACAACATTTGCCGCAGCTATAAAAGTATTAACTCCTCTTTCAAAAGCCTCATCCTCAAGTCTGCAGTTTGATATATAGGTGAATGGCAGGTGAAATCTTCTGAGCACCTTGCCCGTTGCAAAAAGTCCGCATTGCGTATCTCTGAGCCTTGAACCATCTGCAAGAGGAGCTTCATCCCTGGGGCCCCAAAGTAGAATTGGCAGCCTTAATTCATTTGCGACTTTGCCTACCAGATCCTCAGAACCGAAATTGCAATGCGGGAAGAAAACAGCATTCACCTTTTCAGCCTTAAATTTATCGACTACCTTTTCCACATCGCTCTCCGAGTGAAGCAAGCCCTCGTCGTTTATGTCTTCTATGTCAACATAGACAACACCCATTTCGGACAACTTTTCCTGTATCAGCTTTTTATACTTTAAAGCGTCCTCCTTGCTGAAAATACCCCTTCTTGTTGATGCCAGACCTATCTTAACTTTATAGTCCATGATAATCCTCCCTCATCAATATTTATTTACTCATATACACATCCGGTCTTGTATCTTCCTTAGCTGCAGCAGTACCGAATCAGATAATTCCACCATGTCATAAGTAAGTATGTCCCCTGCCTTGACATCGCACTTCAGAACAGCTCCTTTTGCCAGGCCTGCGGGCAGCTGCTTACCCTTCCTGGCAACTTCCGCCAGATCAATGCTCACACGGTAGCAGAAACCGCCGATACCATCCAATATTTCTCCAGCCTTCATGTCCTTTTTCATTATTGCAATACATTCCGAAATTAGTTTCTTTCCGGGATGTCCTGAGGATTCTCCGTAAAGAACCGCCTGCGCTACTGTAAGCGGCACCTCCATAGAACATAGATGGAAGGGCCTGAACAGGGTATAATAAGGGCCGTTTCCCATGTCCCTCTGAATAAAGGATGAACGCAGCCTTTTGTTCTCGGTAGTTATAGTCAGGAAAACTCCCGGATGAACTCCGATCGCATACTCAACTACACCAGCCTTGTTAAGCACTCCTCCGTCATTCTTTGGACAAAATACCTTGTTCAGCGTATCAACTGTAGCCCTTGGGCCATGCATTCCCTCTATATCAGGTACAAGCCCGGTAGCATTCGATACAGCTGCCATTTCTATGGCTGTTTTAGAGCCATCAACAAATTCACAAAGCATGTATGCGCTCATATTCCTGGCCTTTGCTTTATCCGAAAGGGTTTCTGGGTTAGCTGCAAGGTCCAATGGGTTGTTTTTACCCTTACCTGCCGAAACTACAGTGAAGCCCAGTGCATTTGCAAAACGATATAGCTCTATGATAGCCGCAGGTTCGTCACCTGCAGCAAGAGTATAAATAACTCCTGCATTTTCTGCCATTTGCCTAAGAATTGGTCCAACTGTTATGTCGCATTCCACATTCATCATGACAATATGCTTTTTATAATTAATGCACTCTAGCGATATGGTAGCTCCCATTACCGGGGAACCGGTACAATCGATTACCGCTTCAACCTGGGGAAGACGCACGGCTATTTTCCAATCATTTGTAACAACCATTTTGCCGTCATTAACTGCCTTTTCGGCCTCGATCAGATCATTGGTGCAAACATATTCCCTTTTACATTCCGCCGTTTCCAAGGCTTTCAAGGCGACACTCGTTTCCAGGTCTACAATAACAGGAATTTCCATGCCTTTCATCTGTTCAACCTGCGCAATTATGTCAGTCCCCATCTGACCGCACCCAATCAGGCTTACCAATACCGGCCTGCCGGCTTTACTGCGCTCCACCAGTCTTGTATTAATTTCATACATCTCAGACACCCTCTTTTAAAATGATAATAGAAATAAAACAATGTATAAATTAACTCTTTTTGTTTTACATGATTCATCAACTTCCTTTTTTACTCCCAGGGCTTTACGGCTACCCTAAGAGCTTTGCCTTGCTCTGCATAAGCTATGCCTTCGGGTATTTCATCCAGCTTTACAGTTTTCGTTACATATTTTCCCGCAGAAATTTTACCTTCTGCGATAAGGTTGACAGCTTTGTACAAGCCGGTGGATGGATAAGAAAACGCACCTACTACTGTTATTTCGTTATAGTGGATCAGGTTGCTGTTCAAGGTCGTCATCGGATTGTTTTTATTGACACCGCCAAATAAAACAACCCTGCCCCTTTTCCTTACCATTTCGACAGCCTGCTCATGAATCGCAGTCACCGGAGCAGCACATATCACAATATCAGCGCCAAGTCCGTTCGTGAGCTTCAATACCTCTTCAACAGGGTTCTGCTCAGCCGAATTAATAATGTGGTCGGGCTTAAACTGCGGTACTGAAGCAAGCCTGGTCAAACCGCACATAATTATTTTTGATGCGCCCCTGGCTCTGGCTACTTCAATATGCAGGCAGCCTATAGGCCCGTCACCGATAATAACTACAGTGTCTCCCAGAACGACATTATTATATTCCTGACACGCTATGACCGATGATGCCGGCTCAGCCATTGCTGCTTCGTTAAAATCCAAATGCGATGGAACATGTTCAACAAAACCGCGGCTCATTACAACGGGAGGAAGGTAAATATACTGCGCAAAGCCCCCCGGCCAATTGGTTCCCAGCATTTTGTGGTTCACACAAAGGTTAACCAATCCTCTTTTGCAGTAATAGCATTCACCGCAGCTTACATCCGGGGCAATAGCTACCTTATCTCCGGGCTTAAAACGGGTTACCCTGCTTCCGGTCTCTTCAACACAGCCTGCTATCTCATGCCCCATAATCTGCTTGTCAACACCATATCTAAGTCCCGTATGATAGTTTCTTATATCGCCTCCGCAAATACAGCATGACTCCACCTTCACTAACATGCCTTCGTCTTCGCATTGAGGTACGGGCAGCTCCCTTACTGCCATTTTCTCAATTCCTTCAAAAACTGCCGCTCTCATTGTTTTCATGTTTTTACTATGCTTCCTCCTCATTTTTCGCCCTTTAGAAGTCTGTCGCCGACAGCTCCGCCGGGATGAATAACCGCAAACTGCTCCCGAGTATAATTTGTATAATTCATAAGAGCAATGCATATTGCATCAAAAAATGCTATAACCGCGAGAGTACTTGCAGTTGCAAGCATATTGAACGGACACGGTTCCTTTTCTACCTTTATTTTCAGTAATATATCAGCTTCCCTGGCAAGAACGGAGTCCGGATTTTCGGTTACCGCAACAAGTGTGGCGCCTTTTGTTTTACAGGCGGGGATCATGCTTAATATTTCTCTTGTATTGCCTCCTTTAGAAATCAAAATAAAAATGTCCTCTTTTTGCAGAAAGCCAAGAGCTCCATGCACTGCATCAGCTGGGTTCAGGTATGCCGCAGGTCTTTCGATGCAGCAGAGTGAATGTGCTATCTTCTTTGCTGCTGCAGCAGACGTACCGCATCCTGCGATAACTATCCTTCCCCGGCAATCACCTATAAGCTTTATCAGATCAGTCACAACTTCACGGGAAACACTCTCAGATAGATCAGAAATAGATTTTGCCTCAATGGACAAAGTATTTATTACACTGCTCCACAATTGATTATTATCCAAATTAATCCTCCCATTTCAACTGCTCATTAAATTTTTAGAAACATATGCCACTAGCAACTAGTAAAACGCGTGTTATACTAATATTATAAACATGCTATTGTATTTTTACAATATAAATTTTCACTTACAGGAATTAAATTTGAAAATCTGCCCTAGGTTAAAAGTGCTCAATTTAACTGAACCTATGACAAAAATTATTTATTCTCACCGTTAAAATCAAAAAACAAGGCTACGATCCCAAATTTTGATTAAATAGATAAAATCTCTTAAAATAAGCAGAGCTCATTAGTTTTCATGTTGAATATATAAAATGTGAAATTACTCTAGGGTTCCACTTGATCCGAATGGTTCTTATTTATTCCCTATATCCTAATTTGGGGAATATTATTTATTGTATTCTTGAAAGTTAATTGATACTATTCCAAAAATACGCTATACTGTGTTTGAATAATTGTACACAACTTCTCATAGAAAACGAAAACCAGTAAATAGAGCTAGAGGAAACGCAAAAAAGTATTACGAATTGTAATGGTGATTGACCGGGCTAAACGCATGCTGAAATGAGAAGATTAATATGTCCAATATGTTTTTAACAAACTACACAGAAACAACCTTCCTAGAAAGAATCAAGGACGATTTACACCATTGCATATCCTTCGATTTTTCGGTCAGCTTTATAAAAAAAGCTGGACTTGTTCTGCTGTTCAAAGACATCGAGGCAGCAGTTGAACGTGGAGCAAAAGGGCGTATTATTACCTCAACATACCAGAACTTCACCGATATTGAATCGCTGAAAAGCTTTTTTGCACTCCAGAGCAGATGTAGTAATTTTTCCTGTCATCTCGATTATGAGTCCTTTCACGATAACAGCTATATGACACTTGGATATCACTCCAAGGGATATCTATTTGAGTTTGACGATAGGAAAGAACTTATCGTGGGCTCCTCTAACATAACAAGACATGCGCTGATCAAGAACATCGAGTGGGATATTGTCGTTTCCGATGAGGGAGCATATGCAGCAGCAATGTCGGAATTTGAGGAAAAATGGGCGCAGTCATACGAACTGGATAACGATATCATCACTAAGTACGCAACAAGGCTCAATTTTGCAATTGAACGTTGGGATATGGACTATGACCTTAATACAGCGTCGAAGATCAAGCCGAATTATATGCAACGTCGTGCCCTGAAGGAGCTGAACAGATACCGTGCCACCGGTGTTGGCCGCGCGCTTGTTGTATCTGCCGCTGGTAGTGGCAAAACATTTCTTGCTGCATTCGATGCATTTAACTTCAGTCCGAACCGACTGTTGTATATCGTTCACGAGGGATCTATTCTCAGAAAGTCTATCGAAACATTCTCCGTGGTGTTCGGTAATGATGTTTCTATTGGAGAGTACTCCGGCGAGTATAAGGATATCGATTCCGACTTTGTATTCTCGACAAATGTATCTATGGCAAAATCACTTGACCTGTTCGATAAAAAAGCATTTGACTACATAATTGTTGACGAGTGTCATCATGCAACGGCAGAAACATACAAAGCCATTATAAATTACTTTGACCCGGAGTTTCTGCTCGGATTAACTGCAACTCCCGAACGAATGGACAACCAGGACGTATTTGAGCTGTTTGACAAAAACGTTCCCTATGAGCTTCGTTTGAGAGATGCAATTATCAACGATCTTGTTGTTCCGTTCAAGTACTATGGTATCCGTGATGAGCTCGTAAATTATGGGTTAACCAAGAGCGAAGAGCGCAAGCTTGTTGCTCAGATTGCTACCACAGAGCACTGCGACTTTATCAGCAAGCAAGTAGAGGCTCACAGGCCTAGCGGGAAACTGAAGGCGCTTGCCTTTTGCAGAAACGTGTCGCACGCCCATATGATGTGCGAGGCGATGAGCGAAAACTATCATACCGCTTATCTGACCGGAAGGAATGATATCGGAGAACGTATTCGTGCCTATAACGACCTTCAGAGCGATTCTTCCAAGCTTGAAATACTGTTTACGGTAGATATCCTCAACGAAGGCGTTGATATTCCCGGTGTGAATATGGTGCTATTCCTGCGTCCCACAGAATCCTCTACCGTATTCATACAGCAACTTGGTCGGGGCCTTCGTAAGTATGACAACAAAGAGTATGTAACTGTTCTCGATTTTATCTGCAACAGCTATAGGAGAAGTGTTCAGATTGCTTTTGCACTATCCTCTCTTTCAAAGAACTTTATACTTGAGAAAAAGCTCATGGCATCTCTTGTGAGAGATGATTTCAAAGCTGTGGGCCTTGCTGATTACGGTGTCGAGATCAATATTGATGACCTTAGCAAAGAAGAACTTCTTGAGTGGATTGAAAAGGAAAACTTCAATGCGCTCAGCTATATGAAGCAGGACTACTTCAATTTCAAAAAGTATATTGGCTCTGAATCATATCCTACACACATGGATTATCTCAACAATGACTGCGCACCAGACCTTCAGCGCTTCATGAGTATCAAGATTCACAGTAAGAAGTGTTCCTCATACTATAGCTTCCTTCACGGTATTATTGACGACACTCCCGAGCTTTCGGGTGATGCAAGGTATTTACCTGTGTTCACCGATGATCAAATTAAGTTTGTGAATTATCTTTCTGAAATGCTTCCTCTTGTCAGAAAGTACGAATATTTGATCTTCAGAGCATTGTTATCGGAAGAAACATCGCTTACTGCACTAGAAAACATTCTGAAAGAGGCAATAACTCATTATTCACACGCAGAATACGAGCATGCGCTGAAATTCATAGCAGAAAGCGGGTTTGCATCGGTAAATAACGACGCAATTGAGCTGAATATTTGTGTCAGCCGAGATTTGCATGATTATTGCAATGATCTGATTGAATACGGCCTGACAAGATATATTGCCGATTATGGTGATTCCAACGATTTCAAGCTGTGGCAGAGCTACAGAATTGATCAGGTTCAGCTTAAGTTATTGAGGAATCCGGGCTACAATCAGCTTGGTACATACGTATATGACAAGGATGTAATTATCTTCGCTTCACTGAAAAAAGATTTGCCCGATACAGATAGGTTGAATTATAAAGATAAATTCCTTCAGCCTAATCTTTTCCAGTGGGAATGCGAGGTAAATATCTCCGACAAAAAACTTTCCCAACTGAATGAAAGCCGCCACGCCTTTCTATTCATAAGAAAGGTCAGTGACGAGAACGGTATTACAATGCCGTTTACCTATGTTGGCACCGGAAAACTGACAAATCCCAGAAAACAGATGGGGACATATGAAAAAACGGGTAAATCGGTTACTACATATCTATATGACATTCCATTGGATAACGAGCTACCCGATTATCTTCAGTACGATTTCGGCTTACAGAATAATTAAACGAGGTGAAAATCATGGTTGAAGTTGTCGCAGCACTGATTTGGGATAATGACAAGTTTATGATATGCCAACGTCCGCCAACAAAGGCACGTGCACTGTTGTGGGAGTTTGTCGGCGGAAAGGTTAAGCCGGGCGAAACAAAAGAGCAGGCCCTCATTAGAGAATGCCAGGAGGAATTAGCGGTAACTCTTTCTGTTGATGACTTATTCGTGGATGTTATTCACGAATACCCGGACATTAAAGTACATTTGTCACTGTTCAATGCCACGATAGCCGAGGGTGTTCCTCAGATGCTGGAGCATAACGATATAAAGTGGATTACTCCTACCGAAATACCACAATATGAATTTTGCCCTGCGGATAAAGTGATCCTTGATAAAATATATAAAAAGCAAGTATAAGCTCTTGCTTAATTATTTGAAACTATACACATCTTAGTATTCTATAAATTTTTCTCCCTGATCCCCGCAGATACTGCATTTTTCAGGCCGCAATTTTTCAATGTTCCGTATACCGGGCAAAGATAGTAGAATACTTCTTCCGCGTCGTCAAGGTTTTCTAATGCTTCCTGATAAAGCTTCGCATGAACCTCTTCGGCACTGTTCATAGAAATACTATCTTTTCTCCAATTCCTCTCAATTATCAGTAAGATATTTCTTTTTGCAGAAAAGTCCCTTGCTTTAGGTCATCAAACGCCTGCTTCAATTCATCTTTTGTGTTCATTACAATAGGCCCTCCCCAAGAGATAGGTTCGTATAAATACAGAGAGCTAATAAATAACACTTGGGCTTTTGGGCCTGTTGCCCTTATCTCTACATGGTCACCAGAGGTAAGTTTTGCTGCGGTCTTTTCTTTTACCAGCTCACCTCCGATATACGCATTCCCTAATAGGGTAAAGACCATTACCGAGCGTTCAATGTCTGTGCGAATGGTAATGAACGCGTCGGAATTCAGATGAATATCATAATAATCCAGAGGTAAATACTTCCCCAGATATCCTTTTCTACCGTTGTACTCACCGGCAAGCAGCCTTAACCTTCCGTTCTCAATTTCAATTTCTTCAATTTCAGAATTTCTGATGCTGCGGTATGCAGGGTCTGTCATTTTGTCTTTTGCCGGAAGATTAAGCCAGAGCTGCACTCCAAGCATCCGCTCGGCAGCCGGCAATTTTTCTTCATGCATAATGCCGGAACCCGCTGTCATCCATTGAACTTCTCCATCACCAATCGTATCCTCATTTCCCAAGCTGTCCTTATGAGTCATAGATCCACGATATACATAACTGATTGTTTCAATACCTCTGTGGGGATGCATGGGAAATCCCGCTGTGTAATCATCCGGATTTGTGCTATCAAAGGAATCGAGCAGCAAAATCGGATCATATTCCTGAACAGTTTGGTTTCCCAATACCCTGACCAAACTCACTCCGGCTCCGTCTTTCGTCCTAAAGCCTGTAACCTGTTGCTTAATTTTTCTATCCATTAGTTTGCCTCCTCTTGTATTCTTTTTGCATTATTCAATGACAAACTCAATCTGCTGCTTTTTCGATTATAGTAGGATAATTACAGCGGCTCGAATCACCCAGCCCTATGGTTATATGATAATATAAATAATAATAATTTACGATAATATATTCTAACGATTGCAAAATGCCATATCCCTGCTGTATGAGCCGATATTTGTATTTATAGCGGCATCATCTCCCGAATTTGCCCTTGAGGAGGACTTGAACCACTGACTTTTACGTTTTACAGCAGATTTTTAGGCAAAAAAGAAGTTACCGTAGCTGATAATTATATCAACTACGGTAACAGATTTGGTTGCGGGGGCAGGATTTGGACCTGCGACCTTCGGGTTATGAGCCCGACGAGCTACCGGACTGCTCCACCCCGCGATATATAATTTGCGGCTGCTATACATTGTATCTCCAGCGCGCTTATATAGTATAACATCGTGATGCCGATATTGCAAGCGGTTTTTTCAGGCAATATATGCCGTGTGATCCGTTTTTGATATTGTCTTAATAACCCGTCAGTGATTTTGTCTCACCTGGATGTGGTATATAATAACCTCATGTCAAAAATATGGGGTGGAATGGATG